>QKDL01000057.1 GCA_003252105.1 Arcobacter sp.
AAACAATAATGAAAACGGGACAAAATTTGTCCTATTTTTATTTTATAAATTTTTTTAATCTTTTTTAGTCCCTATTTTATGGGCTTTATTACAAATTTACAAATTTTTTTCAAATTTTTTTTGATTTTTTTTCGTTGTGGAACACTAAGTGCAATAGTGTATTTCGTAAACATAAATCAAAGGAGATAAAATGTCAGATTTAAGACAAATAGCGTTTTACGGAAAAGGTGGGATTGGTAAATCAACTACATCTCAAAATACATTAGCAGCAATGTGTCACTACTATGGTAAGAAAATTTTAATTGTTGGGTGTGACCCAAAAGCGGATTCAACAAGATTAATCTTACATGAAAAAGCACAATCAACTATTATGCAATTAGCTTCTGAAGCTGGTACTGTTGAAGATTTAGAGTTAGAAGATGTATGTAAACCAGGTGCAGATGAGTTCCACCCAGATAATACTGAAATTACTGAGGGTTATATTATGTGTACTGAGTCTGGTGGTCCAGAGCCAGGTGTTGGATGTGCAGGTAGAGGTGTTATTACAGCAATTAACTTCTTAGAAGAAGAAGGTGCATATGATGATGAGTTAGATTTCGTTTCTTACGATGTACTTGGAGACGTTGTTTGTGGTGGATTTGCTATGCCAATTAGAGAAGGTAAAGCACAAGAAATTTATATCGTAATGTCTGGTGAAATGATGGCTATGTATGCAGCTAACAACATTTCAAAAGGTATTTTAAAATATGCTAACACTGGTGGAGTAAGACTTGCTGGTTTAGTTTGTAACGCAAGAATGACAGATAGAGAGTATGACTTAGCTAAACACTTAGCAATGCAAATTGGTACTCAAATGATTCACTTCGTTCCAAGATCTAACCACGTTCAAAGAGCTGAGTTAAGAAGAATGACAGTTGTTGAGTTCTCACCAAATTCTGACCAAGCTATGGAATATAAAGAATTAGCTAGAAAAATTATCAACAATGATATGAAAGTTATTCCTGAGCCATTAGAAATGGATGATTTAGAAAACCTATTAATGGAATTCGGATTAGAAGAAGAAGTAGACGAAGAAAACTTAGGACAAAAAGAAGCGTAAGCCTCTTTTATTAATTAAAAACAAAAATATAAAAAAATATAAAAAGTAAAAACAAGGAGAAGAAAATGTTTATATGTGGATACCACTTCCCAGCTGATATGGGTAATGATGTAAGTTTTGATAAAGTTGTAGAAAAAATTGAAGATGGTTTAGATGCAGCAGGTAAAACTGTTACTATCACTTCTGAAACTAGAGAAGGTCAATTATTAGAGACTATCGAAGTAGCTGAAGGTACTTTTGCTCATAAAGCATTAGTTGATTACTTCAATAACACTGAAGTACAAGAAAAAGATGGTTTCAAAATGATGTACTACACTAACAAATATCAAATCTCAGAAATCTCTAAATCAGTTGATGGTGAGGCAACAAAAGAGTTATGTAAAAAATTAGATGATATGAATCTATACAGAGTAAAAGTAGCGTAAGCTTCTTTTACTACCCCAAGAAGGAGAAAGAATGGGACCAGAAACATTAGAGAGTCAACAATTAGCAGCTATTGAAGAAGTATTAAAAGCTTATCCTGCAAAAGCGGCTAAAAACAGAGCTAAACACTTAGGTGTAGATTCACCAGAAGGTGTTAAAGGTGCTTGTGATAAAACAAGATCAAACAAACAAACTGTACCAGGTGTTATGTCGCAAAGAGGTTGTGCTTATGCGGGATCTAAAGGGGTTGTTTGGGGACCAATTAAAGATATGATTCATATCTCTCACGGACCAATTGGATGTGGTCAATACTCAAGAGGTGGTAGAAGAAACTACTACATCGGTACAACTGGTGTTGATACATTTGTTACAATGAACTTCTCAACTGACTTCAACGAAAAAGATATCGTATTCGGTGGAGATAAAAAACTTAAAAAAGCTTTAGAAGAAATTGATGAATTATTCCCATTAAACAATGGTGTTTCAATTCAATCTGAGTGTCCAATTGGTCTTATCGGTGACGATATCCAAGCGGTAGCTAAAGTACACAAAAAAGAAACTGGTAACGTATGTGTTGCTGTATCATGTGAAGGGTTTAGAGGGGTTTCTCAATCTCTTGGTCACCACATCGCAAACGATATGATTAGAGACCACGTTATGCCAGATGCTAGATTTAGAAAAGACTGGGATGGTACTGATTATGATGTATCAATCATTGGAGATTATAACATCGGTGGAGATGCATGGTCTACAAGAATTATCCTAGAAGAGATGGGACTTAGAGTTGTATCTCAATGGTCAGGTGACGCTACTTATAAAGAGATCGCAAATGGACCAAAAGCTAAATTAAACCTATTACACTGTTATAGATCTATGAACTATATCTCAAGACATATGGAACAAGAGTTCGGTATACCTTGGATGGAATATAACTTCTTTGGACCAAGTAAAACTACTGAGTCTATTAGAAAAATTGCTTCATTCTTTGATGAATCAATCCAAGAAAAAGCAGAAGCAGTTATTGCTAAATATACTAAAATGACTGATGAAGTTATTGCTAAATATAGACCTTTATTAGAAGGTAAAAAAGTAATGCTTTATGTTGGTGGATTAAGACCAAGACACGTTATTGGAGCATATGAAGATTTAGGAATGGAAGTAATTGGTACTGGTTATGAGTTCGCTCACGGTGATGATTATAAAAGAACAAAAGAAGATATCAAAAGATCTACATTAATCTATGATGATGTTAGTGAATTTGAATTAGAGCAATTTGTTAATCAATTAAAACCAGATTTAGTTGCTGCTGGTGTTAAAGAGAAATATGTATTCCAAAAAATGGGTCTTCCATTTAGACAAATGCACTCTTGGGATTACAGTGGTCCATACCATGGATATGATGCGTTTGCAATTTTTGCAAAAGATATGGATTTAGCTATGAACTCTCCAGTTTGGGCTCATACTACAGCTCCATGGGATAAAGAAGCGTAAGGAGAAGTAGGATGCAAGACGTAGAAAATATAGTTAACGGACAAAAATTATTTTTAAAACCTGAATATCAAGAAGTTTTAAAAAGTAAAAAACAATGGGAAGGTGCTTACGGTGCTACTGCTCCTGAGAAAGTTGCAGAGATCGCTGAGTGGACTAAATCTTGGGATTATAGAGAAAAAAACTTAGCAAGAGAAGCTATCACAGTTAACCCTGCTAAAGCTTGTCAACCTCTAGGTGCTGTTATGGTAGGTTTAGGTTTTGAAAACACTATGCCTTACGTTCATGGTTCTCATGGATGTGTTGCATACTTCAGAACTTATTTTACTAGACACTTTAAAGAACCAACTCCTTGTGTTTCTGACTCAATGTCTGAATCTGCAGCGGTATTTGGTGGATTAGCAAATATGAAAGATGGTTTAAGAAACTGTAATGCTTTATATAAACCAGAAATGATTGCAGTATCTACTACTTGTATGGCAGAAGTTATCGGTGATGACTTAAATGCATTCATTACAGGTGCTAGAGAAGATGCTGAAGGTGAATTAGATAATATCGATATCCCTTATGCACATACTCCATCATTCGTTGGTTCTCATATCACTGGATATGACAACATGATGAAGTCTATTTTAGAGCAATTAAACCCATCTAAATCAGAAGCTGTTTTAGATGAAGAAAGAATTAACATAATCCCTGGATTTGAACCATATTTAGGTTCATTAAGAGAGATTAAAAACATTGCTAAAATGTTTGGTGACAAAATCATTATGATTGGTGACCATGAAGAGCAATGGGATACTGGAGCTGGTGAATATAAATTGTATTCTGGTGGTACAACTTTAGCTGATACTAAAACTGCTATCAATGCTAAAGCTACTATCTCTTTACAAAAATATTCTACAATTGCAACTGCTAAAACTATTAAAAACAAATGGAAACAAGAGTATGTTACTCTTAACCCAATTGGTTTAAGTGGAACAGATGCATTTGTTATGAAATTAGCAGAATTAACTGGTAAAGAAATTCCAGCTGAGCTTAAAAAACAAAGAGCTAGACTTGTTGATGCTATGCAAGATTCTTATCCATATATGCATGGTAAGAAAATCGCAATCTGGGGAGATCCTGATTTCTTATTAGGAATGGTTTCTTTCTTAGTTGAAATGGGAGCAATTCCAACTCATGTTGTATGTCACAATGCACCAAGAAAAGGTTGGGAAGATGATATGAAAGCTATCTTAGAGAAATCTAACAGAGCTTCTGAATGTAACATCTGGCCAGGTAAAGATTTATGGGCATTAAGATCATTATTATTCACAGAACCAGTTGATTTCATGATTGGTAACGTTTATGGTAAAGAACTTTACAGAGATACTAAAACTCCACTTATCAGAATTGGTTTCCCAATTTTTGATAGACACCACTTACATAGATACTCTATGAGTGGATATGAGGGTGCACTTAACCTATTAACTTGGATTACTAATGGTGTATTAGACCAATTAGATGAAGAGACTAAAAACATTGCACAAACAGATTACTTCTTCGATGCAGTAAGATAATCTTTAAAACTAGAGGATTTACCTCTAGTTTTTTTTTAATAAATCGCTATATACTATTGTATATAATGTATTTATAAGACCCTTTTTTTTATAATGCGTTATATACTTAAGTAAATAATTAAAAAGGAAGAAAGTGGAAATTTCATCAAATCTAACTTTAGAACTTTTTGAGCAACCCTTTTTATTAGAAAAAAGGATTGATTTACTATTTGCCATAAAAAAATGTGGTTCAATTAGTAAAGCTGCAAAAGAGGTACCAATGAGTTATAAAAAGGCTTGGGAAGCAGTAGATACAATGAATAACCTATCTCCTACACCAATTGTTCAAACAGAAACTGGTGGACGAGGTGGTGGTGGTACTGTATTAACTGCCTACGGTGAAAACTTGCTAAAAACCTATTTAGTACTTAAAGATGAACATAAGAAGTTTTTAGAAGCTTTAAAAAATATGACTGATATTGACTCAGGTACTTTAAAAACAATAGGGAGATTAGCAATGCAAATCAGCGCAAGAAATCAAATCAGAGGTGTTGTAGAACTCATTCAAGAAGGAAAGGTAAATGCAGAAGTATATGTAAAACTTAGAAGTGGCTATACTTTAGTATCAACTGTTACAAAAACTGCCGTACATAATCTAGATCTAAAAATTGATGATGAAGTAACAGCTTTTTTTAAATCAAGTACAGTTTTAATCACTACTGATTTAACACTAAATATTAGTGCTAGAAATAAATTTCAAGGAAAAATTGAGAGTATCCATCAAGGGGAAATTAATAGTGAAGTAATTATAGATATAGGTAATCAAGATAGAGTAGCTTCAGTTGTTACTTCAAATTCTATAAATAGCCTTAAGTTAAAAGTGGGTGAAAGTGTTAGTGCAATCATAAAAGCAAGTGACATAATGATTGGAAAATAAATTTTAGGAGATTAAAGATGTTAAAAAAATTAGTATTAGTTTCATTATTATTAGTTGGTAGTATTTATGCTCAAACAATAAATATAGCAGTTGCTGCAAATGTTAGTTATGCAATCGATGATTTGATAAAAGAGTTTAATAAAACAAATCCAGATACAAAAGTTGCAGTTACGTTAGGAAGTAGTGGTAAACTTACTGCACAAATTAAAAATGGTGCACCATATCAATTATTTATGGCTGCAAATATGAAATACCCTAAAGCTTTATATAGTGATAAAATTGCTATTACAGAACCTGTTATTTATGCACAAGGAAGTCTTGCAATATTAAGTTCTAAAAAACAAGATTTTTCAAAAGGAATAATGCTTGCAAAAGAATCTGGTATAAGTAAAATAGCAGTGGCAAACCCAAAAACAGCACCATATGGAAAAGCAGCAGTAGAAGCTATGAAAAATGCAAAAATCTATGATGAAGTTGTATCAAAATATGTTTATGCAGAATCAATTTCACAAACAGTTTCTTATGCTCTAACAGCAGCAGATATTGGATTTATTGCAAAATCATCTTTATATAGTCCTAAAATGGCTATGTATAAAGAAGGGATTAACTGGACAGATGTTGATCCAAAACTATATACACCAATTAACCAAGGAATTGTTATATTGAGTAATGCAAAAGAAAATAGTGAAGTAAAAGCTTTTTATGATTTTATCTTAGGTGATAAAGCAAAAAAAATATTTAACGATTTTGGATATTTAGTACCATGAATGAAATAGTTGCAACTATTTCTCAAATCGACAATATTGAAAACCTCAATATTGTCCAGTTTGAGTTTAATAATCAAATCTTGAAGATGATGAGTTTAGATTTGAGTGACAAAATTGTAAAAAGTCAAAAAGTTATTTTAGCTGTAAAACCAACACATATTGCAATAGGTAAAGATGTTAGCGGTCAGCTTAGTTACTCAAACCAAATCAAAGCAACTATAAAAGAGATAGAAGAGGGTAAACTTCTTACGAATATACTTGCAGAAGTAGGAGAGATTACTTTACAAAGTATAATTACAACAAGTTCCTCTCAAAGAATGAATTTGAAGAAAAATGATGAGATTATTTTGTATATAAAAGCAAGTGACTTATCTATATTGGATGTGATAAATGATTGAAATATTAAAAGCATTAGAGTTTGAACCATTTTTATTATCATTTAAATTAGCAGGGATTACAACTTTGATTTTGTTTGTTATATCTATGCCTCTTGGTTGGTGGCTATCACAAACAAAGTCAAAATTTAAACCTTTTTTTGAAGCCTTGACAGCTTTACCTATTGTATTACCACCTTCTGTTTTAGGTTTTTATATACTATGGGCATTATCATTTAATTCACCTATTGGACAGTTTTTTGAAGAGATGTTTGGGATAAAGCTTGTCTTTAATTTTACAGGTTTAGTTGTTGCTAGTTGTTTTTATTCATTACCATTTATGGTGCAACCTTTACAAAGTGGCTTTGAAAGTATAAATAAAAATATGCTAGAAGCTAGTTATATAGCAGGAAAAGGTAAGATTGAAACTATGTCTAAAGTAGCTCTTCCAAATATAAAACCAGCATTAATGACAGCTATAATTGTAACTTTTGCCCATACAGTTGGAGAGTTTGGTGTTGTACTAATGGTTGGAGGAAGTATCCCTGGTGAAACAAAAGTTGCTTCTGTTGCAATCTATGAGTTTGTAGAAATCATGGATTATAAAGCAGCCCACATCTATAGTGCAATAATGGTTATAATAAGCTTTTTAGTTCTACTTAGTGTATATATATTTAATCATAGACAAACAAAAAAATTTGGTAATATGTAGGATGTATAAATTAATTAATGCCTTTAGTGCAGGTAGTTTAATTGGTATATTAGGAGGATTAGTTGGACTTGGAGGAGCAGAATTTAGACTTCCTATGTTAATATCCATTTTTAATTTTACTGCATTAAGTGCAATAATAATAAATAAGCTAATTAGCCTTATTGTAGTATCCTCTTCTTTGATATTTAGAATTGATACTTCATCTTTTCCACTTTTATATCAACATGTTTATATTATGTTATTCTTACTTTCTGGAAGTATAATTGGAGCATGGTTTGGTGCAAATATTGCATTAACAATAGATAATAAATTACTGCATAAAATTATTGCCTTTTTACTTTTATTTATAGCAATAGTGATTATACTTGAACATTTTATTTTACATGATAATTATATGCCTATGTTTAATAACAATATAGTTAATTATATAATTGGTATCTTTACAGGTGCTATAATTGGAATAATTGCTTCAATACTGGGTGTTGCAGGAGGAGAATTATATATACCTGCAATAATTTTAATCTATGGAATAGATATTAAATTAGCTGGTAGTCTATCTTTAGCCATATCTTTACCAACAATGTTAGTTGCATTTTTTAGGTATAAAAAGAGTGAACACTTTAAAATAGTATATATAAATAAAATTTTTATATTGATTATGGCAATAGGTTCAATTTTAGGAGCATATCTAGGATCAATCTTTCTTGGAATTATTTCTACTAATATTTTAATCCCATTATTAAGTATTATACTTTTTGTTTCATCTTATAAAATGTATAAAGTTAAGGAAAATAAATGATACATATACAGATAGAAAAACTTCTACATGGTTCAAATGGAAAAATGAATCTAAATGTAAATTTAGAGATAAAAAATAAAGATTTTGTTGCCTTAGCAGGAGTTAGTGGTAGTGGTAAAACAACTCTTCTTAGAATACTTGCAGGGCTAGAAAATGCAAAGGGAAAAATTAAAATTGATGATGAGATATGGCTTGATGAAAAATTTTGTTTATCTCCACAAAAAAGAAAGATAGGTTTTGTATTTCAAGATTATGCACTTTTCCCAAATATGAGTATCTTGGATAATCTTTTATATGTAAAAAAAGATAAAGAATTAGCCTATCATTTACTTGAGATAACAGAACTAAAAGAGTTAGCAAAAAGATTACCAAACTCTTTAAGTGGTGGACAAAAACAAAGGGTTAGTTTATGTAGGGCTATGATGAACAGACCCAAACTACTTTTGATGGATGAACCACTTTCAGCACTTGATCCAAATATGAGAACAAAACTTCAAAATGAGATTTTATCCCTTCATAAAGAGTTTGAAACAACAACAATTATGGTAAGTCACGACCCAAGTGAAATATATAGATTAAGTAATAGAGTTCTTATATTAAATCAAGGAGAGATAGTAAAAGATGGTCAAGCTAAAGATGTATTATTAAAGACCACTGGTAGTGCAAAATTCTCTTTCGAAGGTGAGCTTCTTGATATAAAAAAAGTAGATGTAATCTATATTGCTATTGTTGCAATAGGTCAACAGTTAGTTGAAGTAATCATCAGCTCAGATGAAGCAAAAACATTAATAATTGGACAAAAAGTAATTGTAAGTACAAAAGCATTTAGTCCAATGATAACTCAAAACAAGGCATAATCATGAAAAAAATCTTTATCTTAGTATTATTCACAGTAGTTTCTCTTTTAGCCCAAGATTTAAAAGTAGCAGCTGGTGCTGGATATAAAAAAGTTGTGTTAAAAGTGATTAATGAGTATGAAAAAAGTGGTAAAAAAATTGATGGTTTTTTTGGCAATATGAGACAAGTAACTACTCAAGCTAATCAAACAGATATTGGTTTAGTAATAGGTGATAAAAACTTTTTACTTAAAAAAAGTGGTTTAGATATAAAAGAATATATCTCAATTGGTGAGGGGAAAGTTGTAATTGCTTATGGAAAAAAGAGTGCAAAAATAAATTCTTCGAAAGATTTATTAAGTGAAAATATAAAAAAAATCTCTATGCCTCAACCTAAAAAAGCTATTTATGGAATTGCAGGAAAACAATTTTTGGAAAATGAAAACCTTTACAAAAATGTAAAAGATAAACTATATGTAGTAGCAACAGTACCTCAATCTCTTACATATATAATCACAAATGAAGTAGATGCAGGGATTATAAATCTAACAGCAGCTTTAGAAAACAAAGAAAAACTTGGTGGTTATGTTTTAGTAGATGAAAACAGTTACTCAAAAATAGAGATTATTGCTGCTAAACTTCCAACATGTAAACAAGAGTGTGAAGATTTTATAAATTTTTTAAATACAAAAACAGCAAAAGATATATTTAATTCTTACGGTCTATAAAATGGATGCCATAATATTGGAGCAAATAGCCAATCCCTTATGGCTTAGTTTTAAAACTATTGTTGTAACTGCTTTTTTGTTTCTACTTTTAGGCATACCTTTAGCGTATTTACTTTCTAAAAAGGATTTACCCTTTAGGTGGTTGTTAGATACTCTTGTAACTTTACCCTTAGTTTTTCCCCCAATTGCTGTAGGTTTTTTTCTTTTACTTCTTTTGGGAAAACAAAGTTTTATTGGGCAACAACTATTAAAACTAAATATAGAGATAATTTTTAGTTTTAGTGGAATTATTATTGCAGCTTTTGTTGCTGGTTTACCTTTGATGATTAAACCATTACAAGCTAGTATTGAACAATTTCCAAATGAGATAAAAGAAGCCTCATATGTGAGTGGAAAATCAAAAGTTTACACTTTTTTAACCATTGTTTTACCCACTATAAAAAACTCTTTGATTGTAGCCTTGTTGATTGCAACTGCTAGAGCTTTAGGTGAAGTTGGTATAACGTTGATGTTAGGTGGAAACATTATAGGAAAAACTGATACAATCTCTTTAGCTATCTATAATGCTGTATTTGATGGAGATTATGATTTGGCACTTATCCTAAGTGGCATATTAGTTTTTATCTCCATATTGTTTTTTATAGCATTGAATTTTTACAATAAAAAGGGAAAATATGTTTAATTTAACAGATTTTGAACTTCAAGAATATATTAAAGGAGACCTTCCTTACGATGATTTGACCACTAGCTTACAAAATTGTAATAATAAAAAAGTAAAACTTGAAGTTTTTACTAGAGAGGATATTTTAATCTCTTGTACAGAAGAAGCAGCAAGAATTGCACAACTTTTAGGTTGTGAAATTTTATCTTTTATAAAAAGTAAACACAAAGCTTTTAAAGGGGATACTATTTTAAGCTTTGTTGGAGAGTATGAGAATATTCACAAGGCTTGGAGAGTTTGCCAGATTTTATTAGAATATAGCTGTAAAATCTCAACATATGCTTATGAGATGAAAGAAAAAATAGATAAAGTAAATCCTAACTGCGAACTTCTCACTACTAGAAAAACTTTTCCTTTTTCGAAAAGATTTTGTATAAAAGCTGCTACATGTGGAGGAGCAATGCCACATAGACTTGGACTATCAGAAACTATTTTATTTTTTGATGGACATAGGATAATATATAAAAACAATGAAGAGTTTTATGAAGCAATAAAAAATATAAAAAATAAAACAAGTGAAAAAAGTATTGCAGTAGAAAGTGATAGTTATGAAGATAGTATAAAACTTATGGAAATAGGAGTTGATACTATCCAATTAGATAAAGTAGATTCAAAAACTATTCAAGAGATAGTATCTTACAAAAATGTAAACTTTCCAGAGTGTAAAATATTAGTAGCTGGTGGCATAAATATAAAAAATGTAGAAGAGTTTGCAAAACTTAATATTGATGGTGTTGTTACAAGTTCAGTGTATGTAAGTGGTATGGCAAATATAAGTAGTAAATTATCTTTGTTATACTAGAGGAATGTTTATTGCAGTAAATATATCAAATCCCTAAAATAAGGACTTAAATGGAATTTGAAAAATTTATTTTGCCAGTAATTCTTATCTCTTACATATTTGCTATAATTATTTATGCAAATTATAAATATAGTAAAAATAAAAAATAGTGGAACATAAATTGCATATATTTTGGTACCTTTTGTAAATTAGATTTTAAAAGAGTAGGGAAGATGCCTCCTTACTCTTTTAACTTTTAAGAACAAAAAAAAGAGGATAGAGATTATATGTCATACGCAACAAAAGAAGCAACTTTAAATTATGCTAAAAAATATTCTAACTACAAAGACTTCTATATCAGTCATAACGATTTAATCTTTTCAAAACTAGGACTTGGAACCTTTAATAAAGAGCCATATAAAGAAGAGAATTATGTTTTTCATTACATCGAAGGTGTAAAAGAGGCTATAAAAAAAGGTATAAACTTAATAGATACAGCAAGTAATTATAGATACGGACAAAGTGAAAAAGAGATTGGTATTGCTTTAAAAGAGTTATTAGACGAGGGTGAAATCACTAGAGAAGAGCTTATCATCTGTTCAAAAGGTGGATTTATCCAATTAGATTATCCATTTCCTGAAAACCCATATGCATGGATAGATGAAAATATCATCAAAGCTAAACTAGCTACAAAAGATGATATTGAACTTGACCAACACTGTTTTTCAGCTGATTTTATTGAATGGTCATGTAAAAAATCATTAGAAAATGTGGGAATAGATTGTTTTGATATCTATTATCTACACAATCCTGAGATGCAACTTTTAAAACTTGGATACGATAAGTTTTTAAAAAGAGTTGAATCTATATTTAAAAGATTTGAAAAAATGGTTACTATGGGACTAATTAAAAACTATGGTGTAGCTGTTTGGAATGGTTTTATAAGTGAGATTAGCGGTGAGAATATCAATTTAGAAGATTTAGTAAATATTGCTAAAAAAGTTGGTGGAGAAAATCACCACTTTAAATATATTCAAACACCTTTTAATATTGGTAAAACTTCAATTTATACACTTCCTACACAAAAAGTAAATGGGGAAGAGTGTACTTTATTGCAAGCCGCTCATAGATTAAAAATAGGTGTTATTTCAAGTTCATCTTTACTTCAAATGAACCTATTTAAAAAATCATTCAAACCAGAGACTGGTTATTTACTTGATCCAAACATGATACTTAAAAATGATATTCAGTTGGCACTTCAATTTGTAAGGTCAACTCCTGGTATTATAAGTTCACTTTTTGCCTCAAAAGCACCTATTCATATACGAGAGAATTTAGAAATTACAAAAATCAAAGTAACTCCTAGAGCAAACTACGATTTAATGTACAGAGTATAATTTATGATTTATGATGTTATTGTCGTAGGGGGTGGAATTGCTGGACTTATGGCAGCAATTGAAGCTAAAACAGATACAAATAAAGTAGCTATTATCACAAAAGGGAATATTTTTAAATCTAACTCTTCTATGGCTAGTGGTGGAATAAATGCTGTTTTAGATCCTGAAAACAAAGAGGGAGTTGAATCCCACATCGAAGATACTTTTAAATCAGCTCGTGGTTTAGGGGATAGAAAAACAATAACCTATATGTGTAAAAGAGCCAGTGATATTATCTCAAAACTTATCTCTCATGGTGTAGAATTTGATAGAGATGAAAAAGGAAATATTGCCCAAAGACCATTTGGAGGAGCAGGTAAAATTAGAACCTGTTATGTGGGAGATAAAACTGGTGGAGCTATAACTCAAGCACTTATAAAAAAAGCTAGAGATTTAGGAATCAAATTTCTAATAAACAATTATGTTTTAAACCTAACTACTCACGAAAGAAAAATCAGTGGAGTTATCTGTCTAAGAAGAATCGATTCATCTGTATTAGTTTATCCAGCAAAATCTGTTGTATTAGCAGGTGGGGGATATGCTGGGATATATAGAGGTAACTCTACAAATGCACAAGATTACACAGGGGATTTAATAGCTGTTTGTTTAAGAACAGGATTAAGTCTAAAAGATATGGAGTTTATCCAATTTCACCCAACAGGTATTGCAAAAACTAACTATCTTGTAACAGAAGCTGCAAGAGGAGAGGGTGGCTACCTTATTAATAGTAATGGTGAACGTTTTGTAAATGAACTAGATACTAGAGATAAAATTGCAAAAGCTATTTTAGAACAACAAAACAATGGTCAAAAAGTATTTATAGACTTAAGACATCTTGGAGTTGAAAAGATACAAAAGAAACTTCCATCATTGTACTCAGTTGCTTTCAATCAAACTGGTATCGATATAAGTAATGAACTTTTAGAAATCAAACCTGTAGCCCATTATAGTATGGGTGGAGTATGTACAAATATGGTTGATACAGAGATAAAGGGATTATATATTTGTGGAGAGATGGCAGCAAATGGTGTACATGGAGCAAATAGACTTGGAGGAAACTCTTTATTAGAAGGGTCTGTATTTGGTGAACTAGCAGGTCAAAAAGCACTTGAATACTCTAAAAAAACAGAATTTTTACCAATAGATTATAATATTGTAATCAAAGATATTCAAATGGTTGATAAAATATTTGCAGGAGAGACTTCTAAAAACTTCAATGCAATAAGAGTTTCAATGGGTAATGCCATGTATAAACATGTTGGTATCTTAAGAACTAAAAATAGTTTAGTAAAAGCATTTGATTACATTAAATATCTAAGAGCTCAATCTTACTCTTTACACTGTATTAATAAAGAAAGAAGAAACAATGTAGAGCTTATCTCTATTTTGGAGTTAAGAAATGCTTTAGAGGTTTCAGAAGCAATTATTTTAGCTGCTAAAAAAAGAAAAGAAAGCAGAGGTGCTCATTTTAGAACTGATTATCCAGAGATGAAAGAAAAATATGCAAAACATATTTTGATAAAAGAGGTAAAAAAAGGGTTCTTCAAAATTGAACTTGAAAATAAAGATTTACTATCAAAATTTAGAAATCTAATCTTAAATAGAGAATAAAATTTAACTTATAAAAAAGGAGAAGAGTATGGCAAAAGTTATGTTAAGAGAGAGTGACGGGGTTATTTACTTCTATTTCGCAAAAAAAGATATGGAAGAAACAATCGAGACTATTGAGTTTGATACAGAAGAGAACTGGGGTGGAGAGTGTGAACTATCAAATGGAGAGACTTGGTGGATTAAACCTGGACCTAAAAAGTTACCTAAAGAGGAAGTATGTAAAAAACTTTCATAGAAAAGCTTTGGTTGGATACTTTATAAACAAGATTTGTTGTATATAAAGTATCTTTCTTGTATATAATATAAGTTTATTATGAAAGGATTTTAATGACACCATTTGACAGACCTGAATGTGCAAGCTGCTTAACTGTTAAAGAACTTACTACATTATATGAGATTGCATCAATTATATCAAATCATTATGATTTAGATACATCATTAGAGAAATCAATAAAGATATTAAAAAATTCATTACATCTGACAAATTGTACTGTTCACATATTGGAAGATGAAGAATTAAAAGTATTAGCTTCTATTGAGTTAAGTAAAATTCAAAAAGAATTATCTACATATAAACTTGGTGAAGGAGTTACTGGGCTAGCTGCCCAATCTAAAGAGCCAGTTGTAGTAGAAAATATCCACAACGATTCACTATTTTTAAATAAATCAGGGAAAAGAGATTATACAAACCTTTCATATGTTGCTGTACCACTAATAGTAGATAATCAAACAATTGGTGTATTAGGTGCAACATTAACAAAAACTACAGAGATAGGTTTTGAAGACTGTGTTAGAATATTGACAATTATTAGTTCAATTTTTGCACAAACAATATATTCATATCAATTAAACAAAAATGAAAAAGAAAGATTAAAAGAGTTGAAACTTTATTACAAAATGGAATGGGATTCAAAAGTTCACAACTTTGGAGACATCATAGGTGATAGTCCTAAGATGCAACAAGTTTTTCAAGTAATACAAAGAATAGCTCAATCAGATGTTACAGTTCTTGTAAGAGGAGAAACTGGTACAGGAAAAGAATTAGTAGCAGCAGCTATTCATAAAAGAAGTAAAAGAAAAGATGAACCATTTATAAAGCTGAATTGTGCAGCTATTACAGATACCTTACTTGAAAGTGAACTTTTTGGACACGAAAAAGGTGCATTTACAGATGCTAGAGAAACAAGAAAAGGAAGATTTGAACTTGCTGATGGAGGAACACTATTTTTAGATGAGATAGGGGATATCTCTGCTTCTGCACAAGTTAAACTTTTAAGAGTTTTACAAGAAAGAGAGTTTGAAAGAGTTGGGGGAAGTAAAACCATAAAAGTAAATGTAAGATTAGTGGCTGCAACTAACCGAAATCTTGAAAAAATGGTACAAGATGGAGAATTTAGAGAGGATTTATATTATAGATTAAATGTTATCCCTATAGATTTACCACCACTTAGAGAAAGGGGAGAAGATATAAGACAACTTGTTGAATTCTTCCTAGAAAAATCTATGAAAAACCATAAAAAAATAGTAAAAATAACTGATGAAGCAATGGATGAACTTATGCATTATCCATGGCCAGGGAATGTAAGAGAATTAGAAAATACAATCGAAAGAATTGTGTTAATGGGGAATGAAGATGGTATAAATAAATTTGATATGCTTCTTTTATTGCCTGCTTTAAATGATGAAAAATTTAAAAAAGAGTTTAAATCAATCCCTATAGAAAATAAAACCTTAGAAGAGTTAGAAAAAGAAGCTATTATAAATGCTCTTAATAACAACAATTTTAATCAATCCCATGCAGCAAAAGAGTTAGGAATAACTCTTAGACAAATTGGTTATAAAATAAAAAAATATGAGATAGAAAATGACTTATAAAAATGAAAACTTTGACTTAATAGATGAACTTATTGATGTAGGTTATATGGCAGAAGAGTTTGAGGCGGAAAACTTACAAGGTGAAACAATACAAATAAAAAAAGCAAGCCCTAATAGAATGATTCAAATCTTTTTGTCTTTTCCTAATTTCGAAGAGTTTAAAGATGAAATTATAGAGTTTGATGAGTTTATGAATGATGCAAAAGTGGAAATATTTACATATATTATTTTTGCTAGAAACACCAATATACCGTATGAGTTTAAAAAACTTATTCCAATTTTTGATGTAAATGGAGAGTTTGGAGAGATGTACGGAACGAAAATTGTAAGTGGTAGCCTAGAAGATGAACTGACAAAAGCACTTTTTTTAATTGGGAAAGATGGTGCAGTTTATCATATTGATATGCCAGAGAATTTAGAAAATCCTTTAAATATTGAAAGGATTAGAATAGAAGTAAATAAGGTTTATCAATCATATACTGGAGTTGGATGCCATGGATAATATTTTAGAGAAACTAAAAGATGGTACTATCATACCATTTTTAGGAATGGGTATTTTTGAAAATACTACAGCAACTGATGGAACTAAACTACCATATGATAGTGATTCTATGATTTTAGCATTAAATAATGGAAGAGCTATGAGCCCAAGACTTATGTATGAATACAGTAGGGCTGCTATGAGTTTAGAACAAAGAAAAGGTAGAGAATTTATTATTCAAATGACTAATCATATCTACTCTTCAAAAGAGTATGACTTACCTGAAACTTACAAATGGTTAAAAACATTTATGCCAAAATATGTAGTTGATACTACAATGGATGATTCATTATTAAAAGTTTATGAAGATGTTGACCATTTTTTAATTACTGGAGTATCTAGAATCACTGCTGATTATGATAGATTTATAATTTATAAATATAGTGCTTCTACAAAAGAGTATATGAGAATTGATGTTTCTCAATTAGATACACAATCTCCTATTTTATTTAAACCTATGGGTTCTACAAAACCTGAAATGAATTTCATCGTTTCAGATGCAGATTTTGTAGACTGGTTAACAGAAGCTATGGGTGGATATGCAGTACCTCCAATTTTAAAAGATTACAGAAAAGACAAAGAATATCTTTTTATGGGTGTTGACTTTGGAAAAGATACTTTTAGAATGGTAGCAAATGAGATTACA
Source organism: Arcobacter sp. (assembly GCA_003252105.1). Classification (GTDB taxonomy): domain Bacteria; phylum Campylobacterota; class Campylobacteria; order Campylobacterales; family Arcobacteraceae; genus Halarcobacter. The sequence continues at coordinate 17,316 of QKDL01000057.1, forward strand.
ATTGGTTTAAAGGGTGGTTACACTCTTATAAATAAAGATGAATTAACTAAAAAAGAGGATAAATTTATCAAAACTCATAATTTAGAAAATATAAATATAAGTATTGATGAATTTATAAAAAATAATGGCTAATACAAATAGATGTGACTTCTGTGGTAAAGAGATAAAAGAAGTAAAAAAAATCTTTAGTAGTGAACATGCTCATATTTGTGATGAGTGTGTTACTATGTGTTCAAATGTTCTTGAAAAAGAGATAATCCATGAAGCAAAAAAGGATTTTCAAAAAGGCTTAAATGTTCCTGTAAAAATAAAAGAGCATTTAGATGAATATGTAATTGGACAAAATGATGCTAAAAAAGTTTTAGCAGTTGCATTATATAATCACTATAAAAGAATAGATAAACCAACAGTAAAAAATGTTGAGCTTGAGAAATCTAATATCATGTTAGTAGGACCTACTGGTTCTGGTAAAACATTATTAGCTAAATCACTTGCTAGAATTATGGATGTACCTTTTGCTGTTGCAGATGCTACAGCTTTAACAGAGGCTGGATATGTGGGTGAAGATGTTGAGTCTATCCTTTCAAGATTACTTGCAGCAGCTGATTTTGACCTTGAAAAAGCAAAAAGAGGTATTGTTTATATAGATGAAATAGACAAAATTGCAAATAAAAGTGAAAGCTCTACAAGTGGTAGAGATGTTAGTGGAGAGGGTGTTCAACAAGGTTTATTAAAAATCTTAGAAGGCGCTGAAGTTTACGTACCTGTTAAAGGAAGTAGAAAAAACTCTACAGCTGAAACTGTTTTATTTGATACCACTCATGTTTTATTTATCTGTGGTGGAGCCTTTGTAGGACTTAGAAAAGATAAAAACAAAGAAAAAGCTGCAGTAATGGGGTTTGTTAATGGAAAAGAGAAAGAGGAAGTAAAAAAAGAGATTGAGCCAAAAGAGCTTATCAATTTTGGTCTTATTCCTGAATTTATGGGAAGAATCCCTGTAATAGCAGAACTTGACAAACTAACACGTGAAGATATGATAAGAATTCTAAAAGAACCTAAAAATGCAATTACAAAACAATACGAGATTCTTTTTGAACTTGATGGTGTTGATTTAGAGTTTACTGATGATGCATTAGAAGAGATTGCAGAGATTGCCATAGAAAAAGATGTTGGAGCAAGAGGACTTAGAGGAATTATTGAAAAAGTGATGTTACCACTTCAATATACTATACCATCAGAAGAAAACCTTGCAAGCTGTGTGATAACAAAATCATATATCAAAAAAGAGGAAGAGGTAGAGCTTGTTTACCAAAAACCCTCTACAAAAAAGAAAGATACAAAAGAAATCTTATACGATGATATTAAAAACTAATATTCAAATTTGTGAAGCTTCTAAAGGGGATATAGAGTATTTAATCCCTCTTTTAGAAGCACTTTTTACTATAGAAGTAGATTTTACCTTTGATAAAGCCAAACATAAAAAAGGTTTAGAACTATTAATCAATGATCCAAAATCATATGTTATTATTGCAAAATTCGAAGATGAAGTAATTGCGATGATAACCATGCAAACAATAATCTCAACCGTAACAGGAACAAAAGTGGGACTACTTGAAGATTTTGTGGTTAAAGATGATTATAGAGATTTAGGGGTAGGAACACACTTACTAAACTATATTAAAGAGTTTGCAAAAAATAATAATTATAAACGTCTTCAACTAGTTTGTGATGAATCAAACGAGCCTGCAAAAGAATTTTATACAAATAAAGCCTTTCAAAAAAGTAATTTAGCTGCCTGGTACCACTATATTAAATAGTTAGGGAATGGTTTTTGCATCTTTATTAGATATATTTTTAATGAAGGATGAATTATGGCAGTTAGAATTACTGAAGAATGTATAAGTTGTGAAGCATGTGCTTCTGAATGTCCAGTTGCGGCAATCTTAGAAGATGGGAATGAAAAAAACCCTCAAGATGATATCTTTTATGTAAAACCAGAGTCATGTGTTGAGTGTGTTGATCATGCAGATGCACCAAGATGTGCTGAAGCCTGTCCAACTGAGGGTGCAATTGTATGGGATATGCCTTTTACAACAGATTTTAATGACTACTATGCATCAAGAAATGAAGAGGGTATTTATAAAATTAGAGAACATAAGAAAAAAGGTCTTATGTTACCATCTGTAAAAGAACAAAAATTTATTGCTGATATTGCAATGTCTGCTAGAGAGAATGCAGAAAACGTTCAAAACTTCTAATATCTCTTACAAATCTGTGTAGTTTAAAAGCTTCTCATCATTGGGAAGCTTTTCCCCCTTTACTTTTATAATTGCGCTTATCAAGATTATTATTTTCTTTAATATCTACCTAAAATAGTTTATTGTAAAATCTTTTCATTCCTATATTTGGATTTTCCATGATACGATTTTTTTTATTCTTTTTTATTATTATTGAATTTGCATATACATTAGAATTAACACCTAAAGAGAAACAAAACTTATCTAACATATCACTCAATATTTATGTAACTAATTGGGAACCATTTACGATACACAATCAAAACTCAGTTAGTGGAATATCAGCAGAGATATGGGAAAAAATGATATTAAACACCAATCTAAATTATACTTATATCAAAGATGAAAACTTTACTAAAGCACTAAATTTTATCAAAAATGATAAAAATGGTATGATTATAGCAACCTCATCAACAAAAGCAAGGGAAGAGTATGGAAGTTTTACAAAACCTATTGTCTCTTTTCCTATCTCAATAGCAACAAATATAAAAGAAAACTTTATAGTTAATCTAAAAGAACTAGAGGGTAAAACTGTAGCTGTTGGAGAGAATTATACTGCCTTTATGCTACTTAAAAAACATTTCCCTAAAATAAAATTGATCCCTGTAAAAGATACATTAGAAGCTTTAGATTTATTGGCAAAAGAAAAAGTTTATGCAGCAGCAGATATCTTACCAGTTTTAATTTTCAATATGAATAAATACAACTTTACTAATCTTAAAATATCAGGAACAAGTGAATTTAACTTTGATGTTAAATTTATGCTTAATAAGCATAATGAAGAGTTAATCCCAATTTTAAATAAATTAATTGACAGTGTAGATGAGATAAGCAAACAAAATATTTTGAATAAATGGATATATACCAAACAAATTACACAATTTAACTATACTTACCTTTATTGGTTAATTGCACTAAGTTTAGTTAGCATAAGTTTTATTTTATTTAGACAAAGAATATTAAACCAAAATAAACAGCTCATTGAACAAGAAAAAAATAGATATGAAAATTTGATGAATTTATCTTCTGATATGGTATCTATTTTAGATTTCGATGGGAATCTATTAGAATATAGTAAACAAGTTCAAAAGCATCTAGGTTATTCTGATGAAGAGATGAAAAGATTAACTGTTTTTGACTGGGATAAAAATATTGATAAAAAAAGTTATGATAATATATGTAAACAACTAACATCTGAACCTTTTCATTTTCAGACAAAACATACCAAAAAAGACAAAACTGTTTATGATGCAGATATTACAGCAGTTAAAATCAATATAAATGATAAAACATTTATTTATTCTTCTGCAAGAGATATTACAAATCAAAATAAACTTTTAAAAGAGTTAGAAAACTCTAAAAAAAGATTTGAAAATATGTTTAGAACCCATGATTCTGTAATGTTACTTATTAATCCAGATAGTGGGAAAATAATAGATGCCAACAATAGTGCTATCAAATTTTATGGTTTTAGTTTAGATGAATTTAAAAATATGAATATATCAGATATAAATCCTTTATCATTTGAAATTCTACATGAAAAAACAGAAGAGGCAAAAAAATTAAAAACTAATGCTTTTAGATTTAATCATCAATTAAAAGATGGTTCTATCAAAATTGTAGAGGTTAATTCATCCCCTATTGAGATGGATAATGAAATAATCCTTTTTTCTATTATAAAAGATATTACAAAAGAGATAGAATTAGAAAAAACTATTATAAAAGAGAAAGATTTTATCTCAACTATTATCAATAATGCCAATGCAGCAATTGCGGCCATAGATCATGAAGGTTATATGTTTATGATAAATGAATATGCTCAAAACTTTCTAGGTTATACACAAAAAGAGATTTCATCTGAACCATTTTTTTGGTCACGATTTTTACCAGAAGAAAAAAAAGAAAAAGTAATTGATATTATAAAAAAAGCACAAAAAGGTGAGATTGTTAAATCTTTCAAAAATAGTTGGATCTCAAAAAATGCAGAAGAGAGAGTTTTTGAATGGTCAAATACTCTTGTAAAAAAAGATGATGGAAGTATGAATTATCTAGTTACCATAGGCATAGATGTAACAGATAGGGAAAATATTCAAAAACGAATCTTAGAACAAAAGCAAGAGTTTGAAACAATCTTTAAAACAAGTAAAGATGGTATGGCAATTACTGATTTAAAAACAAATTTTTTAGAGTTTAACCATGCATATGAAGAGATTTCAGGATATACAAAAGAGGAACTACTTAAAAAATCAAGTTTAGAATTATCATCTCATGAGCATAAAAACAAAATGAAAGAGATGATTAAAACTGCAATTAAAACTGGGCATGTTGGTAATTATGAAAAAGAATCTATAGTAAGAGGAGATAAAAGAATTATTGTAAATATGAGTATAACTTTATTGCCTGATAAAAAAAGATTCTTGATTGTTATCAAAGATATTACTATGTTAAAACAAATGGAGAAACAAACAAAACTTATGGCAATGGGGGAAATGATTGGAAATATTGCTCACCAGTGGAGACAACCTTTAAGTGTTATTACAACTGCAATTAGTGGATTAAGAATTAGAGATGAATTATCTTTATTAGAAAAAGATGAGATAAAAGAAACCTCAGATATTATCATCAAACAAGCAAAATACTTATCTAATACAATAGAAAACTTCAAAAACTTTATCAAAGAGGATAAAAGTGTCAACAATATAAGTTTAGTAGAGTCTATAAAAAAAGCGATTAATATAGTTGAGGCCTCTTTACAAAACAATTATATTAAACTTCATCTTGAGATAGAAGATGACTTAATTATACTAGGAAATTCAAATGAACTTGTAGAAGCTTTAATCAACATAATAACAAATAGCAAAGATATGTTAAAGCTTAGAGATATAAAAGAAGAGGATAGATTAATACTAATAAACACAAACAAACTAGATGAACATAGTATAGAATTAAAAATTCTTGATAGTGCAGGTGGTGCTGAAGAAAATATCATAAATAGAATACTTGAACCTTATTTTACAACTAAACACAAATCCCAAGGGACAGGACTTGGTTTATCAATAGTTGATAAAATAGTAAGAGAAAGACATAATGGTTCTATAAATATATATAATGAAATATTCAACTATAAGAATAAACAATATAAAGGTTTATGTTTTAAAATTATTTTTAATTCTTAACGGGTAAACTTATTGTAAAACATGCCCCTTTATAATTCTTACCATTGTAGTTAAAAGTTTTATTTTCTACTTTTATCTCACCATTAAGATTTTTGATTATATTGTACGTCATATATAAACCTAAACCAGTACCATTACTTTTATGTTTAGTTGTAAAGTATGGTTCAAAAATAAAACTTATGTTTTCTTCCTGAATCCCTCCAGCATTATCAAAAATCTCAATTATAACTCTATTATTAAGCTCTTTTACATGGAAAAATATAATAGGTTCTTCTATCTCTTGTAATAATATCGCATCTATTGCATTGTTTAAAATATTTATTAAAGACTGCAATAATTCATTGGGATTTCCCACAATTTTTTTATCTGTTTCTATTTTTTTATCTAAAACAATTTGATTGACTTTTATTGAAGGACTTATCAGTCTAAATAGATTACTCTCTATAGAATTTATATCAAACTCTTTTACATGTTTTTCACCTTTGATAAATTGTCTAAAATCATCAATTGTTTGAGATAGATAGTTTGCATTTGACAAAATGACTGAAGACTCATCCAATACAATTTTTTTATTAAATTTACCATACTCATTATATACACTCCAGCCACTTACTATTGTAGTAATTACACTTAAAGGTTGTCTCCACTGGTGAGCAATATTTCCAATCATTTCTCCAACTGCTGCCATTTTTGATTGTTCAATTAAAAGTTTTTCTTTTTCTTTAATTTCTGAGATATCAATAATAGAAGTTATTCTAAGTGTTCTATTACTCATATAAATATTAGTCCCTTTTATAAGTGCTGGAAATATAGTACCATCAAATTTAATACAATTTAATTCATAAGGTTCCACTGCATCATAATTAAGTTTTTCTTTTATATGTTCTACTGAATCTTCTGATATATAGTCTAAAATATATTTGCCAATAGCATCCTCTTTTTTTGCCACTTTAAACATCTTTTGAGCGGAATCATTTAAATCAACACATTTACCTTCATGGGAAAGTATGATAGCCTCTAAGGTACTATTTATAATACTTTGAATCTCTTTATTTGTTTCTTTTAACTTCTTATTATATTTTTTCAATAAACTTTGTCTATATGAAAATCCTAATACAATTATAAGGGTAATAAAAAGGATTGAATATATAATCTTTTTATTATTTCTCTCCTCTACAATTGTAGTTTGAACCCATTTTGAATATATATCTTTTTTCTCTTGATATGTTATAGAAGCAAAAGTTTTATTTATAATAGAGAGTAAAATTGGATTATCATTTTGAATCAAATAGTGATGTTCAAAATCAAACTGTGTAGTTCCAGAAATCTTTAAATCTTTTAGATGTAACTCTGCTATATAATATAATGAAGTTGCAATATGTCCAACAAAAGCATCTGCTTTTCCATTTTCTACAAGTAATAATGCTTCTTGTATAGTATTTGTAGGTATTAATTTAATCTCAGGAAAATTTTTAACCAAAAAGTTATAACTTGTATAATATTTTGGTACAGCAATAATATTGTTTTTTAAATCATTTAAACCATCAATATAAGTAAATCTATTAGAGGTAACTATCACCAAAGGATATTTTGCATATCTATTAGAGATTGAACCCAAGGCTCTTTCTTGTGGACTTGACCCAACACCAGGAACTAGATCGATTTTTTTATCTTTAAATAGATTTAAAACCTCAATCCACGAAGAGGCTGGTTTATAGTTAAAAATAAGTCCTGTTCTTTTTGATACAAGATCTAAATAATCTCCCATTATCCCTTTCATTCTATTATCTTCTATAATAGATAAAGGTTTCCAGTTTATCTCACTATATGTTACAATAGGAGAATTAGATATATAATTTAACTCTTCATCACTTAGATTTATTATTGATTTATTCTCTTGTGAATTTAAAATCCATTTATCTGATAAACCTTTTATTTGGCTTGAATTAATCTCATCTAGTGATTTTTTTATAATACTTTGTAATAAAGGTTTATTTATATTTATACCAAAACGTAAATCCTCTTTTTTAATCCCTTCTAACATATCAATTGGTTTTAAAGTGGTATAAGCATTATCTGCAATTGTTTTAATTCCACTTGTATATGAAGATATAAAATAATCTGCTTTTCCAGTGATTACTGCTTTTGATTTTTCCTCATTTGTGTTAAGTTCTAAGATATGAATACCTTGCTCTTTTAAATATTCAACAAAGAATAGGTTTTTTGTTGCAGCTACAACTTTGTTTTCTAAACTTTTAAGTCCAGTATAATCTTGATTACTTTTTAATCCAAAGATATATGTTGGAATCTCATAATACTCTTGAGTATATAAAGTAAATAATTCTCTCTCTTTTGTAAAAGAGATATCGGCAATAACATCAACTTTACCCTCTTTAAAACTATTTAAAGCTTCATTCCATCTTGATAACTTATATTCAAATTTCAATCCAGTTATATCTTCTATCTTTTTAGTAACATCAACACTAAACCCTTCATGTTCACCATGATTTACAGAAGAAAAAGGGGGAAAGTTGTTTAACATTGCTATTGATACAGTTGGATTATTCTTAATCCAATTTTTTTCCTCTTTTGTAAAAATTGTATTTAAATCTTTTGAAAATAAAACATTTGTAAATATCGCAAATAAAAAAAGTATATTCAATATTGATAATCTTTTCATCTAAACCCTTTCATCTGCATATTTTATTACTAATTAGCTTATATCCAACTCCTCTAATATTCACTATCATACCACTTTTTAATTTTTTTTGTAACTTGTGTATCATACTTCTCATACTAACAGATTCCATCTCTTTATTATCCCAAACATATTCATGTATCATTTCAGAAGTTACAGTTTTATCTAAATTATTTATAAAAAGGGTCAAAAGAAGTTTTTCCTTTGAAGTTAAAACTATCTCATGTTCATGTTTATAAAGGTTTTGTTCTTTCATATTAAATTTAAAACCATTTCCAAGTTCAACTATATCTTTATCCAAATCATTTTGTAAAACTGTTTTTATATGGTATTTAATATGAAGCATAAGCTCTTCTAGCTCAAAAGGTTTTTTAAGATAATCATTACACCCTAAATCATAAGCTTTTGAAATATTATCTATATCAAGTTGGGCACTTACTATTATCACAGGCAATTTTTCATGCTCTTTTCTAATTTGTTCTAAAACTTCATGACCGTTAAATCCAGGTACATTTATATCTAAAATATATAAATCAAATTTACTGTTTAATACTTGGGTCATCGCTTCGTAACCATCTTTTACACTTGTTACAAAAAAACCTCTATCATCTAAGGCATTTGTTATCAATCTATTTAATGAGAAATCATCTTCTAGTAAAAATATTTTCATAAACTACTCTTTACTATAGAATCTATAAAAAATTTAAAACAAGAACCCCTGTTTTTTTCACTATTTACTTCTATTTGTATCTCATATTTATCGCAAATCTCTTTTACTATATTTAAACCCAAACCTAAGCCTAATTTTTTTGATGAGTGTTGATAATATGCTTGGAAAATTTTATCCACATCCTCAATCCCTACTCCAAAATCCTCTACAGTCAGGACGGCTTTATTTTTTTCATAACCAAAAAAGATGATAATCTCGGAGCTTTCTTTACTGTATTTTATTGCATTACTTATTGTATTATCAATTATTCTTTCCAATTCATAAGCATTTATAAAAATCTCCAACTCTTTTTCATACTCCAAATGTATTTGAATATCTTTTGTATTTGCTAGTTCATCAAAAAACTGAACTCTAGAACTTATAAAATCTAAAAGGTTTATTTGTGATATTTTATACTCTCTGTTCTCTTTTTTTATTTTATATGAAAGGTCCCCATAAATAGATGATAAAGTTTTTGTAGATGCTTTTATTGCATTTATCTCCTTTGACATACCATCTCTTTTTTCTAAAATCTCACTATTTAAAGAGATTATAGTAACAGGAGTATTCATCTCATGCATTATCTTTTTCACAAACAGATCTTGTTGCTCCAATAGTTTTGCTATCATGATTTTATTTTTATGTATCTCAAGTTGTGTTTTAACTCTAGCTTTTATCTCTTTTGGTTCAAAAGGTTTTGTAATATAATCTACACCTCCCTCTTCAAAAGCTTTTACTTTATCCTCTACATTATCTAAAGCTGATATAAAAATAATCGGAATATCTTTTAACTCTTCCTCTTTTTTTATCATACGGCACAATTCATAGCCATCTATCTCTGGCATTTTTATATCAAGAAGTATAAGGTGTGGTTTATTTATTTTTGCAGCATTTAATGCCATCATTGCATTTGGTGTAGCTCTTATATCATACTCGTCACTTTTTAATACTTCACTTAAATATTGTAAGTTTTCAATTTTGTCATCTACTACTAAGATAGTATATTTTTTATCCATATTTATACTGATTTAACCTCAAATTTTGGTTATTATAACTTAATTTAATAGGAAAAAAAATATATAGCTGTATGAAACTTAAACAACTTTTCATCCTCTTACTAATCGCAAACTCTATCGCTCTATTTAGTGTAGTATTTATATTAAGTGCTTATCAAGATGCCATAAAAGAGCTGGAAAATGCCTATAAAATGCAACATAGATCTCTAATATTAGCAGATGAATTAAGACAAAGTAGTGATGATTTAACAAGAATGGCAAGAACCCATGTAATCACAGGAAATGATATGTTTAAAGAACAATTTCATACTGTGCTTGATATAAGAAATGGTGTTAAACCAAGACCAAAATATTACAACAGAATATATTGGGATTTTTATACCCTAGATGATGCAAAACCTATATTGGATGGAAAAACTGTTGCCCTAAGAACACTTATGAAAGAAGCTGGCTTCCCTGATGAAGAGTTAGAGCTTTTATATAAATCCCAACAAGAATCAGATGATTTAACCTATCTTGAAACAAAAGCCATGAATGCAATAAAAGGTATTTTTCAAGATAAAGATGGAAACTATACTATAAAAAGAGAACCAGATTTTGCACTTGCTAGACAAATTATGCACGGAGAACAATACCATAAAGCTAAAATCGCCATAATGAAACCTCTAAATGAGTTTTATAAAGCCTTTGAAACAAGAACCCAAAAGAAAGTAAATGAAGCCCATGAAACAGTAAAAAGAATGGAATCTTACCTTAGTATTTCAGTTTTATTTTTAATTTTACTATTTATCTTCTCTTTTATTTTTGTGATTTTATATAGGATTATCCACCCTATACAAACCCTAAACAAAGGGATGTTAAGTTTAGCAAAAAACAATATGGATATAACCTTGCCACCAAAAGTTTTTATGGATGAGGTTAGTGATATGATTGGAGCTGTTGAGGTCTTTAAACAAAATGCTATAGAACTTATGGCTTCACAACAACAAAATAAAAGGCTTCTTGATTTGGCTGGGGAAGGAATTTTTGGTTTAGATGCAAAAGGGAAATTTATTTTTGTGAATCCAACTGCTTCAAAGCTTTTGGGATATAGTTCAAATGAACTTATTGGCAAATCAATCAACACTACAATTGGTAAACACCTTTTTCAAAAAGGCTCTCAACAAAAACAAAGATTGATGTTAGAAACAAAAGAGGAACAAACTTTTATCTCTAAAGATGGTAGAAAATTTCCAATAGATTATGTAAGTACACCTATTTATAACAATGAGACTTCACTTTTAGAGGGTTCTGTTGTGGTATTTAGTGATATTACAAAAAGAAAACAATATGAAGATAGATTAAAAAAAGCCACAATTGAAGCGCAAAATGCAAATAGATCAAAATCTTTATTTCTAACAAATATGTCCCATGAATTAAGAACTCCATTAAATGCCATTTTAGGTTTCGCAAGCCTTTTAAAAAAATCAAAAAATATACATGAGGGTGAAAAACAAAATATAAATACAATCTACAGTAGTGGTCAACACCTGTTATCTTTAATAAATGAGATTTTAGAGTTTGCAAAAATAGAAGCAGGAAAAATAACAATAAATCCAAATGATTTTAACCTATTTATATTTTTAAAAGAGATAGAGTCAATGTTTACTTCAAGATGTGATTCTAAAGGATTAAATTTTAGTCTAAATATTGATAAAAGCGTACCTAAATATATAAAATGTGATGAAAAAAGATTAAGACAAATTTTAATTAATATTCTTGGAAACTCTTTAAAGTTTACAAATGAAGGGTATATAAAAGTAGATGTAGAGTCTAAAAATTCAAAATTATTAATCGTTATTAGAGATACAGGGATTGGTATGTCCAATGAAGCCCTAAAAATTGTATTTAAACCCTTTGAACAAATAGAAGAGAAAACACACAAACATGAGGGTACTGGATTAGGACTTGCTATAACAAAAGAGCTTATAGAAAAAATGGGTGGTAAAATTGAAGCCCAAAGTGAACTTGAAAAAGGTAGTACTTTTAGTTTTGAACTTAAAATAGAAAAAATTGATTTTGTACTAGAAGAAGAAAATACAAAAAACAATATCATAAAAGTAAAATCTACAGAGAATATAAATATACTAGTTGCAGATGATACAAAAGCAAACAGAGATTTATTGATTCAACTTCTAAATACTTATAATATAAATACAATAGAAGCCCATGATGGACAAGAGGTACTAAAACATATAGAAAACTCTAGTTTTGACTTAATATTTATGGATATTCTTATGCCAAATTTAGATGGCTTAGAAACAATAAAAATATTAAAAAACAAAGAAAAAACTAAAAATATACCTATTATTGCAATATCTGCTAATGTATTTGAAGATGACAAACAAAAAGCTTTAAATAATGGTGCTGACTTTTTTGTACCTAAACCTTTTGAAGAAAAAGATATAGCAACAGCTTTACAAAAATTCTTAAAAGTAGACTTTGAATATGAAAACGAAAAAACAATAGAAAAAACTATTATTTTAGAGAAAGAGTTAGCAAGAAAAATTGCTGATTTTGCAACAAGTCTTGATGGAAACTCAATACTTGAACTTCTTGAAAAGAACAACGTAGATAACTATACAAAAGAGAAAATAACCATCTTTATACAGCAATTTCAATTTAATGAAATCTCAAAATTATGTTCAAATTCTAAAAACTGATAATTTTAATTTATAAATTTTACATAACCTTCAACTGGCACACCGTGATTTATAAAGTCAATATTTGTAAACCTTTTAAAACCAAATTGCTTATAAATTTTACTCGCTTCTTTCATTGAACTAAGAGTATGTAAGACAATTTTTTTATTTTTATCTTTTTGGGCTTGAAATACACATTGTGAGATAAGAGCTTTTCCAATACTCATACCTCTATATTGTTCATCCACAGCCAAAAACCTAATTGCACTAGTTTTATAGCTTTTTAATTGAAGTTTTAATCCATAATTATTTGTATTTGAACAATAAAAAACTCCACCTAAGACTTTATTATTACTTGATAATGCAACATAAATATTGCAATATTTTTTATTTATATATTTTTTTAAATCTCTTAAATCTAATAGATACTTATCTCTTACACTATAAGGAATTATAAAACTATTTCCTGTATAGCTTTCAAAATATACTTTTACTAAAACTCTTGATAGTTGATTGATTTTAGAAGCTTTTATTTTTTCTATTTTATATTTCATTTCCAATCCTTAGGAGTATTGTATTGGTAAATAAAAAGTTGCTTCAAACTCTTTTTTCTCATCAAAAATTGGATTTTTGTGAAATATTGCAAAGGAAGGTTTAGTATTAGTCTCAAAGCCACTTTTAGGTAACCATTCATGATATGCCCAACGCATTAAAGGTAAAACTTCACCAAATTTTCCACTAATATCAAAGGTGGCATACAATCCTTCATCAATAGTTATTGTTAGAAGATTAGATTCTATTTGTTTATCTAAATTCTTAGGTACTATAGCAGCTGTATAAAAACAATCATCTATAGGAGTTATAATAGGATTATCATGAAAAATACCTATTTGAGTACACTCTTTAATATCATGGGTGTATGCCCAAGCTTGGATTTTTTTCCAATTATTAATACCTTCATTGTACCCATAACCTTTTTGTAAAATATAATAAGCTTTTTGTTCTTTTGTTTTTACTATTTTTACCTCTAATTTTGAATAATCATACTTTTCACTTAAGTCTAAAGAACTATTTTGAAGTATCTTATCTGAGTATATTTTATACCCTCCTTGTCTCCATTGTTTTGGTGTTTGATTAAACTTTTTTTTAAAAGCAGTTATAAATGAAGTTTGTGAACTATATCCACACAGATTTGCAATCTCTGTTATAGTTGAGTGAATATTTGTAAGGAGTAGATTAGAAGCTTTTTGAAGTCTAATTGATTTTATAGTTTCATAAATATTTGAGTTAAATTGCTCTTTAAATATTTTTTGCAAATGAAACCTATCAACTTTTAATTCAGAAGCAAGATAGTCAATATTTATATCTGTATCAATATATTTGTTAATATGTTCTAGCACTTTAAAAGCTAATTTTTGATGTCTATTTAGAGTATTGTTTTTTCTCATAATCTAATTATACCAATTTTAATATATATTTTGCACAAAAATAAATAACTTTTTGACCATTTATTATAAAGAAAATTTTTCTTTAAACCAATATAATTCCATAAAAAAGGAAATATATGCAACAAGATACATTAGCTATACACTCAGAATATCAAAAAGAATCTCAAACAACTATGAATATTCCAATTTTAATGAGTACTGCATATAATTTTGGAACTACAGATTTTGCTGCAAGTAGTTTTAATCTAGAACAAGGAACTGATAATGTTTATACAAGAGTAGGAAATCCTACAAATGCAATGTTAGAAAAAAGAATTGCAGCACTAGAAGGTGGTAGTGGAGCACTTGCCACCTCAAGTGGGATGAGTTCAATATTTTACTCAATACTAAATATTGCCCAAGCAGGTGATAATATAATCTCTTCAAATCAATTATATGGTGGGACAATAACTTTATTTACTCAAACATTAAAAAAGCTTGGAATTAAAGTTAAGTTTTTTGATGTTGAAAAACCTGAAGAGATTGAAAGCTTAGTTGATGAAGATACAAAATGTGTATTTTTTGAAACTATTTCAAATCCAAGTATTGACTTACCAGACTTTGAAAAAATAGTACAAGTAGCTAATAAGTTTAATCTTTTGACAATTGTAGATAATACAGTTGCTTCTCCTACCCTATGTCAACCTTTACTTTTAGGTGTAGATATTGTAGTTCACAGTGCTAGTAAATATATCAATGGTCAAGGTTCAGCTATTGGTGGTTTAATTGTTGAACGGGAAAATTTAGTGGAAAAAATAAAAGGAAATTTTCGTTATAACTTTTTTAATGAACCAGAACCAAGTTATAAGGGTTTAATTTTTTCAGATTGTCCTGCAACACCTATTCTTTTTACTTTTAGAGCAAGAATGGTTCTACTTAGAGATACAGGAGGATGTTTAAGTCCTTTTAACTCATGGATATTTATTCAAGGATTGGAAACTCTTTCAATTAGGATGAAAAAACACTCAGACAATGCCCTAAAAATTGCTTTATGGTTAGAAGAACAAGAGATTGTAAAAAAAGTAAATTATCCATTTTTAAAATCTAGTAAAAGTTATGATTTAGCAAAAAAATATTTTAAAGATGGTGCTAGTGGTTTGATTAGTTTTGAGGTTGAGAATTTAGAAACAGCAAAAACAATTTTAGATAATGTAAAAGTTTTTTCAATTGTTGCAAACATAGGAGATAGCAAATCTATCATAAACCATTCTGCTTCTACAACACATAACCAACTATCTTTAGAAGAGTTAGAAAAAGCAGGGATATCAGAAGGTCTTATAAGATTAAGTATTGGTATAGAAAATTGTAATGATTTAATATCTGACTTACAACAAGCTTTTCAACTGGCAAAAAAATAAGGATATAAAATCACACATCTTAGTGAATTTTTAATTCTTGCACTTACTGTTCAAATAGCTTTAATGTCACCAGGTCCTGATTTTATGGTGACATTAAAGCAAACAATAAACCATGGAAAAAGATATGCCTATTATTCAAGTTTTGGAATAGGTTTAGGGATTGCTGTACATGTTGGATATACACTTTTAGGTATGGGTTTAATATTCAAAAACTTACCATATTTTTTAGATGTTATAAGAGTATTAGGTGCACTATATCTTATCTATCTTGGGATACAAAGTTTAAAAAGCAGTAATAATTCCATATTAATTACACATGAAAATGGTATAAACTTTAACTTATATAAATCGTTTATTATAGGTTTTTTTACAAATTTGCTTAATCCTAAAGCAACACTATTTTTTTTATCAATTTTTACTGCAATTGTAAGTATTGATACACCAATATATATGCAAAGCTTATATGGATTGTATTGCATTTTAGCAAATATTTTTTGGTACATATTAATAGCCAAACTATTATCAAAAGAAAATAGTCTAAATCTATTTAATAAATATCAAAATGAGATTCAAAAAACAATAGGAGTTGTTTTGATTCTTTTAGGAATTAAATTAATTCTATTGTAATTAAGAAATAAAAAGAGAAAAAAATGAATAGATACAAAATAAAAAAAATATCACAAATCAAATCAAAGACCAATATTGTAAAATATAGATTATTAACTGATAATAAGGAGATTGAGCTAAGTATTTCAAAAGAAAATATCGAAAAATCTTTTATGTTAGATTATATAAAGTGTCCTTTTTTTATATTAAGCTATAAAGATATTGACAATGAAATCACAATCGAGGACAGCTTTGAAATCTCTACAGAAGAAGCTACTTTAGATTTAGAATGTCAGGCAACTTGTGGATTAAATTTAAATTCTTAAAATAAACAATATTCTAAAAGCCTTGTATAAATAATATACTGCATTTTTAAAATCTTTTCCAAAAAGCAACACTAAGACAACACTTCTTTTTTATACTTCTTCTAGTCTTAAATCTTACAAGGAGAAACAATGAAGAAATTGTTAACAAAAGCGGTTATCACTTCTGCTTTACTTGGTGGTATGTTATTAAATGCTGCTGATACGATTAAAGTTGGTGTATTACACTCACTATCTGGAACTATGGCAATTAGTGAAACAACACTAAAAGATACTGTTCTTATGCTTATTGATGAGCAAAATAAAAAAGGTGGAGTTTTAGGTAAAAAACTAGAACCTGTTGTAGTAGACCCAGCTTCAAACTGGCCACTATTTGCTGAAAAAATGAGAGGTTTATTAACACAAGATAAAGTTGATGTAACTTTTGGTTGTTGGACTTCTGTATCTAGAAAATCTGTTCTTCCAGTTGTTGAGGAATTAAATGGTTTATTATTCTACCCAGTACAATATGAAGGTGAAGAATCTTCTAAAAATGTATTCTATACTGGTGCGTCTCCAAACCAACAAGCTATTCCAGCAGTTGATTACCTAATGAACGAAATCGGTGTAAAAAGATGGGTTTTAGCAGGTACTGACTATGTATATCCAAGAACTACAAACAAAATTTTAGAGTCTTATTTAAAAGCTAAAGGTGTAAAATCAGAAGATATTATGATTAACTATACTCCTTTTGGTCACTCTGATTGGCAATCAATTGTAAGTGATATTAAAAAATTCGGTTCAGCAGGAGCTAAAACAGCTGTTGTTTCTACAATCAATGGTGATGCAAATGTTCCTTTTTATAAAGAGTTAGGAAACCAAGGTATCTCAGCTGAAGATATTCCTGTTGTTGCTTTCTCAGTTGGAGAAGAAGAGTTATCAGGTATTGATACAAAACCTCTTGTTGGTCACTTAGCTGCGTGGAACTACTTCCAAAGTGCAGAGTCTGATGTAAATGAAAAATTTATCTCAGCATGGAAAAAATTCATCAAAAATGATAAAAGAGTTACTAATGACCCTATGGAAGCTACATATATTGGATTTAACCTTTGGGTAAAAGCTGTTGAAAAAGCTGGTACTACTGATGTAGATGCTGTATCTAAAGCTATCATTGGTCTTTCTGTTCCTAACCTTACAGGTGGAACTGCAACTATGCTTAAAAACCACCATATTACAAAACCAGTTTTAATTGGAGAGATTCAAGAAGATGGTCAATTTGAAACTGTATGGCAAACTAAAGGTGAAGTTGCTGGAGATGCTTGGTCAGATTTCTTACCATCATCAAAAGATGTAATCTCTGATTGGACAGCACCAGTTAATTGTGGTAACTACAATACTGTAACTAAAAAATGTTCAGGACAAAACTACTAATATAAGTTAAGAGAGGGTTTTTCTACTAAATTTCCCCTCTCTTCTCTACCAAAGGCATCAAATGAAACTTAATATACTAAAAATAATATTTCTTAATTTACTGCTTATAAGTTCACTTTTTTCTAATAGCTTTGAAGAAGATATCAATAATCTAAAAACTAATAGTCTTAAACAAAAAGGTGAAGTAATAAAAAGTTTATATGAAAACTACAGTGAAGATGAAAGGTTAATTCCACTTTTATCAAAAATGGCAGATGGGGATCTTTACTTTAAACAGAGTGATGGAACTTTTGTGATTCTTACAAAAAAAGAGGGTAAAAACTACCATGTGAATTCACTTTTATCAAATAAAGATGAAATCATTGATAAAAAAGAGTTAGAAAAAGTAAAAACAAACAATAAATTAAGAAGTATTATCAAAGGTATTTTAGCAGAACTAAATCTATTTTCTAAAAACTATGAGATTAGACTAGAATCAGCTAAAAATATCTTATCAAATGTAACAAAAGAGGATGAACAACTACTAATAAAAGCTCTAAAATTTGAAACAAATTCAAAAGTAAAAAACGTTTTACTTGAGGCAAAAACAATTTTAGATGCAAGATTAAAAGATGGTTTTGAACAAATCAAAGCTGTAAGCAATTTAGGAGAGTTTATCTCAACTGAATCTTTAGCAACTTTAAAAAAGATTGAAAGTACAACTGAACACAAAGAATTAAAAGAGGCTGCAATAAAATCTATAAACTCAATTGAGAGTTCAAGATCGTTCTATTCTGTAATTGAAACAGCATTTTTTGGACTTAGTCAAGGTTCTGTTTTATTATTAGCTGCTATTGGACTTGCTATTACTTTTGGTGTTATGAAAGTTATCAATATGGCCCATGGTGAGATGATGATGATTGGAGCATACACAACATATACAATACAACAAATCATGCCAAATCTAATAGAGTATTCAATCTTTATAGCAATTCCTGCTGCATTTATTGTAAGTGGTATTGTTGGTATTATTATTGAAAGATTAGTTATAAGACACCTATATGGAAGACCACTTGAAACACTTCTTGCTACATTTGGGATTAGTTTAATCTTACAACAATTAGTAAGAACAATCTACTCTCCTCTAAACCAAGAGGTTAAAACTCCATCATGGATGAGTGGAGCGTGGGAGATAAACTCAGCTTTATCATTAACATACAACAGGCTTTATATCATCATCTTTGCTTTACTTGTATTTATTGCAATCTTAGCAGTTCTAAACAAAACCTCTTTAGGACTAAAAGTAAGAGCTGTAACACAAAACAGACAAATGGCACAAGCTATGGGGATAAAAACTTCATGGATAGATGCAATGACTTTTGGTATTGGTTCAGGTATTGCTGGTATTGCAGGTGTTGCTTTATCTCAACTTACAAATGTTGGACCAAATCTTGGACAAGCTTATATTGTTGATTCGTTTATGGTCGTTGTATTTGGTGGAGTTGGTAACCTTTGGGGAACACTAATTGGTGCAGTTACACTTGGTGAAATCAATAAATTCATGGAACCAGTTGCTGGGGCAGTTCTTGCAAAAGTTATTATATTGATATTTATAATTTTATTTATTCAAAAAAGACCTAGAGGCTTATTCCCTCAAAAAGGTCGAGATGCACAGGATTAAAAGATGGAAAATGAAAATAATATGAAGAGAAAACCTATAATTTTAAAAATACTTGAAAATGATCGTGGTGGTAAAATAGTTTTATCAATCCTTTTTGCAGTGGTTTTATATGTATCTATTGCAAACTTATTTTTCCCTCCTGATTCTGCACTATATGTTTCTACATATACTGTAACACTTTTAGGGAAGTATTTAGCATTTGCTTTACTTGCCCTTGCATTGGATTTAGTTTGGGGGTATATTGGGATACTTAGTCTTGGTCATGGTGCTTTTTTTGCTCTTGGAGGATACGCTTTTGCAATGTATTTGATGAGACAAATAGGTGATAGAGGAGTTTATGGAAACCCTGAATTACCAGATTTTATGGTATTTATGAACCTAAAAGAGTTACCATGGTTTTGGTATGGTTTTGATAATCCATTTTTTGCACTATTTATGGTTGCTTTAGTTCCAGCACTTTTAGCGTTTGTTTTTGGATACTTAGCATTTAGATCTAGAGTTACAGGTGTTTATTTATCAATCATAACTCAAGCTTTAACTTATGCACTTATGCTTGCATTTTTTAGAAACGATATGGGATTTGGTGGAAACAACGGATTAACAGATTTTAAAGATGTTCTTGGATTTGATTTACAAGCTGATTCTACAAGAATAGCTTTACTTATCATCTCATTTATTGCACTTTTTATTGGTTATTTAATCTGTAGATTTATAATAAACTCAAGACTTGGTCGAGTTTGTATAGCAATTAGAGATGCAGAGAGTAGAACTAGATTTATAGGGTATAGAGTTGAACAATACAAACTTTTCATTTTTGTAGTATCTGCTATTTTAGCTGGAGTTGCAGGAGCACTTTATGTGCCACAAGTAGGAATCATCAATCCAAATGTATTCTCTCCACTATTTTCTATTGAGCTTGTTATTTGGGTTGCAATAGGTGGAAGAGGAACCTTATATGGAGCAATTGTTGGAGCTTTTGTAGTAAATTATGCAAGTACATATTTTACCTCAGCACTTCCAGAAGTTTGGTTATATGCTCTTGGTGGTTTATTTGTTGTAGTAACACTATTTTTACCACGTGGTATAGTTGGACTAATCTCTAAAATAAAACTTTCAAAACAAAAAGAGGAGGTGAACCATGCAGCTGCTTAAACATGATAATGAGCAAAATGTAGGGGATTTAAAAAAAGGTGACAGAATTCTATATTTGGATGATGTTACTGTAAGCTTTGATGGATTTAAAGCTCTAAATTCACTTTCACTTACTATAGAATATGAAGAGTTAAGATGTATCATTGGGGCAAATGGAGCTGGAAAATCTACAATGATGGATGTAATCACAGGGAAAACAAAACCAGATACTGGCCATGTACTTTTTGGACAAGCTGTTGATTTACTTCAAATGGATGAACCAAGTATTGCTGAAGTTGGTATTGGAAGAAAATTTCAAAAACCAACAGTCTTTGAAGGTCATAGTGTATTTGAAAACCTAGAATTAGCTATGAAAGATGATAAAAGATTTTTCAAAACCTTATTTGCAAATTTACGTGCAGAACAAAAAGATAAGATAGAACAAACTATGGAACTAATTGGTTTAAAAGACAACTATCATACCCATGCAGGTATCTTATCACATGGACAAAAACAGTGGTTAGAAATAGGGATGCTACTTATGCAATCTCCAAAACTCCTACTTGTAGATGAGCCCGTTGCAGGGATGACACCAGGAGAGGTTGAAAAAACTGCACAGATTTTAACAGACCTTTCAAAATCACATAGTGTAGTTGTGGTTGAACACGATATGGAATTTATTAGAAGTATTGCTAAAAAAGTTACTGTACTTCATGAGGGTTCTGTTTTGGCAGAGGGTTCTATGAAAGATGTTCAGAATAATGAAAAAGTTAGACGTGTGTATTTAGGAGAATAGTATGATAAATATTAAAAATTTAAATCAATTTTATGGACAAAGTCATACTCTATGGGATTTAAACCTTGAGATTAAACAAGGAAGATGTACTTGTCTTATGGGAAGAAATGGAGTTGGAAAAACAACTTTAGCAAAAGCTATTATGGGTTTACTTCCTATAAAAGATGGGGAAATTCTTTTTGAAGAAACAAACATAGCTAAACTTGGAAGTGAAAAAAGAGCAGGTTTAGGTATAGGTTATGTTCCACAAGGAAGAGAGATATTCTCACAACTAACTGTTAAAGAGAATTTAGAGATAGGATTACTTGGAAATAGAAATGGTTTAAAGCAAGTTCCCGATAAAATATATGAACTATTTCCAGTTTTAAAAGATATGCTAAAAAGAAAAGGTGGTGACCTCTCAGGTGGTCAACAACAACAATTAGCTATTGGAAGAGCTTTATGTTTAGAACCAAAGGTTCTAATCCTTGATGAACCAAGTGAGGGAATTCAACCAAATATCGTTCAACAAATTGGAGGAGTAATTGATTATCTTACTAAAGAGGAGAAAATCACTGTTATACTAGTTGAACAAAAACTACCATTTGCCAGACGTCATGGAGATGACTTCTTTTTACTTGATAGAGGAAGTGTAGTGGCAAACGGGGAGATAAAAGAGTTAAATGAACAAATAGTAGAGCAGTATTTATCAGTATAAATGAGTATATCTTTTGAACTAAAAAACGATACATTTTCTTTAAAAAAATTAAATCTACCCTCTAGGTATTTTTATTTTCAAGAAAAAGAAAACTATATAAAACTTCTTAGCATTGGGGAAGGGATTTTTCCAAAAGATAGAATAAAAACAAAAATAGTTCTTGAAAACTCAAATTTAGTTTTGACAACTGAATCAGCAACAAAAGTTTATGCTTCTAAAAAAGAGTTTGGGATAAATAGTGTAAATATCTCTTTAAAAAACTCTAACTTAGAGGTTTTAAATGATGAATTGATTTTATTTAAAGACTCAAAACTTTTACAGTTTTTAAATATAAAAACTGATGAAAGCTCAACGTTTTTTTATAGTGATATTCTTACCCAAGGAAGAAGCTACGAACACTTTGATTTCCAAAATTTAGTGGTAAGAAATAAATTCTATACCCAAAACACTCTTGAATACTTTGAAAACTTCGAAGTAAACGGTGATGAGCTAAAGAACTATATAAAAAGACATGAAGATGCAAACTATATCTATCTAAAGTGTTATATTAAATTAGATAAAAATGTTGAGTTTTTAGACAAACTTTATAAAAAAGGGTTTGCTTCATTTGGATATACTAAAACAAAAAAGATTATAATTGGAACAATTAGTTCTAAAAATATGGACGAGATTAAAAAAATACAAAAAGAGATTTGGACTTTATATAGAAGTGAATTAAACAAAGAAAAATTTGATTTAGGGAAACAATAGGAGGGGCAATGTTTTTAACTAACCGTGAACAAGAAAAGTTGATGATATATACTGCATCAAAGTTAGCTTGGGAGAGAAAAGAGAGAGGACTTAAACTTAACTATCCCGAAGCTGTTGCCATTATCAGCTCTTTTATCCTTGAAGGTGCAAGAGATGGTAAAAGTGTTGCCCAACTAATGGTTGATGCTACAAAAGTATTAGGTGAAGATGATGTTATGCCAGGAGTTGCTTCAATGATGCATATGGTACAAACAGAAGCTACTTTTGATGATGGAACAAAACTAGTAACAGTGCACAATCCAATCCCTGTAAAACAATCTAAGGTTACTCCTGGCGAATATTTTATAGACGAGGGTGAGATTGAATTAAATGAGGAGAAAGAGGAAACTGAAATAGAAGTTGAAAATATTGGTGATAGGCCTATACAAGTTGGTTCACACTACCACTTCTTTGAGGTAAATGCTTCGCTTGATTTTAATAGAAAAAAAGCTTATGGGAAAAGATTAAATATCCCTTCTGGAACCTCTGTTAGATTTGAGCCTGGTTCTTCTAAAAAAGTAAGTTTAGTTGACTTTGCAGGTGAGAGATATATTAGTGGATTTAATGGTTTAGTTGAAGGTTTCTTAGATAAGAAAAAAACTAAAGAGAAAGCTATGAAAAAATTAGACAAATTTTTAGGAAATAAATAATGAAGATATCAAAAGAAAAATATGCATCAATGTATGGACCAACAACTGGCGATAGATTTAGATTAGCTGATACAAGTTTAATTGCAAAA
Source organism: Arcobacter sp. (assembly GCA_003252105.1). Classification (GTDB taxonomy): domain Bacteria; phylum Campylobacterota; class Campylobacteria; order Campylobacterales; family Arcobacteraceae; genus Halarcobacter. Next base: position 40,889 of record QKDL01000057.1, read on the forward strand.
ATTGAAAAAGATTTTACAACTTATGGAGAAGAATCAAAATTTGGTGGTGGTAAAACTATCAGAGATGGGATGAGCCAATCTCCAACAGCAGGAAAAGAGGTAGCTGATTTAATCATCACAAATGCTATTATCATAGATTATACAGGTATTGTAAAAGGGGATATAGGTATCAAAGAGGGGAAAATCTCAGCTATTGGTAAATCTGGAAATCCAAACAACTGTGATAATATCACAAAAGGTTTAGAGATAGGTGCAAACACAGAGATTCTTTCAGCGGAAGGGAAAATCATCACTGCTGGTGGGATTGATTCACATATTCACTTTATAAGCCCAGGACAAATAGATGAAGCTTTAAGTTCAGGGGTAACCACTATGATTGGTGGAGGAACAGGACCAAATACTGGAACAAACGCTACAACTTGTACTCCAGGTGAATGGAATATCACAAAAATGATTGAAGCTGTTGATGACTTGCCACTAAATTTTGGTTTTATGGGTAAAGGAAATAGTTCAAACTATGATGCCCTAAAAGCTCAAATTGAAGGTGGAGCTATGGGGCTTAAACTTCATGAGGATTGGGGAACTACTCCAAAAGCAATTGATACTTGTCTAAAGGTTGCGGATGATTATGATGTACAAGTTGCTATTCACACTGACACTTTAAATGAATCAGGATTTGTAGACAATACCGTTGATGCTTTTGGTGGAAGAACTATTCACACTTTTCATAGTGAGGGTGCAGGTGGTGGTCATGCACCTGATATATTGAGCGTTGCAGGGCTTGCTAATATCTTGCCATCAAGTACAAACCCAACACTTCCTTATACAAAAAATACAATTGAAGAGCACCTTGATATGCTTATGGTTTGTCACCATTTGAGCCCAAAGATTCCAGAAGATGTAAGTTTTGCAGAGAGTAGAATTAGAGGTAAAACTATAGCAGCGGAGGATGTATTACACGATATTGGAGCTATTTCAATTACAAGTTCTGACTCACAAGCTATGGGTAGAGTTGGTGAAGTTGTTATAAGAACTTGGCAAGTAGCTGATTCTATGAAAAAACAAAGGGGCGCACTAGATAGTGATGATGAACTTTGTGATAATGAAAGAATCAAAAGATATATTGCAAAATATACTATAAACCCAGCTATTGCTTGTGGAATTGATACTCATGTAGGAAGTGTAGAGGTTGGCAAAATGGCTGACTTAGTTCTATGGACACCTGCATTTTTTGGAGTTAAGCCAGAGATTATCTTAAAAGGTGGATTTATAGCTTTAGCTATGATGGGTGATTCAAATGCATCTATTCCAACACCTGAACCAAATATGTATAGACCAATGTTTGGAAGTTTAGGAAAAGCTGCTGCTAATACCAGTGCAATTTTTGTTTCACATAAATCTATCGATAAAGGGATTGAAGAGAAGCTAAATGTAAACAAAGTATTCTTACCAGTTAAAAACACAAGAAATATTGGTAAAAAAAATATGAAACTAAATGACTTCATAGGGAAGATTGAAATAGATCCTGAGACATATGATGTAAAAGTTGATGGTAAATTAATAGAGTCAAATTATCAATCTAATTTACCAATGGCAAAAAGATATTTCTTATTTTAGGAGACAAAAACTATGATAAAAAAAGTAATTGAGATAAAAAGAGATATCCAAGCAAATGATGAAGTAAGATTAGATTGGTTTGATATGCAAAAACCAAATCTTTGTGCTATTTCAAACAAAGAGGTAGAGTTTATTGTAAAAGCAAAATATACACATCTTCATGAGGGAGATATTTTAGTTTGTGAAGATGGTTATGCAATAAGTGTGCAAAAAAGTGAAGATGAAATTGTTATATTAAACTTTAGTGACCATATTACCTTTGCAAAGATTGCTTATGAGATTGGAAATCGTCACCAACCAATATGTATAGAGGATTTTAAAATTACCGTTTTAAATGATATCTCGTTACAAGATATTATAAAAGCTTGTGAATCCATAGATAAAGTTGAGGTTACAAAAACTAAAACTATTTTTAAACCAAATGGAAATGCCCACCACTCACACTAATGAAAAATATTAAAGCCCTAAGTAGATTTATTCAAATATTAGACTCAGTGTTCCCTTCGGGGGCATTTGTACACTCTTTTGGGCTTGAGCCCCATATTGTTTTACAAAAGGTTCAAAACAAAGAGGAATTAAAACTTTTTTTAGAGAATTTAATTATTGACCAATACCAAAAAATGGAGTTTTGTGCTGTAAAAAAAGTTTATAAGGCTTTGAAAAGCAATGCTCTAAAAACTCTTGTAAAAGAGGATGAAAAATACTCTTGTATGTTAAGTTTTGAGTATGCAAAAGCTTCTAAAGATTTAGGACAAAACTATCTAAAACAGTTAAATTTTGATATAAAAGACTCCACTGTAAAAGAATATTTTGATTTAGTAAAAACTAATAAAACCTACGGCAATGAGATATTTGTTTTAAGTGCCTATGCCTAGGGCTTGATAAAAAAACTTTTTTACTTTTATGGACAAAAAAGAGTTTAATAAATATTGCAAGTTGTAGTTTAAAAATCTCTAGAATTAAACCTTCAGATATTCAACAACTATTATTTGAATTTGATGGGAAAATTGAAAATCTGATAAAAAATAAAAATAAAAGATTTAGTAACTTCAATCCACTTTTTGAGGAAGTTATACTTTCTCATTTAAATTTAGAGCCAAAGATGTTTACAACATAAAAAGGAAAATATATTATGTCAATAAAAATTGGAATAGCTGGACCTGTTGGAAGTGGAAAAACTTCTATTATTGAAACCCTTACAAATTTGTTAAAAGATAAATACACTTTAGGGATTGTTACAAACGATATATATACAACAGAAGATGCAAACTATTTAAAAAGTAAACTTGATATAAATAATGAACAAATTATTGGTGTAGAAACTGGTGGTTGCCCACATACAGCGATAAGAGATGATATTTCTATGAATCAAAAAGCAGTTGAAGAGTTAGAAGAAAAATTTAACCCTGATATTATCTTTGTTGAAAGTGGAGGAGATAATTTAAGTGCTACTTTTTCTTATGAATTGATTGATTATTATCTTTATGTAATTGATGTGGCACAGGGTGCAGATATCCCTAGAAAAAAAGGAGCTGGACTACTTTTTTGTGATTTATTAGTTGCCAATAAAATAGACCTATGTCCTTATGTAAATGTTGACTTAAAAAGTTTCAAAGAGGATGTTAAAACAAATAGAAAAAATAAACCATCTGTTTTTATTTCTAGAAATGAGCCACAAACTATTCAGAAATTAGTTGATTGGATTGAAGCATTAAAATAGATTCAAAGATATCTTTTTTAATACATTTTTTAAATCTTCCTTCTCTTTTGTAGAGAGGAAGTCAAACATTTTTGCTCTTAAAATTGCAATTTCATCTAAACAAGCTAACAAAATTTTTTCACCCTCATTTTCGAGTTTTACTAAAGTACTTCTTTTATCACTTTCACAAGCAACTCTTGAGATATAGTTTAAAGCTTGTAGTTTTTTTAAAACCTTTGTCATCCCACCTGAAGAAAATACTATAGAATCGTACAAATCAGTAGGGGATAAAATCTTACCGTTAAAATATAATGCAGCTAAAACATCTAACTCAGAATGTATCAAACCATATTTCTCTTTCAATAACTGTTCATTTAAACTAAATAGTTTTTTATGAATCAAAGTTATAGGCAAAGTAATATTAAAAATATCATACCTTTCGATTTTACCGGCATTGTCAAAAAAATGTTCAATATGCTTTTTTTCCATAATCGAATCTTAACATAAAATAAATAAAAAGAAAATATCTTTCTAGTAAGATATATTTAAGTTCCTCTATGTTATCTTTCTAGAAAGACACAAGGAGTAAAATTGAAAAATTTTCTATTGTTATTTACCTTACCGATTTTTTTATGGAGTCAAAACTTAAATGAATTAATAGACTTAGCACAAAAAAATAGACTAGTCAATTCATACAATTATGGACTAGATTCACTAAAAGATGAATACAAAAGTGTAAAACAAGGGTATCTGCCAAGTGTAGATATTGGTGCAAACTATTCACAAGCAAAAAATGAGATCTCAAGTGTTGCTGATAAAACTACAACAGCTCATGCTTCCGTAAGTTATACTTTGTATGATGGAGGAAAAAGAGAAGACACATATAAAAGTTATGAAAGTAATATAAAAAGTTCTGAAGAAAATATTGTAGCTATAAAAAATCAAATTGCTTTAGATGTAGTAAATTATTATTACAACTATTTCTCTTTACTTGCACAAAAAGAAGCAAAGATAAAAGAGATAGAACAATTAAATGCACAATATGAAAGATTAAAAAAATTTTATGATGTGGGTACAACAACAGAAGATGAATTACAAAAAATCATCTCAAATGTTGAAAGTGCAAATGTAAACTTACATGAAATAGAGTTAAATATCCAAACTATCTTACACAATCTTGAGTACGTAGTAGGGCAAAGAGTTGATTTAACAACTGGTTCAACAATAAAAGAATCAATAGAGTCAAAAGAGAGTTTAAGAGCTGATATCAAAGCTTTAGAGTATAATTTAGATACAAAACTAAATCAAGCTAATATTGAAAAAAGTGCAAATTTACCTACAGTTAGTTTAGACAATACATATACTTACTATGATATGGATTTTAAAAATAATGCCTACTCTTACCCAATAGATGACCAAAATATTTTTTCTGTTAATCTTCAATGGAATATCTTCTCATTTGGAGAAACAAAAAGTAAGTATGAATCAAAATACAAAGAGTTTTTAAGTGCAAAATCTCAATATGAATATGAAAAAAACAAAGCCAATGTAGATTTACAATTAGCTAAAAAAGCATATGAGATTGCAAAACTAAAAATTAAATCAGCAGAGGCTAGTTTAAAAGCTGCACAATCTGCTTATGAGGTTATAAAATCAAAATATCAAAATGGTTTAATCGACAATGTTGCATATCTACAAAGTCTAAGTGAAAAATTTGATGCAATTAGTACACTTAAAGCTGCGACTTTTGATTTAGAAGTTAAAAAAGCAAATATTATCTACCATACTGGGGAAAATTTAAAGGATTATATTCAATGAAAAATTTATTAGTAGTATTAACGGCTATATCTCTAACATTTAGTGCTTGTAGTCAAAATGAAGAGAAAAAACCTGCAGCTGCTTCACAAGAGAGGCCTGCACTACCTGTAAAAACTTATGAAACAAAAAAGCAGACAAGTACAATTTCAAAATCTTATTCTGCAATCATAAAACCATATGAAGAGGTTGAGATTACTGCAAGAGTAAGTGGTATTTTAGAAAAAATGCATTTCAAAGAGGGTGACTTTATTAAAAAAGGTCAAGGTTTATATACAATAGAACAAGATATTTATAAAGCAAACTTAGCACAAGCTAAGGCTAATTTCAATAAAGCAAGTAAAGATTATACAAGAGCACAATCTTTAAAAGAGAGCAAAGCTATAAGTATCCAAAGTTATGATGATTATGTGTTTGCATATGAAGATGCAAAGGCAAAATTAGACCAAGCGCAAATTGAGTTTAATTATACAAATATTACTTCCCCAATAGATGGAATTGCTGGTAAGAAAAAATTTGATGTTGGTGATTATGTTGGAAGTTCAGATTCAAATAGTGACCTTATAACTATCACAGCAATTGATCCTGTACATGTTGAGTTTGAATTAACAAAAGAGGATATAGAGCAGTTTTTAACTCAGATTAAACAAAACAAAGCAACTATAAGCTTATTAAGCAAAGGTAAAACATATACTAATGGTGTAATTGATTATGTTTCTCCAAAATTGAATTCTCAAACAGATACTTTACTTTTAAGAGCAAAATTTGATAATAAAAATCAAGAACTTTTAGTTGGAGAATTCACTAAAATAGAAATATCTGGGCTTATCTTACCTGACAGTTTTATTGTGCCAGAAAATGCAGTATTAAAAACTGCTAAAGCAAGTATTGTTTATATAATAGATGAGAACAGTGTTGCTCAAGTAAGACCAGTTGTTACAGGTGATTTAGTTAAAGATGGAGTTGTTATTAGAGATGGTCTAAAACCAAATGAACAAATTGTTATCAGTAACCTTGCTAAATTAAGACCTAATACAAAAGTTCAAATAGTAAATAAAGAGAAATAATTATGATCTCATCATTTTTTATAAAAAGGCCGGTTTTTGCCGGTGTGTTATCAATTATAATATTTTTAACTGGTTTAATCTCTATGTTCAATCTTCCAATTGAACAATATCCTAGAGTTTTACCACCACAAATTATTGTAAGTACTTCGTATCCTGGTGCTAGTGCCGATACGATTGCAAAAACTGTTGCCGCACCACTTGAAGAACAAATCAATGGTGCAAAAAATATGTTATATATGAACTCTGTTGCAGAAGATAGTGGTAGGTTAAATATTAATGTATTTTTTGAGGTTGGTACTGACCCTGATTCTGCAAAGATTGATGTAAACAATAGGGTACAAGCAGCCTTAGCTAAAATGCCAGACCAAGTACAAAGACAAGGTGTAGTTGTAGGGGAAAGAAGTCCAAGTATTTTAATGTTTATTATGCTTCAATCTCCAAATAAAACTTATGACAATATCTATTTATCAAACTATGCTCTTCTTAACTTGGTTGAATCTCTAAAAAGAGTTAATGGAGTTGGTGATGCTAGAATCTTTGGTGCAAAAGATTATTCTATTAGAATCTGGATGGATCCACTTAAACTTTCTAAATATTCACTTGCAACTACAGATGTAATTGCCGCAATTAGAGAACAAAACAATCAATATGCAGCAGGTAAAATTGCAGCTGAACCAATTGCAAATAAACAGATGTATACATATACTATTCAAACTCCAAAAAGGTTTGAAGACCCTGAACAGTTTGGAAATATTGTTATTAGAACAAATGAAAATGGAAGTAGTTTAAAACTTAAAGATGTAGCAAAAATTGAGCTTGGAGCTAGTGATTATAGTGTTGAAACAAGGTTAAATAACTCACCATCTATTCCTATTGGTATTTTCTTACAAAGTGGGGCAAATGCACTAGAAACTTCTGATGCAATCTCAAAAGCTTTAACAGAAGCTAGTAAAAACTTCCCAGAAGATATGACATATAGTGTACCATATGATAGTACTAAGTTTATTTCTGCTTCTATTAAAGAGGTTGTTAAAACTTTCGTTGAAGCCTTACTATTGGTTATTATGATTATTTTCCTATTCTTACAAAGCTGGAGAGCAACAATTATCCCATTTATTGCCGTTCCTGTATCAATTGTTGGAGCATTTGCAGGGATGTATGCTTTAGGATTTAGTATCAACTTACTAACTTTGTTTGGTCTTGTTCTTGCTATTGGTATTGTTGTTGATGATGCCATTATTGTTATTGAAAATATTGAAAGACATATGGATGAGGGTAAAACTCCAAAAGAAGCTGCTTTTATTGCTATGAGAGAAGTAACAGGAGCATTAATCGCTATTATCTTAGTTCTTGGTGCTATTTTCATCCCAGTTGCCTTTATGCCTGGACTTAGTGGGGAGATGTATAGACAATTTGCTATTACAATTGTAATCTCAGTTTTAATCTCTGGTTTTGTTGCTTTAACATTAACACCTGCTTTATGTGTAAAGATATTAAAAAATAAAAAGCATGAACCAAAAGGTTTTTTCAGATGGTTTAATATGATGTTTGAAAAAGCAACACAAGGGTATTCATATTTAGTTAAAAAAACTATTAGATTTTCACTAATCTCTATATTGTTATATGGTGGATTATTATTTGTATCTTATGATATGTTCAAATCTATGAAAACGGGTCTTGTACCAGATGAAGATCAAGGTACTATTTTTGTATTTGGATTTAACCCTCCTGGGTATTCATTGTCAAAATCTTTAGAATTATCGGAAGAGATTAATGCAATTGTGTCAGCAGACCCAAATGTAGAAAATATTATCACATTAGCTGGATATGACTTTACAACTTCGGCTCAAAGAACACATACAGTTGCAACAATTATTAAACTAAAAGACTGGGATGAAAGACCAAATGCAGAACAAGAAGCAAAAGCACTTTTAGGTAAATTTAGTAAACAACTAATGGGTACTAGTGAAGGTTTTTCATTTGCCGTTGTTCCACCTCCAATTATGGGGATGAGTGTTACGGGTGGATTTGATATGTATGTTCAAGATAGAACAGGTGGTACAATTGAAGATTTAGGGAATGTTGTAAATAAGGTTTTAGAAAAAGCTAGAACTAGACCTGAACTTGTTGGGGTAAGAACGTCATTATCTGCAACTATTCCTCAATATAAAGTTGATATCGACACTGAAAAAGCTAAAGCAAAAGGTGTAAATATAGATGATATCTATAGCACTATAAATGCAACATTTGGAAGCTTCTATGTAAATGACTTCTCTTTATATGGTAGAACTTATAGAGTTAATTTACAAGCAGATGGAGAGTACAGAAACAATATTGATGACTTCCAACAAATTTTTGTAAGATCAAATGATGGAGAACTTCTTCCAATAAATTCATTTATCACCTTTAAAAAAGTAGTTGGAGCAGATATTGTTGAAAGATTTAACCTTTTCCAATCTGCAAAAGTATCAGGTCAACCTGCTCCTGGATACAGTTCAGGTGATGCACTTAATGCAATTGAAGAGGTGGCAAATGAAGTATTACCTGAAGGGTATACAATCAGCTGGACAGGAACAGCCTTCCAAGAGAAACAAATCGGTGGAAGCTCTGCTATGGCATTTATTTTTGGTATAGTATTCTTATTCTTAATCCTTTGTGCCTTATATGAAAGATGGTTATTACCTATTTCAGTTGTATTAGCTGTACCATTTGCAGTTTTTGGAGCTATTTTAGCTACAAATCTAAGACATCTAGATAATAATATATATTTCCAAATTGGTCTATTGGTACTTGCTGGACTTGCTGCTAAAAATGCAATTTTAATTGTAGAGTTTGCTTTACAAAAAAGAAAAGAGGGTTATAACTTGGTTGATTCTGCTTTGGAAGCAGCAAAAGTAAGACTAAGACCAATTATTATGACTTCTCTTGCCTTTACAGTTGGGGTTATGCCTTTAGCAATTAGTAGTGGTGCAGGTGCTGCTAGTAAACACTCAATTGGTACAGGTGTAATTGGAGGGATGTTAACAGCAACATTTATTGCAATTTTATTTATCCCATTATTTTATATTTTGATTACTAAACTAAGTAGAGAAAAAAACAAAACAGATAATGGCAACGATAATTGATAAAAAACAGAAACGACGGTGCATAGCACTGTCGTGTATGAAACTTATTACTAGCTGTTGTATAAAAGATTTAACCATATCTCAGCTTGCAAAAGAAGCAAATGTTGGTAAAGGGACAATATATGAATATTTTATGGATAAAGAAGATATTGTTTTGGAACTAACCCAAGCTTTATATGAAGAATACAAACAAATTACAAATAAAAAAATGAGTTGTTTGCAAAATGCAAAAGAAAAAATCTATTATAGTTTTAACTCACTTTATGAATCAGAGTTTTCAATGCATAGAAAAATTTTAAATATTTTTATGGGTATTTGTCATTATAGAGATAATATCTCATACAAAAGATTTAAAAAAAGATTATATAAAGAAAGACTTATATTATTTACTTCTTTAGTAGAAAAAGGGGTGGAAGAAAAAATACTAAAAGAGGATACAAAAAATTTAGCAAAAATTTTACTAAACTCTTTTTCTAGTTTTTTTGTAATTTTTTTATTTTATAACAACACTAAAAAAATCACAAAAGAGATTAATCGTTTTTTAGACTATGTTGTTAGATAAAATACAAAACTGTCAAAGTTAAAAAAAGATATCTTCCAAACTTTGCCAAAACTACCAAAACTAAAAACTTTTTAAAGTCATATTTTAAAATACCTGCAATAAATGTTATAGGATCGCCAATTATTGGCATCCATGACAAAAGTAAAGCAAAACCTCCAAACCTATCAAAAAAGTTTTTATATTGTAAAATCTTTTTCTCTTTTAAAAAGCCTTTTTTCACAATATACTCTTCACCTTTTAAACCTAAAAAATAGTTAACCGTCGAACCTAAACTATTCCCAAGTGTTGCAAAAAATAGAAGTAAATATATATTGTGACCTTCATTGATATCAAAAATCAACAAAGCCTCACTTCCCATAGGGAAAAGTGTAGCCGAAATAAAACTTGTAAAAAATAGTATTAAGTAAACCATATGTTCCTATTTATTTTAAATTTATTGTTTATAAATATTTTAAGCTTCTAAAAGATATAATAACACCCCTAAAAGAGAAGCACAAAGAGTATCTAGATACTTTTTATGCTCTTCTTTAGACCCTTACAATCATTTTTAGAGACAACGCCCCAGGATGGGAACATAGCAAGGCACCTCTTCTTTTGGTGTGTTTGGGTATCTGGAGAAGAGTGCTATTAGCACTTTTCACAGTAAATCTGAAAAATCTTCATTTAAAATCAAAAGCTTTTTTTCTTTTTTATTATAAATAAACCTTGAATCTCTATCTTTTATCGCTTTTAATATTATCAGTTTTATATCTTTATCACTTTTATGATTTCTTTTAAAATACAAAGTTAATTCTTGAATAGGTATAAATCTATCTTTTTCATCAATATTATAATTATTGTTTGATTGTTCTTTTTTTAATTCTAACTGGGGTTTATATACTGATCTCATTTCATTAAAAGCACTTTGTAGAAGCTCTATTTCTCTGTTAAAAACTCCGATTATTCTTTTTTGATTTTTTTCTAATCTTTTTATCTCTGAGATATATTGTCTTTTCATCCATTTTATCGATGATTTTAGTAGTTCTATTTGTTCATCTTTTGCTTTTATAAGCTCTTTATTCCCATTTTGAACTTCAGTTACTTCTACTTTTACATCTGAGGATTTATCTTCTACATGTTCACTAATATAAACATATGTCTTACCAGATTTTTTGATAGATTTTAATTGATTGTTTTTTATTCTATAGTGTACGCCTTGTAGGGATAGCCCCAATATCTGAGCTGCTTGAGTAGTGGTAACTAATCTCTCCAAGGGGTTCTCTTTACATCTTCGAACTGTCTATTTCTATTACAGTATGAACATTTCCACGAGGTTTGAAGTCAGCAATAACTTTCATATATCTTGGTTTTAGTTTTTCGTACAATGTATCAAAAATCTCATTTGCTGAGTTTTCATGTGATATCTCTCTAAACATAAATGAATTTATATATATTTTAAGTGCTTTAAGCTCTATTACAAGCTCATTTGGAACATACTCTAATTTTATCGTTGCAAAATCAGGATATCCACTTCTTGGACATTTTGCCATAAATTCTGGTAATTCAATATTTATTGTGTAATTTTTTTCATGTTTATTTGGCCAAAAATTCTCTTCATTATTTATATCAAAATCAACTATCTCTTTTTCACCATATTTCATACTTATTAAACCTTTTTGTTTTTGTCATAAAGTGCCTATTTTACCAAATTTTTACTAAAAAGATTAATAATCTCACTCAAGCTACTTATAAGAGTCGATTATAGTATAATAGATTTATAATTTTTTATTATGGAGTGAAAATGACAACTATTTATGATATAGCCATCATTGGTGGTGGTCCTGGTGGAATTGGGACAGCAATCGAAGCAGCAGTACATGGAGTGGAAAATATCCTACTGATTGAAAAGGCTGATAACCACTCCAGTACCATAAGAAAATTTTATAAAGATAATAAACGAGTTGATAAAGATTGGAAAGGTCAAACAGTAGATATTGAAGGTAATATTCCTTTTATGGATGGAACAAAAGAGACCACCTTAGATTTCTTTGACCAATTATTAGATGAAGAAAAAATTGATACTGCATTTAATACAGAAGTTGAAAATATAGTAAAAAATCCAGAAGATGGACTTTTTTTAATCACAACAGCAACACAAAGTTTTAAATCAAAAGCAGTAGTTATAACTATTGGAAAAATGGGAAAACCAAATAAACCTAGTTATAAAATACCACCTTCAATCAAAGAGTATGCAAATTTCAATCTTGACAAATGTTCTGAGGGTGAAAAAATACTTGTAGTAGGAGGTGGAAATAGTGCAGCTGAATATGCCTATGAATTAGCCGATGAAAACAACACTGTAACCTTAGTTTATAGGAAAGAGAAATTTTCAAGACTTAACCCTGAAAATGAAGAGATTCTAAAATCATATGATGGACAAGAAAGATTACGTCTTCGTATGAATACAGATATTATCTCTTTGGAAAATGAACATGGTAAAGTAAAAGTAAATTTTAATGATGGCTATTACACTATTTATGATAGAATAATTTTCGCAATTGGAGGAACTGCCCCAATTGATTTTCTTAAAAAAGTTGGTATTGAAGTGGATAATGAAGGTAAACCTATTTATGATGAACATTATAAAACAAATATAGACTGTATGTATGTAGCAGGGGATATTGCTTTTAATACAGGCGGTTCAATAGCAGCTGCACTTAATCATGGTTACCATATAGTAAACTCTTTTTTAAGACGAAGTGGAAAAATATATGCTCATACTGATAAAGTTGAAGAATTTTTAAAAAATAATCCAAGTTTTAGGCACTAAAAATCAATGTTAGAGAAAAAAGCAAACCCTTTAAATCTTTTTTTTCTAACAGTTATATCTTTGATATTTTTATCTGCAAACTCTATTTTTTGTAGAGCAGCTTTAGTTGACTATAATATAGATGCTTACACCTTTACCTTTTTTAGACTATTTTTTGGTTCAATCACTTTAGTTTTAATTTTATTATATACAAAAAAAAAGTTTAGATTAGATATAAAACTAAAAGGGAACTGGATAAGTTCTCTTATGCTTTTTTTATATGCCATATGTTTTTCATATTCATATTTAAATATGGAAGCAGGGATTGGGACACTTATATTATTTGCAGTTGTTCAACTAAGTATGATATTAGTAGCTATTTTAAAAAAAGAGAAAATTAATTTAAAAAAATCTCTTGGTATTATTATAGCTTTTATAGGACTTATATATCTTTTATATCCTAGCAAAGAGTTTTCACTCTCAATGTTTCATGTTTTGCTTATGGTAATATCTGGTATTGCTTGGGCTTTTTATACTATCATTGGAAAATCATCTACAGATGCCTTAAAAGATACCACTATAAATTTTGTAAAAACTATACCTTATTTGATAGTTTTTTTTATAATATTTGCACAAGATTTGAAATATTCTAGTGGTGGAATTTTTTTAGCCTTTTTATCAGGAAGCATAACCTCTGCAATTGGGTATGTACTTTGGTATTTAGTTTTAAAAAATATACAAATAATCACGGCAAGTGTAATTCAACTTATTGTTCCTGTTCTTGCTATAATCTTAAGCATAATTCTTTTAGATGAAAAACTTACTCTAACACTAATTATCTCTACAGCTATGATTTTAGGAGGTATTTTTATCTCTATTTATAAAAAGAATTAATTTTTTTACTAAATCATCTTTAATTTTAAACACCTTATAATATAAAAATTTTCAAAAGGATATCAAATGCCTCACTTACAATTTGAAGTAAATAAAAAGCTAGATAATAATACAAAAGATAAATTTGTTAATAGTATTAGAGAAACTTTTTCACAAGTTATGGATACAGGTACTGATCATATTGCAATTTCTATAAGAGAATATGATAAATATAACCTTACAATTGGTAGGGCAAATCCTACAGATGATATTTGTTTGATGAATCTTGATATTAGAGAAGGCAGAACCATCGAGAAAAGACGAGAATTAGCTTTAAGATATATGGCAATTGTAAATGAACTACTTCAAATAGATAATAGAAATCAATATATTACATTTACTCAACATACAGGGGAAGATTTTCATTTAATAGAAAGATATTTAGCCTCTTGGGAAGCTGGAGAAGACCCACTCGCTTAGTATTAGAAAAATATAAAATAAATATTTATTGATTTTTTAAGATATATTATATTAGAAAAGATTATTAAACTTAATAAAATTCTTAGTTATAATATAATATTATAATTAACTTTAATTAGAATCATAATATTTTAATAACAGTCAAATTAAAGGAAAGAAGTGAAGAATAAAGAATCAAATGATCTTTTTGATAGTTTTGAAAAAAAAATAAAAAAATTTAAAAAACAACCTACTAAATATCACTTTAGAATTGAAGACCGAATAATTAGACAAGCTTATAACTCTGCCCAATCTTTTTTTATATATTTGCTAATTACCTTATTTTTAAATGGTGTTGGATATTTATTTTTTAATTTATCTCAAAATAAAGCAGATTTTGCTGCCTTGTTAGCTATATTTTCATTATTTATAACTATTGGAACAAGAAGCTATAGCGTAAATTATTTTCTATTTTATACTATAGGTAATTTATTTAAAAACTATCTTTTAGACCAATTAGCAAATAAAATAGGTTTTTTACACCGTTTTATGGCTTTATCAACACTTTTTTGGGCTATTGTTCATTTTAAATTAGTTGAAATAAATACTTATATGAATAATATATTTTTTATTATTTTAACTTTCCTAACAATTGTTATCTTAACTGCACTTGCAATTTTTAGAAGAAAACATCATAATATTTTTGAAAATATTCACAGATATTTAGGTTATACAACTATACTTTTATTGATATTTTATTACTTTAAGATAAACACTATTTTAGGGCTAAATATAATTGAAATTATTTCAAAACCACATTTTTTCTTACTTGTTTTTATTGTAGCCATGCTAATTGCCCCTTGGATAGGAGTCAAAAAAATATATCCCAAACTTATCCTTGTAAATGAAAATGTAATAGGGATACAACTTAGAGGAGAACCAACTTTTGGTACTTATTCAAAAATAACATTAGCAAATGCAGAGTTCCATCCCTTTGGTGACTCAATGTATGATTTTGATGATATAAGAAATAGAACATTATATATAACTCCTGCGGGGGATAGAACAACTAAAATCATAAATGAAGCAAATAAGGATAATTTTTTATTAAAAGAGTGTACTATCAAAAAAGATAGATTTTATGGTTTTATGTATCAACACTCAAGATACAACAATATCTTAATTATTGTTACAGGAGGGGGTATTGCTCCAATAATCCCTTGTTTAGTTTTAAATAAATATACAAAAATGAACCTGCTTTGGATTGGGAAATCTCAGATAGATGTTTTTGGAAAAAAATTGATTAAAAATCTTAAAAAGAAAATTGATGATCAAGAGATAGGATTACATATACTAGATACAACCGATGAAGATTTGAAAAAATTTACAAATAAAAACTATGTTGCTTTGGCAATGAAAGCTTATAAACACTACAATCCAGAAGCTGTATTTATTATGTCAAATCAAAACCTTACAATAGATATGATTCATGCCTTTAATGAAAAAGGTGTTAGAACATATGGAGCAACATTTGATTCATAAAAATTTGGAATGATTTAATAAGTTTACTATATAATAAAAATTATATGTATTAAGGTTATTGATGTATTTCAGATTTTTCTTATTATTTATCTCTTCTTTTTGTTTTGCAGATACTATTTCATTTACAAAAGATATAAAACCTATTTTAGATAATCGTTGTGTAGTATGTCACTCTTGTTATAATTCACCTTGTCAAACAAAATTTAGTTCATATGAAGGAATTGATAGAGGTGGTAGTAAAACAACTATTTATGAAAATAGAATAAAACCTATAACTCCTGCAAGGATGTTTATAGATGCAACAACTACTTCCCAATGGAGAGAAAAAGGTTTTTATTCAATAATTGAACCTTTAAATAAAAACAACGATAGTATCATGAGTTTACTTCTCGAACAAAAACAAGAGTTCCCTAACAGTAAAGGAAGCTATGAACCAGAAAAAGATAAATTAACTTGTAGTAAAAATTTTGAAGAGATAAAAGATTTTATATCTAAAAAACCTTATCATGGTATGCCTTATGGTTTTCCTGCATTAAGTGAAACTGAACATAAGATTTTAATAAAATGGCTAAAATCAGGGGCTAAAAATGATGAAATAAAAGATTTAGAAAAATCAAATGAGATGAAGCTTTTTGAAGAGTTTTTAAACAACAAAGATATCAAACATCAAATTACAGCAAGATATATATATGAACACCTTTTTTTAGCTCATATAAAATTTGAAGATAATGATGGATTTTATGAACTAATCCGTTCTTATGATAAACAAGGTTTAGATCCAGTAGATACTAGACTTCCTTATGGAAAACCCTTAAAAGAGTTTTATTATGTATTTAGAAAAATAGATGCTACTATAGTTCATAAAACTCATATGGTTTATAAAGTAAACAAAGATACATTAAAAAGATATAAAGAACTTTTTATAAAACCAAAATGGCCTAAAACTCCAACTAACATAAGTTATGAACCCTTAGTCTCAGCTAATCCTCTAACAGCATTTGAGCAAATCCCTTTAGAATCAAGATATAATTTTTTATTAGATGATATAAAATATTTTATTATGACCTTTATTAGAGGTCCTGTTTGTAAAGGACAAATTGCTTTAAATGTGATAAATGACCATTTTTGGATTGCTTTTAAAGATCCAAAATATGATGAAACCATTTTAAACAAAGAGTTTATAAAACAAAATCAAAAAAATCTATCTTTGCCAAATGAATATGGTTCTGATACCTCTATTTTAGATAGTTTTGATTTTGTAAAATATGATAAAGTTACAGTTGATTATTATAAAAATAAAAATATTTTATATAAAAACAAACACCACAAATTAAACCTAAAAACCATATGGAAAGGTAATAATCCAAATAGTAAAAACAATGATGCAATACTAACTATATACAGACACTTTGATTCTGCTTCTGTTCATAATGGAGCTTTAGGTAATATTCCTAAAACCATGTGGATTATTGATTATCCATTGCTTGAAAGGTTATATTATTCTTTAGTTGCAGGGTTTGATGTATTTGGAAATACTCAACATAAAATCTTAGTTAGAAAATACATGGATAGACTCAGAATTGAAGGGGAGAGTAACTTCTTAGAATACCTTCCAAAACAAAAAAGACAAAAGATATTTAATAGTTGGTATCAAGGTTTATTAGTAAAATATTTTGTCACATATACTCCATCAGATAATTTTACAAATATACACTACAAAACAAAAAATTACAAAAATGAACTAATTGAAAACATTCTTGAATATACAAATACAAAAAAAGATGGAATAAACTATATAAAAGAAAATCATAAAAAAACTGCCCTTTTAGATAAATACAATAAAAAAGAACAAATAGAAAAAAGTTTAAAAGATTTAACTCTAATTGATAGTTTAAAAACCTATAAAGAGTTTTCAAGTTCAAATTTTAATTTAATCTACGTAAGATTTAAACTAAAAAATGAAGATTTAGTTTACAGTATTGTTATAAATAGATGGCATGACAATGTTGCATTTTTATTTGATGAAGATGAAAGACTCGATAAAAATAAAGATACTATCAATATAATAGAGGGGTTTATTGGTTCATATCCAAACTATTTTGTAGTAGTAGAGGAAGAAGATATCAGTGAATTCTTCAATATCTTAAAAAACTATACAAACAATGAAAATGAACTTAACAAGTTTTTCATAAGAAGAGATGAAAAAAGATTTTGGGAAACCTACGACTGGTTTCAAAAAATATTTAATAAGTCCAACCCCATTGAAGCTGGACTTTTCGATTTAAATAGATATTATCATAAAACTTTTAATTAATTTATATGTTTTTGATATAATTTTTTAAAATAAATAAAAAGGATTAGATATGGCTATAGGTTTTATAGGATTAGGAAATTTAGGTACAGCAATAGCAAAAAGACTTACTGACATGGGTGAAGAACTAGCAGTTTACAATAGAACAAAATCAAAAATAGAAAACCTTGGTTATAAAATAAAAAACTCTCCAAAAGAGTTAATTGATAAATGTGATATTGTATTTATTTGTTTATTTGAGTCAAGTGCAGTTGAAAATATATTTGAGATGGAAAATGGGATTTTAAGTGCTGATTTACAAGGTAAAACTATAATAGATTTAACAACAAATCATTATGAAAAAGTTTTATCTTTTCATACTAAAATATATGAAAAAGGTGGTGAATATTTAGAGTCACCCATTTTTGGAAGTGTTGCACCAGCTTTACAAGGACTTGTTACAATAGTAACTTCAGGTAAAAAAGAGACTTTTGATTCTTGTAAACCCTTACTTGAAAAAATTGGTAAAGAGATTTTTTATTTAAAAGAGCCTGGGAAAGCTTCAAAAATGAAACTTATCAATAACCTTTGTTTGGGGTCATTTATGGCAACAATTGCAGAGTGTACAGCACTTGGAGAAGCTTGTGATATTGAAAAAAGCTCTTTACTAGAAATTTTAGGTGTTGGTGGTGGACAATCACTAGTTTTAAAAGCAAAAACACAAAAACTACTTGAAGAGGATTTTTCAGCACACTTTTCAAACAATGCTATTTACAAAGATTTACATACCTTACAAGATTTAGCTTATAGTTTAAATCAGCCTTTATATACTGCTTCGGTTCCAAAAGAATTATTTGGACAAATGAAAAAAGATGGAAAAGGAGAAGAGGATTTTTGTTCAATTTATCAACTATTTAAATAGCATACTTTTTTAAGTATGCTAAATACTATAAATATAGTTTGATACCTCTATTAGATTTCCATCTGGGTCTCTTAAATAAATAGAATTGATTTCACCATTTGCACCAGTTCTTTTCACTGGACCTTCTATTATTTCTAAATTTAAAGATTCAATATACTTTTTATACTCCTCAACACTAGTTTCAGTAATAAAACACAAATCTGCACTTCCCTCTTTTACATTTTGTGCCTTGGGTTCAAACTCATTTCCCAATAGGTGTAAATTAATCTTTTGATGACCAAATTTTAATGCAACTCTAGTCTCTTTAAAAATCTCTTTTTCCATACCTAAAACTTTTGTATAAAACTCTACAGTTTTATCAATATCTTTTACTGTTAATACTAGATGATCTATCGATTTAACTTTAAACATACTAAACCTTTTTTCTAATTATAACAATTATAAAAAAGAAAGTAGAGTTAAATAAGCTTGTTCTTGATATTTTTTTAAGTTAGTTGGATATTCAATCAAATTTTTCTTTTCATAAGCACTTATAGTTTGACTTGATAATAAATCTACACTACATAAAGGGTTTAATTGAATCAGTCCTTCAATTTTAAAAGTAACTGCACCCCCTGCAAAATTACCTTTTTTTGCTCTTTTTTTTATCACTATTTTTTCTATTTTTTCTTGCTCTAAAAAAACTAAAAACTGATTACAAAACTCTCTAATACTATTTTGATTTTCATCATCTTCTAAAACTATTTTTTTTGTTTTTAAATCTATATATTTATTCTCTTTAAAGACTACTATTACTGCATAATTACTTTTTAATTCTATTGCACAAATATTCATCAAATTAACCTCATTTAATATTTGTGCTAGTATATGATAATTCTATTATTTTAATTGATTTTATTACAAATTGTAAGCTTATTGTCTAGTTGGTATCTCTATGGTAAATTGTGCACCTTTATATTTTTTCCCCTCATATGCAAAATATTCATTTGTTACACTTATTTTACCTTTTATATGTTTTTCAATCATCTCTTTTGACATATGAAGTCCAATACCAGTACCATCTTGTTCCCCTTTAGTAGTAAAATAAGGATCAAAGATTCTATTTATAATAGCTGATGGTATACCTCCACCATTGTCTTTTATAACTAAATATGCTTTTTGATTTTCTCTATAAACATGTACAAAAATAAACTTCTCACCAGGCATATCTTCTAAAGCATCCCTTGAATTATTTAATATGTTTATAATTACTTGTTTTAGTTCATTTTCCAAGGCAACTATATTTACATCATCTAAATCTTCAATAATTTGTATATTTAATGATAAAAATTTAAGATTTACAAGATTTGCAACTTTTTTATAACACTCTTTTAAATTAAACTTCTCTTTCTTTTTATTTGGTTTAAAAAACTCTCTAAAATCATCAATAGTATGTGCTAAGAATTGTACTGTATCTGTAATAGTCGATAACTGTTTAACCTCTTCATCTTTATCCAATGGTAAATCTAATTCTTTTTTCAAAACTAAACCAGAAGTTGTAGTTGAGATTATTGATAAAGGTTGTTTCCATTGATGGGCGATATTTTCCAACATCTCTCCCATAGCTGCCATTTTTGATTGCTGAATCAATAAATTTTCTTTTTCTCTTAATTCACTTTCCATATCTTTTTGTAAAGTAATATCTAAAAATGAACCTACATAATATAACACTTCACCATCATCATCTAAAACAACTTGAATTGTTAAGTGTTCATTTACAATACTTCCATCTTTATGTTTATTATTGATTTCGCCCATCCAAAAATGATGTTCTTTTAAATATTTTCTCATATCATCATAAAACTCTTTTGTATGAACTCCTGATTGTAATATTCTTGGAGTTTGGCCTATAGCTTCTTGGGCTGTATATCCTGTGATAGTTGTAAATGCTTTATTTACATGTAATATTTTTTGATCTTTATCTGTAATTGTAATACCATTTTGTGTATCAAAAGTAACTGCTGCAAGTTTTAATATTTTGTGTGAAGATTCAAGCCTTTCAAGCATAGTGTTAACACCATCGTAAAGTTTTCCATATTCATTATTCTCTTCAGTTTGAATTCTACTTTTTAATGATTCTGCTAAATCAATTTTATCTAAGAAAGTTACTAAATCTAAAATAGGCGAAGTAAATCTTCTTGCAAAATAAGTTGCTAGTATATATGAAATGATAAACATAATAAATAAAATAAGTAAAAGCATATAAATATTTTCTTCAATTACATCATAAATTGTACTAATATGAATTTGTAATTGGGCAAATCCCAAGTTTGTTTCTTTGTAATTAGCATCTATATACAACTTTAAAACATCATCTTCAACTACCGCATCCATTTTATCTTTTGATGGTAAAGGTTCAACTTTAAAACTGTTATTATCAATGCTATATTGTAAAATAGGCTTTTTTTCAAGATTGTATAATACCATTGAGTCTATATTTGAAAAAGATTTCAAAGAAGAAGTAATATCAGCGGCAGCTGATACATCATTAAGCAAAATCAATTTTGCAAAATCTTGACCCAATACTAGGCTCATAGTTTTAGACAGATTTATAGCTCTTTTATATTGGTCATCCATATACCAATAAACAAAAGTCAAATAACCAATAAGTGCTGTAACCAATGTTACTGACATGATTATCAGTATAAGTTTTTTTCTAATAGAACCTTCGTATATCAAAATTTTTATCCACTATTATATTTATTCCCCTTCTAACGAAGGGTTATCAATAGGTACTGCGTTGTCATTTCCCCATTCAATCCACGAACCATCATAAACAGCTGCGTTATATCCTAGCTCTTTTAGAACAATATAATTCAAAGCTGCTTCTGCCCCACCATCACAATAAAGTATAATATCTTTCTTTTTAGGTATATTTTTATAAATTTTTTGTAATTCATCAAAATCTTTCATTATACTGCCATCATCGGTAACTTGAAAGTTTTGTGTACATGCATAGTTTAATGCTGTTGGAATATGTCCATACCTTTTTGCTATAGACTCTTTACCTTCATAATGAGATTCTTTTCTCCCATCAATTATAGTTTTTTTACCAATTGATAAAAGTGTACTTAGTTTTGTTTCAATTTTTTCATTATCAATTCTTGGAATAAACTCTTTTCTAGCAACTTTATGAACACCACTAGAAACAGAAAATTCTTTTTTTAAGATATTTCCATAACTTACTTTTAAAATACCAACATTTTTATGTCCCAAAATTTCTAGTATCCAATACAATCTTGCAGCCCAAATAAAATCTCCATTATCATAAGCTACAACCAAACTTTCACTGTCAATTCCAGCATTACTAAATAACTCTTTTAAAAAACTTAATTTAGGCATAACAAAATTTTTATCAAATAGTGATTTTAAACCCGCTATATTAACTGCATTTTTAATATGCTCTTTTTGAAACTCTTCCTCTTGCCTTAAATCAATTAATACTAATTTTGGATTATTCAAATTCTGCTTTAACCATGAAATAGGAACAACTGCTGGTACTATTTTTTTATTGTCATTTGATGAGCTGAAAAGTAAATTGGAAAAGAAAATAGTTATAAGTAAGATAATTTTTAATAATTTCATTTTCTACTCTTTTATAAAAAGTTAAACTAGATTGTACTAAAACTGTTTTTATATATTAATTAAAAGTTAAATAATTATTTCTTATAATAATTTAAGATAATATTAAGATATGATATCAAATAAAAAAATTTTGTTATATTATACTAATAAAGTTTTCCGAATTTATCGATATATGTTAGATAAACTCTTAAATCAAACTCATACTGATGATAATTTGGTTCTATGAAGGTGCAAAGATTATAAAAAGCTTTATCGTGTTGTTTCTCTTTAATATGAGCTAATTCATGAACAACAATCATACGTAAAAACTCTTCTGGTACATTTTTAAAGATTGAAGCTATTTTTATCTCATTTTTACTTTTTAGTTTTCCACCTTGAACCCTTGATATAAAAGTGTGTATCCCTAAAGCATCGTTTATAACGTTGATTTTCCCGTCATAAACAACTTTGCTAAGAGGTAAAGATTTTTTTAAAAACTGATTTTTTATATCTATTGTATACTCATATAAAGCTTTGTCACTTTTATATTCATGAGTAGTTTTATATTTACTCAAAAGATATTTATCTAGTTTTTTATCATCTATTAGTTTTTGTACTTGAGAGATAAACTCTTTTGGGTAATGCTCTAGATATTTTAGTTTTTTCATAATATATAAAAAGTTTTAAATCTCATCTAACTTTTTTTGAAACTCAACATTTAATTTTTCAAGTTTTGTTTGTAATTCACTTAGCATTTGCTGATGTTTAGATTTTTCTGCACCATTTAGACTTGGAAGTATCTCTTCAATTTTTTCTATTTCCATTCTAATTGGTTTAGTTGCTTGACTTTTTTCAGTTACCACAGCTGCTCTTAATTTTTTTATCTCTTTTTTATTTCTTTTTGGTTTTTCTACTTTTTTCTTTTCTGTTGTATCATCATCTTCCCAACCAATTTTTTCTAAAAACTCATCATAAGTTCCATTAAAATAATCAGCCCCATTGTTTGTAAATACAATCAATCTATCACAAACAGCTCTTAATAACTCTTCTGAGTGAGTTACAATAATACATGAACCAGGAAAAGCCTTGATAGCATTTGTAAGTGCATCAATAGAATCAATATCCAAGTGGTTTGTAGGCTCATCTAGGAACAATAAATTTACATCTTGAGCTATAATTTTTCCAAGCATTACTCTTGATTTTTCACCACCTGATAAAAGTGAGATTTTTTTCTTGGCATTATCCCCACTAAACATCATCAAACCACAAATACTTCTAATAACTGCTTCTGCTAGTTTATGATTTACACTATAAATCTCATCCATAATAGTATTATCTTGATTTAGGTGTGAAATATTTGTTTGTCCAAAGTGTCCAAACTGACAACTAGGATGAAACTCAACACTTCCTGTTAATTGTTGAAGTTCCCCTGCTATAGTATTTAGTAAAGTTGATTTACCTTTTCCATTTTTACCTATGATTCCTAGAGTTTCCCCACGTGATAATGCAAATGTGATATTTTCAAAAAGAATATTATCAGGTGTGTATCCAAAACTTAAATCTTTTACTTCAACTAAAAATTTTGCTGCTGTATCTTTATAGTTAAAATCAAAACTAAGATTTGCATCATAATCCAAATCCTCTAATATCTCCATCTTTTCTAAAATCTTAACTTTTGATTGAGCAAGAGTTGCTGTTGCTGCTCTTGCTTTATTTTTAGCAATAAACTCTTCTAAATCTTTGATTTTTTTATCTTGTGCAATTTTTTGTTTTTCATGATGCTCTTCATTTGCCATTAATTGCTCATAAAATTTTCTAGTTCCACCTTGAATCATAAATGCACTTTTTCTAATAATCCCTAAAGTATGAGTACAAACAGAATCCATAAAATCTCTGTCGTGAGTGATAAGTATAACTTCCCCTTGAAAAGATTTTAAAAATGCTTTCAACCATCTAATAGACAAAATATCCAAGTAGTTTGTAGGCTCATCAAGAAGTAACATATTTGGCTCTGTTAAAAGCAGTTTTGCAAGGTTTATTCTAATTTGAAAACCTCCCGAAAATGAGTTTGGATCTTTTGATAAATCCTCATCTGTAAAACCAAGACCAAATAAAATCTTCTCAGCTTTATAAATATTATATTTATCCTCTTCACTTAAAGCTAAAGCAGTCTCATCTATCAAAGTTTTTTGAGTAAAATTAAAATACTGCTTCAAAGCACCTATTTTATAACCTTTTGGAAAGTTAATATCCCCACTATCTTGTGGCTCCTCACCTAAAATAAGTTTAAATAGCGTTGATTTACCTGTACCATTTCTACCTACAAGACCAACCTTATCACCAGCATTTAGTCTTAGGTTTAGTTCACTATACAAATCATTTGTAGGGTAGCTTTTTGAAATATTAATTAGTTCTATCATATGGATTCTTCTTTGGATTGTTTGTTTTGAATTTGGGATTATA
>QKDL01000069.1 GCA_003252105.1 Arcobacter sp.
CACAGGTTAAACATTTCATAATACTTAGTATTATATAATCTAAAATATTATAATATTATTAAGGAATCTAAATGACTCTTCTATTGAAAATATATAAATATGGTATAATAATGATATGATATTTGAATATAATAAAATAAAAAGTGATTCAAATAAACAAAAACATGGTATAGATTTTGAAGAAGCAAAAAAATTATGGAATGATAATTTTGCCTTTGAAATTAAATCTAGAAACAGTATAGATGAAGATAGGTTTTTAGTCATAGGAAAAATAAAAAATAAAGTATATACAGCAATTATCACTTACAGAGAAGATAAAATTAGAATCATCTCAGTAAGACGTTCACGAAAAAAAGAGGAAGAGTTATATGAAAGCATCACAAATAGATAAAAAATTTGATGAAAATAAAGAAGATATATTAGAGTATTTTGATACTAAAAATATAAAAATGGTAAATGAATCACCAAAAAGAGTAAATATTGATTTTCCCACATGGATGGTTGAATCTTTAGATAGAGAGGCACAACATATAGGTGTCAGTAGACAAGCTATTATAAAAATGTGGCTAGCTGAGAAATTAAATAGTTTGAGTAAGGTTAGTTAGAGTATAGAATTTTAAAAAGAATATAGTAAAAGAAATTAGAAATTTTTAAAATTTAAGATTTTGTATAGATTCAAGGCGGAAGAGGAAATTTATCTAGGAGCTTAGTAAACTAAGTGAGTAGATAAATTTCCTCTTTCAACGCAGAAGATGCATGAAATATTAGATTTTTAAAACTGCCATGAATGCCTCTTGCGGCACATTAACTTTTCCTATAGCTTTCATTCTTTTTTTACCAGCTTTTTGCTTCTCTAAAAGTTTTCTTTTTCTTGTGATATCTCCACCATAACATTTAGCAGTAACATTTTTCCCCATAGATTTTACAGTTTCTCTTGCAATAATTGTACTACCTATACTTGCTTGTACTGCTACTTCGAAAAGTTGTCTTGGGATTAAATCTTTTAAGGCTTTTACAAACTCTCTACCTCTTGAAACAGCTTTATCTTCTGGTACAATAATAGATAAAGCATCTACTACCTCTCCTGCTACTCTTACATCTAGTTTTTTAAGGTTCCCTGGTCTAAAACCAACTGGATCATAATCAAAAGATGCATATCCTTTTGTAGTAGATTTTAATTTATCATAAAAGTCCATTACAATCTCATTCATAGGAATATCGTATTCTAATAAAACTCTTTTCCCTAGATAATCCATTTTTATTTGGATACCTCTTTTATCGTTTAAAAGTTTTATTACATTTCCTAAAAACTCATCTGGAACTAATATAGTTGCTTTTACATATGGTTCATAAATAGTATCTATATAGTTTGGTTCAGGAAGTTCTGAAGGGTTTTGTATAGATACTCTTTCCCCATCTGTTTTTTCAACTTCATATACAACTGTTGGAGCTGTTGCTATTAGGTCTAAATCAAACTCTCTTTCAAGTCTTTCTTTAATAACTTCCATATGAAGCATTCCAAGAAAACCTGTTCTAAATCCACTTCCAAGTGCAGCTGAACTTTCTGGTTCAAATGAGATTGAAGAATCGTTTAATTGAAGTTTTGTTAAAGCTTCTCTTAAATCCTCAAATTTATCAGTTTCTATTGGATAAATTCCAGCAAATACAAAAGGTTTAGCTGGTTCAAATCCATCAATAGGCTCTTGTGTAGGATTTTTTGCATCAGTCATTGTATCACCAACAGCAATACCATCTAATGTTTTAAGTCCAAGAACTACAATACCAATCTCTCCTGTTTTTATCTCAGGGGTATCTTCCCTTTTAATTGGATGTGGATACATCAAACTTAAAACTGGATGTTGTACTTTTGTATTCATCATTTTTAGGATTTGACCTTTTTTGATGCTTCCATCATAAACTCTTACTAAAGCCAAAGCTCCAAGATAGTTGTCAAACCATGAATCATAAATAAGTGCTTTAGTAGGTGCATTTTCATCACCTGTTGGAGCAGGAATTCTTTCAACAATAGAATCAATCAACTCTTTTACACCTTGACCTGTTTTTGCAGATACAAGATTGTGTTCTGTACAGTCTAATCCTATTGCCTCTTCGGTTTCTTCTAGCACTCTCATAGGGTCAGCACTTGGTAAGTCTATTTTATTTACTACTGGTAAAAGTTCTAATTCATTATCTAAAGCAATATAAACATTTGCAATAGTTTGAGCTTCAACCCCTTGAGTTGAATCTACAATTAAAAGTGCACCCTCTGATGAAGCTAAACTTCTACTAACTTCATAAGAAAAGTCTACGTGTCCTGGAGTGTCAATTAGGTTTAAAACATATTTTTTTCCATCTTTTTCATAGTTTAATCTAACACTCTGTGCTTTGATTGTGATACCACGTTCTTGTTCTATATCCATGGTATCCATCATTTGTGATTTTAGTTCTCTATCTGTAACTGCACCACACTCTTGAATAATTCTATCAGCAAGTGTTGATTTTCCATGGTCAATATGAGCTATGATTGAAAAGTTTCTAATATTTTCCTGCAAGGTAAAATCCTACTATTATAATTTATCGCGATTATATCTAATTTTTTGTAAGTTTCGAGTTAAAAAAAAAAGTGTGAAAAATAAGATTCTATTTTTAGAATCTTATTTTATAGATTATCTTTGAATAGAACCTTCAACTCTTCTGTTTAAAGCTCTACCTTCTGAAGTTTTATTTGTAGCTAATGGTTTAGTTTCACCATATCCAATAGAGTTTAATCTATCTTTTTCAACTCCATAAGCTTCTAAAGCTTTTACAGTTGAAGAAGCTCTTCTTTCTGATAAACCTTGATTATACTCTTCAGTACCAGTTGA
Organism: Arcobacter sp.; assembly: GCA_003252105.1. Lineage (GTDB taxonomy): Bacteria > Campylobacterota > Campylobacteria > Campylobacterales > Arcobacteraceae > Halarcobacter. Next base: position 2,865 of record QKDL01000069.1, read on the forward strand.
ATCTGTATGAGCTTCAATTTTTGCTTTTACTGCTGGGAAAGCTTTCATGAAATCTGCAAATTTTTTGATTTTTGAATCGTATGAGTTATTGATAACTGCTGAATCAAAATCAAAGTTAATATTTAAATCAACTTTTAAAGAACAACCATTTTCATCTACAATATCGCCTTTTGGTGTATCTGGACATTTATCTTTTAAATCAATAACACCATCGCCATCAGTATCAATTGGAGCTTCCTCTTTTACTACAGGTGCTTGTGGCTCAACTTTTGGTTGCTCTTCTACCACAGGAGCTTCAACAGCTTTTTTACCAAATGGAAATGCCAAACCAATAGTATAAAGTAAGTTATTATCTCCATGGTCAGCTTCAATTAGATGTCTAATATCAGCTTTTAAAGATACATCTTCTGAAAGTTTATATTTAACACCGAAACCATAGTTTCCAAATAGTCCATTTTCATTTCCAAATGCTTCATCGTCAAATAACTCAACTCCAGCACCAACTAATGCATATAATGATACTGAACTATTTAAATCATACTCTTTTACTAAGTTAGAGAATATTCTAGTGATACCTGTATCAATTGTAGAATGTTTATAATCAACATCACTTAATGTTCTTAAAAATCCAACTTCAACTTGATCAAACATTGATTCATCTAAGTTAAAACCTAAACTTAAACCAAGGTTGGCGTAATTTCTCTCTAAATCTAGATTTCCTTCTGTATATGTTCCTGCAATCATTGGAGTGATTTCATACTTATAATCACTATTTCCTGCAAAAGCAAGTGAAGCACATAAAGCACTTGCCAATAAGATTTTTTTCATATTTGTTCCTTCATTCGTGTGTGTAATAAGTAACTATAATATTATAAAATAAATTAAATATTTATTTAATATGAATACTAGTCTAAAAATATAGAATTTACAGATTCGTTATTTGTAATTCTTCTGATTGTTTCACCAATAATTCTAGTAGCACTTAATATAGTTATCTTGTCACTATTACCATGCATTGGGATTGTATCAGAAATAACTAATTCATCTAAAGCACCATTGTTTAATCTTTCAAATGCAGGTCCACTTAAAACCCCATGTGTACAACATGCCATAACAGATGTTGCACCTTTTGATTTTAAAACTTCTGCTGCTTTTACTAAAGTACCAGCTGTATCAACCATATCATCAACTAAGATTACATCTTTACCTTCAACATCACCAATGATATTCATAACTTCAGCAACATTTGCTTTTTCTCTTCTTTTATCAACAATAACAAGACCATATCCTAACTTTTCAGCATAGTTTCTTGCTCTTGCAACCCCACCAATATCTGGACTTGCAATAATTGGATTTGGAAGGTTTTTACTTCTTAGATAATCAATAAACATAACAGAACCATAAAGGTTGTCAACTGGAATATCAAAGAAACCTTGAATTTGTGCAGCGTGTAAATCAATAGTAATCATTCTATCGATACCAACTTTTTCAAGCATATCTGCAACAAGTTTTGCAGAAATTGGAACTCTTGGAGCAGCTTTTCTATCTTGTCTTGCGTATCCATAATAAGGAATTACAGCTGAGATTGATTTTGCACTACTTCTTTTAAGTGCATCAATCATAATAAGTAATTCCATTAGGTGGTCATTTGTAGGAGCACATGTCGGTTGTACTATAAAAACATCTTGTCCTCTTACGCTCTCTTTAATTTGAACAGAAATCTCTCCGTCACTAAACTTATTGATAGTTGCTTCCCCAACTTCAGTGTTTAAGTATTTACCAATTTTTTTAGCAAATTCTGGGTTAGCAGTACCACTAAAAAGTTTAAATTTTGCCATTAGATTTTCCTTGTGTGATTGTGTAACTATTTTGGGATTATACTTTAATAAATCTTATACAGTATTTATACAAGATTATTTAGACTCTTTTATCCAACCACTTCCAATAACTTTTTGGTCATCATAAAACACTGCTAATTGCCCAGCGGCCACACCAAATGCTGGTTCTTTTAATGTGATTATAGCTTGGTTATTTTCTATTTTTACATGACATGGAGTTGATTTTGATCTATATCTTAATTTCACAGTACAGTCAAATTCTATATCATCAATATACATGTTTAGATTTTCTGCTTTTACTTCATTTATCTCTAAAGCCTCTTTTTTACCTACTACAATTGTATTGTTTTCAGGATTTAATTTTGTTACAAAATGTGGTTCATGGGCACCATGAACTGTAAATCCTCTTCTTTTACCTATCGTGTAGTGCATATAACCTTTATGTTCACCTACAACATTTCCATCTTCATCTAAAACTTGTCCAGGCATATCAATATTTGCATGTCTTTTTACAACATCTGTATAAACAGTTTCCACAAAACAAATCTCTTGTGATTCATTTTTTTCTGTAATTCTTTTATATGCAGAATCTAGTTCAGCACCAAATTTGATAATATCCTCTTTTTTATAAGTGCTTAGTGGAAACATCATATATGGTAATGCTTCTTTATCAACTTGTGATAGAAAATAGCTTTGATCTTTTGTTTTATCATCTGCTTCATAGAAAAATTTACCATCAGTTTTTGCATAGTGACCAGTTGCTAAATAAGAAGCACCATGCTCTTGTGCAAATTTCAACATTGCACCAAATTTAATTTGTCTATTACATTTTACACAGGGATTAGGAGTAGTTCCTTCTAAATAAGAGTTTACAAAGTAGTCATAAACCTCTTGTGTAAATTTATCTGCTAAATCCAATATATGATATTTAATACCAAGAAATTTAGCAACATCTTCAATATATCCTATGTTTTTTTCGTGATAACCATCTGTTCTATTGTGAAGTTTTAAGTAGATACCTTCTACTTCATACCCTTCTTTTTGTAGCATATAGGCAGTAACTGATGAATCGATTCCACCACTCATACCAACCATTACTTTTTTACCTGTAGTTAGGTTTTCAGTTTTTTGTGTCATTTTACATCCTTTTTAAAGGAATAATCACCGACTCTCTATTGGCCCAATCTTTATGAGGAATAATAAGTTTTTTTGTATTTATTTTTCTATTATCAAAAAATATTATATCAATATCCAAGGTTCTAGGCGCATCTTGAAAGGATCGCTTTCTTCCCAATCTTTTCTCCAACCTTAACATGTTTTTTAAAAAATCATTAGGACTAAGGTTAGTTTTGAGCGCAATTATACCATTTAAAAAGTAGTTTTGTTCCAAAAAACCAAAAGGGGGATTTAAAAGTAGGGGTGAACTCATAAGTATATCAAATCTTGTATCACTTTTAAGATATAAGAAGAGTTTATCAAAGATTTTTTTCGTATCTCCAATATTTCCCCCAATACCTATAGTTACATGATATTTTTTTCTTGAAGTTATTTTTAACTTCTTGGGAAAATTAGATGTGTAAATAAGTGTTAAATCATCTCTTAATTTTTTTTTCAAATTTCTTTCCAAAAATAAAGTATATTAAATTAGTATAGTATATAAAAATGGGGGAAAACCAAATTTTATAAGATTTCTACTCTTCCATTTTTCATTACAACAGTATCTTCTATTCTAACTCCAAATTCATCTGGTAGATAAATTCCAGGTTCTATAGTAAATACCATATTTTCTTCTATAATTACATCACTTTTAGAGTTTATTGTAGGAAACTCATGTATATCAAGTCCAACACCATGACCTGTACTATGAACAAAATACTCACCAAAACCAGCTTTTGTAATTATATCCCTAGTAAGTTGGTCAACTTTAGAGGCTTTCATACCAACTCTTGCTTTTTCTATAGCATTTAGTTGTGCTTTATATACTACATCATATATTTTTTGATGTTTTTTATTTTTAAATTTTTGTTCTCTATTAAAATTAAATTTTTCAAAATTTGCATTTGCAGTGCATGTTCTATCTGAACAATATCTTTTATATTTTACTCCTGCATCTACAAGGATTAAGTTGTTTAGTTTTAATTTTTTATTTGTAGGTAAAGCATGTGGTTTTGCTGCATTTTCATTTATTGCAACTATAGGGTCAAAACTTAACTCATATTTTCCAAAATTACTCATCTTTTCGATTGCTTTAAAATGCAATTGTTTCTCACTAAGATTATAGCCATTTTTTTTGATATATTTTGCAAGTTGTTTAAATCCTGCTTTTCCTATTTGAGAAGCTTTTCTTAAAATCTCTATCTCTTTATCTGTTTTAACAGCTCGTTTTAGTTTTGAAAAGTTCTCTTTTGCTATAAAATCAGTTTTTAAATCTGCTGTTAATTTTTCATAAAATGATAGTTTAAAATCGTTTGGATCAAAGTTTAGTTTTTTGATTTTTGTTTTGCTGATTATCTCTTGGGCACTTTTGATTAAATCAGAACTCTCCACTACCATTGCATTTTTTGCATACTCTTTTGCTTCTGTACTATATCTTGCATCTGTTATATAATAGTTTTCACTTCCAAGTTTTAAATAGATTACATTATCGCAAGAGAAACCACACTCATAATAAACTGCATTTTCATTTAATAAAATATAATTTTTCATTTTCACTTCTTTTGATTTAGTATTAACTAAAGTTTGAATATAATCTTACCCAAAATTTATACAAAAGAACAACTCGTTGTTCTCTTTAGAATTTTTTCAAAGAAAGTGCTTAGCACAGGCTACTTTTAAGTAGGTTTTTAACCTACTGCTAAAAAGTAGTTATAAAATACATAAAAGGAAATATAATATGAAAATTGCAGTTATCCAAGGTCCAAACTTAAATATGTTAGGTGTAAGAGAGCAACATATTTATGGTCCAATGACTTTAGATCAAATCCATGAACAAATGAAAGCAAGTGCAGAACAAAATCAAGTTGAATTAGAGTTTTTCCAATCAAACTTAGAGGGTGAAATAGTTGATAGAATTCAAGAGTGTTTAGGTACAGTTGATGGTATTTTAATCAATCCTGCAGCATTTTCACATACATCAATTGCAATCAAAGATGCTATTTCAGCAGTAAACTTACCAACTGTTGAAGTACATATCTCAAATATTTATAAAAGAGAAGAGTATAGACAAAAATCTATAACAGCAGGTGCAAGTACAGGAGTTATCACTGGATTTGGTCCATTTGGTTATCATTTAGGTTTAATCTCTTTAACTCAAATTATTGCTGAAGTAAAAGCAGTTGAAGCACAAAAACAAGCTGCTCAACAAGCATAATGAAAATTATAAGTGCAACTTGGATAATAACTTGTGATGAAAATAGTACCATAATCAAAGATGGTGCTATTGTTTATGATGACAAGATTATTGAAGTTGACACACTTTTAAATATCCAAAAAAAGTATCCTGATGCAAAAATAGAGTTTTGTTCTCAAAATTCTGTTTTGATGCCAGGACTTATAAACCCACATGTACATCTAGAATTTAGTTCAAATACCACTACACTAAAATATGGTGATTTTATGGATTGGCTAAACTCTGTGATTATGAACAGAGAAGAGCTTACAAAAGATATATCAACAAAATATATTTTAGAAAAACTTGATTTTATGAAAAAAACAGGTACTACAACTATTGGGGCAATATCTTCATACTCATTTGATTTAGAAGCTTGTGTTGAGTCACCTATAAATACTGTATTTTTTAGTGAAGTGATTGGAAGTAAGCCAGATATGATAGATACTCTTTTTAGTGATTTTAAATCAAGACTAAATATGGCAAAAGATAAAAAAAGTAAAAATTTTATACCAGCAATAGCTATACATTCGCCATATTCTGTTCATCCATTTTTGATTAGAGAAACACTTAAAATAGCAAAAGAAGAACAGCTTGCTGTGTCAACTCACTTTTTAGAATCTCCTCAAGAGTTTGATTGGTTGCATAAAGATGAGGGTGGATTTTTAGATTTTTTTAAAAACTTTTTGGGACAAGAAAAAGCAGTAACAAAACCTATGCAGTTTTTAAATCAGTTTGATGATATAAAAAATCTTTCTTTTACCCATTGTGTAGAAGCTTCAATAGAGGATTTAGAAAAAATAAAATCTCTTGATGCTGTTATAAACCATTGTCCTACTTCAAATAGATTGTTAAACAATACAAAACTTGATATAGATAAGTTGATAAAATTAGATATACCATTTGCTATTGGAACTGATGGATTAAGTTCAAACAACTCTTTGAGTATGTTTGATGAGCTTAGAAATGCTTTGATGATACATACACATAAAAATGTTGTTTATTTCTCAAAAAAACTTATAGAAGCTGCAACAAAAAATGCAAATAAAGCACTAGGTTTAAATAAAGGTGAGATAAAAAATAATAAAGATTGTGATATTATTTCATTGGTTTTACCAAATGAAGTAAAAGATAGTAAAGATTTATATATGAATATTATCTTACATACAAAAAATGTTGAAAAAACAATTATCGGAGGTATTGATGTTTGATTTTTTAAAAAAATTGTTTTATCCAGTTATTGCTGTTTTAGATTTTATTACTAAATATTTTAAAACTATAGTATTTTTAACTATACTTTATTTTTTTGTGCAAAGTTCAAATGAAGGTAATATCTCTTCAGATGGCTATGATCAGCCAAATTTACAAAAAATAGAGTTGTATGGACCTATTTTAAACATAGAAAAAATCCTTACACAAATAAATGAGGCAAAAAAAGATAAAAATATCAAAGGTATTTTACTAGATGTAAACTCTCCTGGTGGGGCTGTAGCACCATCTGTTGAATTAGCTTATGCGATAGAAGAGTTATCAAAAGAGAAACCAGTTGTAGCATATGCAAGTGGTGTTATGGCTAGTGGAAGTTATTATGCTTCTATTTGGTCAAATAAGATTATTGCAAATCCAGGTAGTATGATTGGTTCTATTGGAGTTATTTTTCAAGGAAGTAACTTAGAAGAGTTGATGGATAAAATTGGAGTAAAAACTCAAACAGTAAAAGCTGGAAAATACAAAGAATCAGGAACTCCTATGAGAACTTGGAATGAGTATGAAAAAGCTGAACTTGAAAAAGTTATAGCTGATACTTATAAAATGTTTGTAAGTGATGTAGCAAAAGCAAGAAAACTAGATGTTAAAAAACACGAAGAGTTTGCAGATGCACATATTTTTACAGCTTCCCAAGCAAAAAAAGTAGGTCTTGTTGATACAGTAGGTACTATATCAATGGCACAAAAAGAGATAGTAAAACTATCAAAAGTAAAAAATCCTGTTTGGAAAAAAGAGGATAAATTTGATAAATTTATAGATAGATTGATGCAAGAGACTGTATCTCAGTTTTCTATTCTTTTTACTTCTAATTTAAAAGCTTACTAAAAAAAATTTAGTTCTTTAACTTGGTTTATAAACCTTTGTTAAAGAATTAAATATATCTAACATTACTTATCAAAACTTTGTGACACAGTTGTGACATCTTCTAGATAAAATTTTTATAATTTTAAAATAGGAGAATTTATGAAAAAATTATTAAGTACAGTTGTTTTTAGTGCTATGGCTTGTATCTCTTTAAATGCAGATTATAAGTTAGTATTAACAGATGTAGATGGAAATCAAACTCAAGAGTGTATTAAAAGTTATAGCTTTTCTAATAATTTAGAAAGTTTGGCTAAGCAAAATGGTGTTGGGAAAGATATTTATTCTGAAGAAGAAACTATGACAAACAAAGTTTATATGGGTAAGCCCTTATATAGAAAATTAGTTAAAATACCAACACTAATAAATGATAATGTATGGAGGTATGGAAATTATGTTAATCCTCCACAGAATGTAGATAAAATATTTAATACACGCATTATTGGTGCTGATATTTCTGCAATGAGTAGATGGAATGGGAGTGATAGAAATTATCAAGTAAATGTAAGTATTAATAAGATTGGTTATGGAATTGGAAAACTCAATTCTACTTCAATTGGAGACCATATTTTATTAGAATACACAAAAACAACAGATACCGCAAATACATCATCAAATACCTTCAAATCATATCTACACTATGTTCCAAGTTCATCTACTACAGATGAGGTTATTACAAAAGATATGAAAAATTTAGGGGTACAATTTTTAGAAGGATATTCTTATAATCCAAATACTTTAAGTTGTGATAAAATCCAATAATACAGTAATAAAAAAAGGGCAAGAGTTTTTACTCTTCCCCTTTTTTAATAGTTTAATTTAAACTTCTTAGTTTAATGTAACAACTTTATAAGTATCATTTGCAATTACATACTCTTCGTTTGTAGGAATAACGAAAATTCTTGATGCAGAACCATTTGTTGCAATATCTCTTGCAGTTTTTGCTCTTTTATTGTTTTTAACTGGGTCTAATACTAATCCCATAGAGTCAAGACCAGCACAAACTTTTTCTCTGATTAGTGAAGCATTTTCACCAATACCACCAGTAAAACATAATGCATCTACACCATCAAGTGCAGCAACATAAGCACCAACATATTTTTTGATATTATATGCAACCATATCAACTGCTAATCTACATCTATCATCACCATCTTCCATACCTTCTAATACTTCTCTTAAGTCAGAAGATTTTCCAGAGATTCCTAAGATACCAGATTTTTTGTTCATTACATTTAAGGCATCATCAATAGACATACCCTCTTGGCTCATCATGTATTGTAATGCACCAGCACCAACATCACCAGCTCTTGTTCCCATCATAAGACCTTGAACAGGTGTAAGACCCATAGAAGTATCAATACATTTACCATCTAATACAGCTGAAACAGAAGAACCGTTACCTAAGTGACATACGATAATTCTTGTATTGTGTTTTTTATCTAACATACCTCTAGCTTCATTTGAAACGAAGAAGTGAGATGTACCATGAAAACCATATTTTCTAATACCATGTTTAGTGTATTGGTCATATGGTAAAGCATACATATAAGCATAATCAGGCATAGTTTGGTGAAATGCTGTATCAAATACTGCTACATTTGGTTTACCTGGCATTAATTCTTGACAAATTTCCATTCCAAGAATATTTGCTGGATTATGTAAAGGAGCAAGTGGAATTAATCTTTTCATAGTTTCAATTACTTTATCAGTTACTAAAACAGAACCTGAAAACTCTTCTCCACCATGAACAGCTCTATGTCCAATAGCTTCAATATCATTTATTGAATCAATAACTTTACCTTCACCAGCTGTTAAAGTTGACAATACAGCTTCAATTGCCTCTTTATGAGTTGGCATTGGAATATCTTTTTTAATCTCTTTATCTTCACCAAACTCATGTTTTAATACACCATCAATACCAATTCTTTCACAAATTCCTGATGCAAAAACTTTTTTAATAACTGGATTCATTAATTGATATTTTAATGATGAACTTCCTGCATTTAAAATGAATACTAACATTATCTTTTCCCTTTATTTTTGATTTGATTTAATTTTTAATGTTTATTAACATTGAGTAGCAGTAATTGCAACTAAGTTAGCAATATCTTCTACTGAACAACCTCTTGAAAGGTCATTTACTGGTTTTGCTAAACCTTGCACGATTGGTCCATGAGCATCTGCTCCTGCAAATCTTTGAACAAGTTTATAACCAATATTTCCAGCTTGTAAGTCTGGGAATACTAAAATATTAGCCTTTCCAGCTACTTTTGAATCTGGTGCTTTTTTTGCTCCAATAGCTTCAACGATTGCAGCATCAGCTTGCATTTCACCATCAAAAGCAAAATCAACATTTCTATCTTTTAAGATTTGAACAGCAGTTTGTACTTTGTCTACTAGTGGATGAGAAGCACTTCCCATTGTAGAGAATGATAACATTGCTACTCTTGGTTCTAAACCTACAACTGAAGATGCAGTTGCAGCAGTAGATGCAGCGATATCAGCTAATTGTTCAGCAGTTGGCTCAGGTAATACAGCACAGTCTGCGAAAAGTAAAAGTCCATTGTCTCCAAATTTACCATCAGCAGTTTCCATAACAAAAGCTGAAGATACAGTTTTGATACCAGGAGCAGTTTTAATCACTTGAATAGCAGCTCTTAAAACATCTGCAGTAGGAGAGTTAGAACCAGCTACTAAACCATCAGCATCACCAAGTCTAACCATCATACAACCAAAAAATCTTGGTTCTGTTGTCATGATTTCAGCAGCTTCTTCTTTAGAAAGGTTTTTTGACTTTCTTAACTCAACTAACTCATCAATATATTTATCAATTCCATCGAAAGATTTTGGATCAATAATTGTAGCACCCTCTATATTAGCACCACAAGCTGCAGCATCAGCTTTAATTGTTTCTACATTTCCAATTAAAACAACATTTGCAGTTTTTTCTTCAAGAACCATAGCAGTTGCTTTTAACACTCTTTCATCTTCTGGCTCTGGAAGAACTATTGTTTTTAGTTCTTTTTTAGCATTTTCTTTAATACTTTCAATTAAACCCATTCAAGCTTCCTTTATTGTAAAATCTATAAATTATAATTTAGAAGCATAGCATTAAAATAGCATTATGATAGCATTTTAAAAAAAAATATATGCATTTTTTATAAATGTGTATAAAAGTAGTACATTATATTTTTATAAGTATAAAATTTGTAGAAATTTCTAACAACACTCTTGTTCACATTTATTTAATGCATCAATTGCATCTTCATCTTCTGCCTTTTCAAATAATTCATCAAGATAAAAAGAATTTGAACAAACTAAATATAAAACTTCCTCTTTTGGATCATCTTTTGGATTTCTTGAGTAGTATGCTTTTGGAATCATTGGAACAATTTTTTTCCAATAAATATTCATATTTTTAGGATCTTCTAAAACTCTTAACATATGGTCAAGTACTATACACGCATTTTCAAAACAATCTATGTTATTAAAACTAACATAACTCTCATCAACTCTAATCTCTATTTTAGACATTACTTCTCCTCCATTTATAAGTAATATAAAAATTTGATAAAAATTATACACTAACTATGTACTATTAGTATGCTATAATATGAATATTTATTGACATTTTACGAAATAGGATAATATGGCAACAGTTTCTACAGTGACATTTCAGTATGTTTTACAATCATTACAAAAAAATACTTCTATCTCAGTAGATGAGATGTTAGATTTTGTAAATATCCCAAAAGAAGAGATATTAGATGAACATAATCAAATAGAAAGTTCTAAATTATCAGATATATTTAAATACTGTATGAAACGAACTCAAGATTATACACTTTCATTAAAAATAGGTAGTTCAATCACTTATCATTCTTTAGGGATACTTGGTTATTTGATGTTAAATACTAAAAATCTAAAAGAGATGATTGAAAAGTTTAATTATTATCAAAAATTGATTAGTGGTTTTATCAAATTTCATCTAAGTAAAGATGAAAAGTATTATAAGCTTTCTATTTTTATAAATGAAAACCCAATGATTCCAGTTCCTAGTTTTCATGCTGAGGTACATTTAAGTGCTATTCTTTCTATTCTTTCTCAAATTTTAGATAAAAAGCTATTACCAGATTTAACCTATTTTTCCCAAAAAGAGATAACAAATATAGATGAATACAAAAAGGTGTTTGGGGAAAATATAATTTTAAATAAAAATGAAAATGCTATTTTATTTGATATTGTAAAACTTAATACTCCTGTAAACAATTCAAATCCCGCAATGTTAAACTTTTTTGAATCACAAGCAAATCATATTTTGCATCAGATGAAAGATGAAACTTGGTATTTAAAAGTAAAAAAAGAGATACTAAAAATTGTTGGTGAAGATAATATTACAATAGAAATTATTGCCAAAAAGTTAGGTGTTAGCACAAGAACTTTACAATATAATTTAAAATATGAGAATAAAAAATTTCGAGATGCATTAATTAGTGTTAAAATGCAATTAGCTCAACACTATATCAAAAATACAAAAATGGATTTTAGTTCTATAGCGATATTTTTGGGTTATAGTGAAGTAAGCTCTTTTTTTAGAGCTTATAAAAAATATTATAATAAAACACCCAAAGAGTGTAAAGTAAAGGATTAAACCCTTACTTTACTAAAGCATAAGTATCTTTTGCAATTACCAATTCTTCATTTGTTGGAATTACAAAAACTTTTACTTTTGAATCATCATGACTTATTAATCTATTATTTGATGATTTTTCTTCATTTCTTTTTTTATCAATTTTTATATTTAAAAACCCTAAATTGGCACAAGCTTTTTCTCTTATTAGACTAGCATTTTCCCCAATTCCAGCTGTAAAACATATTGCATCTATGCCACCTAAGATTCCAGCATATGAACAGATATATTTTTTGATTCTATTACATAACATATTTATACAAATAGTAGCTCTTTCATCACCCTCTTGTGAGGCTTGAATAACATCTCTTAAATCTGAGCTGATACCAGAAATACCTAAAATACCTGATTTTTTATTTAAATAATCAATTATTTGGTGGGTATCCATACCTTTTTTTTCCATAAGATATGGAATAACTCCTGCATCAATATTTCCACTTCTAGTCCCCATCATTAGACCTTCAAGTGGAGTTAATCCCATAGTTGTGTCAATAGATTTGCCATTTTTAACTGCACAAATTGATGAACCATTTCCTAAATGACAAACAACAATTTTAGTATCTTTTTTATTTAAAATTTTGATTGCTTCATTTGAAACAAAATAGTGACTAGTCCCATGGAATCCATATTTTCTTAAATGATGTTCTGTATAATCTTCGTGGGGAACCGCATATAAATAGTTTTCTTCTGGCATAGTTTGATGAAATGCAGTATCAAACACTGCAACATTTGGTTTATCAGGTAAAATCTCTTGACAAATCTTTATACCTAAAAGGTTTGCAGGGTTGTGAAGTGGCGCTAAAGGGATTAATTCTTCAATTTTTTTAATAATCTCTTCATTAACTAATGTAGATTTTTTAAAATGTTCTCCACCATGTACAACTCTGTGACCAATTGCACTAATCTCATCAATACTTGAGATAACCTTCGTATCATCATGTGTTAAAATATCTAAAACAAATTCTATAGCTTCTTTATGAGTAGGCATTGGCTGGTCTATTTCTAATTTTCTATGTTCAGCTATTTGATGTTTCATAACTCCATCAATACCAATTCTTTCACATAAACCTGATGCTTTAACTTCAGCAGTTTCTGCATCAATCAATTGATATTTAAGTGATGATGACCCTGCATTTAAAACAAATATTAACATAATTAAACCTCCTAAAAACCGTAATTATATCCAAAATTATAAAAAGAATAGGTTAGGGTATTACTTCAATTTTACTTTAGGTTGATTTTTTAGTTTAATAAACATCATAGCTGTCATAATTGCATCATTATATGCGTCATGTTTACCAAGTTTTGGTATATCTAAATCTTTCATAATTGTATCAAATCTCAAGTCAATATGACTTTGGGGAATTTTTTCAATTTTCCAATCATGATATATAGCAGAGACTTCATATGCTCTATTTGGAAGTGTAATTCCTAGAGTTGGTTTTATATATTTATTTATCATTGCAACATCAAATTCTAAATAGTAACCAACTAGTTTTCTATTTCCAATGAATTCTAAAAACTCTTCAATTACATCATTTATATCTTCTGCTTCATCTAAATCACACTCTCTTATTAAGTGCACTTTAATAGCATCTTCTTGAAGTTTTGTTTTTGGTTTTATAAATTTAACAAATTTTTTACTAGATACTATTGTATTATTTTTTATTAAAACTGCACCAATTGAGATAATATCATCTTTTTCTATATTTAAGCCTGTAGTTTCACAATCAAAGCATATATACTCATCTTTTGGTTCAGGTTCAAAAAGATATAAATATTTATCATCTTTTAGGTTTTTCTTATTAAAATAATTTTTTATACTATTAAACATAATTCAACTTATAATGAAATTCTAATTTTTTCTTTAATTTATTTACAATTTTAAAACTATCTTTTAATAGATCTTTTTCCATAGTATTTAGATTTTCTGGATTGATATAGTTATCAATTTTTTCTCCTGAATCTAGTTTTGCAAGATTTGATTTTAATTTTATAGTACATAAAAAGTTAAATGCTTCTGTTAATTCTGAAGCAAACTCATCTTCAAGTTTTCCAAGAGCATTTAATTCTTCAATTCTTTTTAGAGTATTTGCTCTATATAACTTATTTTCTAAAGCTAATGCTCTTATACCTTGAACAATTATAAAAATTCCACCTTTTTTTATATCAATCTCATCTTTATGCTCTTTATTACTAGAATCAAAAACAAAACCATCAAAGAAACCTAAAGGAACATTAAACTCCATGATTATTTTTGCAAAATGCATATAAAAAGTTTTACTATTTGAACTAATATTAAATAGATACTCTTTTAATTGTGTTAATAATTCTCTATTACCAACTGCACACATAGCATCATAAAAAATTGCTAAGTTCATAAAGTTGTCACCACTTGGTTTTGTTATCCACTCATAAAGTAAGTTTTTAAAATCTTTTTGTCTTCGGCACCAGTAAGGATTGCTTACCATAATATTCCCTTCACATCTTGGAAAACCGAAATCAACTAATGTTTCTGTATATTTATGTGAAAACTCTTTTATGATTTCATCTGAAATTTCACAATCATCTGCAATAATTAAGGCATTGTCTTGGTCAGTTTTTAAAATCTGTTCCCCTCTACCTTCACTACCCATCACTACTAAACATGATGAATTTATCAGATTTTCCGGTGCTAAGATTCTAAATAATTTTTCCATCACTTTTCTATTTAGTTGATTGATTAATTTTGAAATAAAATCTACTTTAACACCTTTTGCATTTAATGATTTTATAATTTTAGTAAATGATTGACTAGCTGCTTTTAACTCTTCTAAGGTTTCAGCTTTTGCAATCTCATTTGAAACAGAAAAAGTATGTGTTGCAAAAAATGATGATAAAGATATTTGGTCAATAATACCTACAATATTTTCGTTGTCATCTCGTACAACCATCCTTTTTAAACCGTGCTTAGCCATAAGAAGTTGGGCATTAAACAAAAAATCATTTTCATTTACATATTTTAAACCAGAGTTTGAGATTTTTCCAACAATATCATCAAAATCCATTCTATTTAAAATAACTTTTTCCCTAAAATCTGAATCTGTAACAATATGAATCTCTTCATTATCATCTTTTAGAAGTAAAGTAGGTACTTTTTCTTTTTTTATTATTTTTACTGCTTCATAAATAGAAGTATTAAAAGGAACAATAACTGCTCGATGAACTCTAGCATCTTTTACTTTTGCAACCATAATGTTTGCTAGTTCTTTATCTTTTTCATTATTGATATTTGCATTTAGTTTCTGAGATATTGATTGAAAAAAGAATTTTTCCAAGTGGGGATTATTGTGTAATGTTTTAATAAAAATATCTCTTGGTAAAGTATAACAAATAGTCTCTTGAGCAGTTACAAAACTATGTTTAGAATAGTTTTCAATCAATGAGATAGGATCAAAAAACTCATTTTTAGAGTATATTGATAACACTTCTTCAGAAGTTTTCTCTTGAACTAAACCTTTTATTATAAAATAGAGTTTTTCAGGTTCTTTGTTTTGTTCTTGTAGAATTTCATTCTTTTTGAAATAAACAATATCTAAACTATTAGAGAAGTTCTCCAATTCTACTTTTGAAAGGTTTTCAAAAGGATGAATAGATTTTATAAAAGTTAGTTGTTCTAATATACTCATGCTTAATCTTTATAGTTAATTTTATTTTTTTAAGACTATCATATAAAGTATGATAAAAAAATAAAATTAATAATAAAAAAATTTTTTATCAAAGAGGGTGTACCTCTTTGATATATTAGTGATCAACAGCTCCTGCTGCACCAATACCTGTATTAGCTCTGATATTTTGTGCTCTATAAGCTTCTTTTTCATCTTTTGCTCTTTGTGAGTTATCAATTTTTGAGAAAAACCAAATAGCAACAAATGCAATAGTAACAGAGAATAAAGCAGGGTGTTTATATGGGAATAAAGCTTGTTCATTTCCTAAAATCTGAACCCATACAATTGGACCAACAACCACTAAAGTTATTGCTGTAATAAGACCAATAAATCCACCAATAAATGCACCTCTTGTAGTTAATCCTCTCCAATAAATTGATAAGAAAAGAATAGGGAAGTTAGCAGATGCTGCAATACCAAATGCTAGTCCAACCATATATGCAATATTTTGTTGCTCAAAAGCGATACCTAAGATAACTCCAACAATTCCTACAATAACAACAGTGATTTTTGAAATTTTAACAACTTGTTCATCACTTGCTTTTGGATTGATAACATTAGCATAGATATCATGTGAAATTGCAGAAGCACCAGCTAGTGTAAGACCAGATACAACTGCTAAAATTGTAGCAAATGCAACAGCTGAAATAAATCCTAAGAAAGCATTTCCACCTAACATATGTGATAAGTGAATTGATGCCATATTATTACCACCAAATAGTTTTCCATCTACAAAATATTGTGCTCCATCTGCACTATTTAAAAATGCAATAGCTCCAAATCCTACTACTGTAATAATTACCCAAAAGTAACCAACAAAACCAGTAGCATAAACAACAGATTTTCTAGCTTCTTTTGCATTTCCAACAGTAAAGAATCTCATAAGTACGTGAGGTAAACCAGCAGTACCAAGCATTAAAGCCATACCTAAAGAGATTGCAGAGATTGGATCTGAAATAAATCCACCAGGACTTAAAATTGATTCTCCCGCATTATGATTTTGAGTTGCTTGTGCTGCTAAGTTTTCAAAGTTAAAACCAAAATGATATAAAATCATAATTGCCATAAATGAAACACCTGTTAATAGTAAACAAGCTTTGATAATTTGTACCCAAGTTGTTGCTAACATTCCACCAAATGTTACATAAATAATCATCATAACACCAACTAAGATCACAGCATATTCATACTCTAAACCAAACAATACTTGAATAAGTTTTCCTGCTCCAACCATTTGTGCAATTAAATATAGAACAACAACTGAAAGTGAACCAAATGCTGCAAGTGTTCTAATCTCTTTTTGCCCTAATCTATAAGCTGCAATATCTGCAAATGTAAATTTACCTAAGTTTCTTAATTTTTCAGCCATAAAGAAAAGAATTATTGGCCAACCAACTAAAAAAGAAACAGCATAGATTACTCCATCATATCCTTTTAGATAAATAAGACCAGATACTCCTAAAAATGCTGCTGCTGACATATAATCACCAGCAATTGCAAGTCCATTTTGGAATCCACTAATTCCTCCACCTGCTGTATAAAAATCACTTGCTGATTTTGTTCTTCTTGCTGCCCAATACGTAATACCTAATGTTCCTACGATAAAAATGAAAAACATTATAATTGCTGGTATATTCAAGTCTCTTTTTGTAGCTTCAAATGTAGCATCACCTGCTGCAAATGCTCCAAGTACAAATATTGATAAAATAGCTAATATTTTAAACATTACATTAAATCCTTTACATCATCTTTTATCTCATTAGTTAAATCTTCAAACTCTGTATTTGCTCTTTTAACATAAATAATTGTTGTTAAAAAGCTAATAACTAATATTGCCAATGCAATAGGAAATGCAATAGTAGTAAGTCCATCACCAATTTTTGTTGATAAAAGTTCTTTGTTAAATGCAATTGTTAAAATATAAGCATAAAACATCACCAAAACAAAAATACCAAGCTTTATACTAAAACTTGTTCTCTTAGAAACCAGTTCTTTATATTTAGGATTATTTTCAATCCTATCTATAACCTCGTCCTTCATTCTTTCCCCTTTGTAATAAAAATTTCTATTTTGTTCGTAGCAACCAAATAGCAAATTAATTTTTATTATACATATGAGAAGTTTTATTATGTACAAGTTATGTACAAAATTTAGAAATCTAAGATAGTGGATGTAAAAAAGTAACAATTTTGTAAGTTTGTTGACATATGCTAATTTAGGGAGTTGTAGAAGATATAAATTGGACTAAAAAGTCAAAGAGAGTTAAAACTCTCTTTGATGTACAATAAATGTACAAATTGTATGATTAGTGTTCAACTGCTCCATCAGCACCAAAACCAGTTTCAGCTCTAACACGTTGAGCTTCAAAAGCTTTTTGTTCATCTTTTGCTCTTTGAGAATTATCTGTAATAGAGAAGAACCAAATAGCAATAAATGCTGTTGTTACAGAGAATAGTGCAGGGTATTTATATGGGAAGATTGCTTCCTCATTATGTAATATACTAACCCAAACTGTTGGACCTAAGATTACTAGAATAACAGCAGTTAATAATCCAATAAATCCACCAATTACAGCACCTCTAGTAGTAAGTCTTGACCAATAAATTGATAAAAATAGAATTGGGAAGTTAGCTGATGCTGCAATAGCAAATGCTAAACCAACCATAAATGCAATATTTTGTTGCTCAAATGCAATACCTAATAAAACACCTATAATACCAATTATAATAACAGCGATTTTTGAAATTCTAATCTCTTGCTCTTCTGTAGCATTTTTGTTAATAACAGATGCATAAATATCATGTGAAATTGCACTTGCACCAGCTAATGTTAAACCTGATACAACAGCTAAAATTGTTGCAAAAGCAACAGCTGAAATAAATCCTAAGAATACATTTCCACCAACAACGTGAGATAAGTGTACAGCCGCCATATTGTTTCCACCAAATAATTTACCATCAACAAAATATTGTTGACCTTCTGGTGAATTTAAAAATACAATTGCTCCAAGACCAATAACTGCAATTACTAAATAAAAATAACCAATAAAACCAGTAGCATAAACAACAGATTTTCTAGCTTCTTTTGCATTTCCAACAGTAAAGAATCTCATAAGTACGTGAGGTAAACCAGCAGTACCAAGCATTAAAGCCATACCTAAAGAGATTGCAGAGATTGGATCTGATACTAATCCACCTGGCTCCATAATAGCTTGTCCATCTTTATGTATTTCAACTGCTTTTGTAGCTAAAGCTTCAAAACTAAATCCAAAGTGACTCATTACCATGAATCCCATAAATGAAACCCCAGATAATAATAAAATTGCTTTGATAATTTGAACCCATGTAGTAGCTAACATTCCACCAAAAGTTACATAAATAATCATCATGATACCAACTAGAACTACAGCATATTCATATTCTAATCCAAATAATACTTGAATAAGTTTACCAGAACCAACCATTTGTGCAATTAGGTATAAAGTTACAACTGCTAATGAACCAAATGCAGCAAGAGTTCTAATCTCTTTTTGCCCTAATCTATAAGCTGCAATATCTGCAAATGTAAATTTACCTAAGTTTCTTAATTTTTCAGCCATTAAAAATAAAATTACTGGCCAACCAACTAGAAAACCAACTGCATAAACTAAACCATCATAACCTTTTAAGTATACAAGTCCAGAAATACCTAAAAATGATGCTGCAGACATATAATCTCCTGCAATAGCCATACCATTTTGGAACCCTGAAATTCCTCCACCAGCAGTATAAAAATCGCTTGCTGATTTTGTTCTTCTTGCTGCCCAATACGTAATACCTAGAGTTCCTCCAATAAATATAAAAAACATTATAATTGCAGGAACATTTAAATCTCTTTTTGTTGCCTCAAAACTTGCATCACCTGCTGCAAATAATGATATAGCAAAAATAAATAATGTAGCTAAAATTTTAAACATTATAATTCATCCTTTACATCTTCTCTTACTTTTTCAATTAAGCTTTCAAACTCACCGTTTGCTCTTCTTACGTAGATTAATGTTGTAAGGAAACTTATAATAATAATTGCAAATCCAATAGGGTATGCTATTGTCATTACACCATCACCAGTTTTCATTCCAAGAAGTGATGGATTAAAGGCAATCGTTAAGATGTATGCGTAAAACATTACCAATACAAAAATTCCAAGTTTAACTGCAAAACCAGTTCTTTTCTTTACTAACTCTTGATATGAGGGGTTAGCTTTAATTCGTTCTACTAATTCTTCATTCATAGATACGTCCTTTCTAATGAATTATTAAATAACTATAGAGGTAATAATATAGCATACGTATAGCATTTAATTTACAAATAAGATTATACTTATAAAAGTTTACATAACAATACCAAACTAAAAAATTAAGAAATAATTAAGAGTTAATAAGGCTTTGGTAACTTAATGTTACATTAAACATAGCAATAAAATAGCATTTTGGAAAATACTTATTTTAATGCATTAGCTTGTATAAAATGTAGTTTTAGCTGGAGTTTTATCTTTTAGTTTTAGAAAAATCATAGATGTCATAATTGCATCATTTAAAGCATCATGTTTCCCTAGTTCTGGAATATCTAACTCTTTCATAATAGTGTCAAATTTTAAATCAACAAATTCATAATCGCTGCTTCTTTTTTTTGTTTTAAAATACATTGATGATACCTCAATAGATTCATTTGGTAGTTTTATTCCAATTAACTCTTTTGTGTATTTTGAAATCATTGCAATATCAAATTTAATATAATATCCTACAATAGGGCGATTTCCAATAAAATCTAAAAGTTTCAAGATTGCAATTTTTGGTTCAACTGCATTTTCTAAATCAATAGGTCTAATTTGATGAATCTTTATAGACTCTTCTGTTACATTTTGTGATGGTTTAACAAATATATTAAAAGTGTTTCTCATAAGCACTTTATTATCTTTTATTAAAACTGCTCCAATAGATAGAATTTCATCTTTTTTTGGATTTAAACCTGTTGTTTCACAATCTAAACAAACATATTCCCCCATTTTTGGAGTATCGAAAAGATAAGAATACTTTTTATCTTTTAATTTACTCTTTTTCCAGTTTTTAAAGAAATCTTTTATCATGATAATTTATCTATTTTAAATGAATATGTTATAAATTTCTTAAAATTATTAACAATCTTAAAACTATCTTTTAATAGATCTCTTTCTATTTTTCCAAGTAAATGAGTATCTATTTCATTGTCTATTTTTTTAGTATCTTGTTTTTTATTAAGATGGGCTTTTAATCTTAATGTATTTAAAACCTCAAATGCTTCAAGTAATTCACTTGCCATTTCACTTTCTATTACTTTGTTTCTAGCTAAAATTTTGATTCTTTTTACTGTAGTCGTTTCTCTAATTTTTTCTCTTAATGATAAACTTCTTATCCCTTGAACTATAGGAAATATTCCAGCTTTTTTTATATCAATATAGTGAGTTTTTGTCATAAAATTTGCAACAACTGTTGGTGTATCAAATGTTAGTGTTGCTTTTGCAAAATAAGCCATGAAAACATCTTTATCATGTAGTCTTTCAAATAAATCATCTTTTAGGTTAATTAATAACTCTTTTCTTCCAGCTACTGCAAAAGAATCAAAGAAAATTGCCAAGTCCATATAGTTTT
This sequence comes from Arcobacter sp., assembly GCA_003252105.1. Classification (GTDB taxonomy): domain Bacteria; phylum Campylobacterota; class Campylobacteria; order Campylobacterales; family Arcobacteraceae; genus Halarcobacter. Next base: position 24,286 of record QKDL01000069.1, read on the forward strand.
GCATATCAGGAGCTTCTATCCATTTTGCAGTTTCTTTTTTATAATCTCTTACATTTTTACACCAAAATGGATTTGAAACCATAATATTACCTGGACATGGTGGATAACCAAAATCTATCAATGTTTCAGTGATTTTAGCCATATATGGTCTATATTGTTCAACATCAATTTCATCACAAACTACTAAAGCATTATCTTGATCTGTTTTGATTATTTGTTCATTTCTTCCTTCACTTCCCATAACAATAAAACAAGCGTCATTTTGCATAGATTCAGGAACAACCATCTTATATAGTTTTTGATAAACTTTTGTATTTAACTGACCAATTAAATTAGAAATATGGTGAACTTTTACACCTTTAGCATTTAGTGTTGTAATTGTATTTATCAATTCATTACTTGCTTCTTTTAAATCATCTAAAGTTTTTGCTTGTTTAATCTTTGAATCAACAACATATGTATGGTTTGCAAAATGTGATAAAACATCTATTTGTTCTAATACTCCTACCATTTCACCATTTGAATTAGTTACTCCAATTCTTTTAATATTTCTTTTTATCAAAATAGAAAATGCATCAAATAAATAGTCATCTCTATTAACAGTCAAAAGTGGAAAAACTGCTATATCAGATGCAGGAATAGTTAAATCTCTTCCTTCTAATAAAACTTTTGTTTTAAGTAAAGAATCTGTAATAATTCCATATGTATTATCTTTTTTTACGATAATAGTTGAAGTTTTATATTCTGTTGATTTTTCAATTGCATCAATTAGTTTTGTATTGGCATCAACTATACATGGTTCATGTAAAACAGTATCTGCAACTCTTGCAATCATAAATGTTGATAATTCAGAAGTGTACTCTTTATCTTTTAGAGTTTGAAATTTACTTACAAGATTATTTAAAAAGAAGTCTTTAAATTCTGAATTTTTCTCTATCAATTCTAAAAAAGTTGCTTTTTCAATCTCATAACATATTAAATCTTCATACACTTTAAAGGTATTTTTTGTTTCATTATATATCAATGAATTTGCATCAAATGAATCTTGATGGTGATAGTCAACTAAAATTTCATCATCTTTTATTTCATGGACACAACCTTTTATAATGATAAAAAAGTGACTTGGAATTTTTTCTGGACTTATTAAGATTTCCCCTTTAGGATAATATGCAATATCCATATGGTTAATAGATTTATCCATTTGTTCATCAGTTAGAACTTCAAAAGGGTGGATGTTTGATAAAAAAGATTTCTGATCACGAAGACTCATACAAAGTGTCCTTTTTGATATTTTTTTATATTAATTAATTATAATACAAAAAGATAGCAAAAGAATAGGAATAAATAGAAATAAAAAAAGTCAACCCGAAGGTTGACTTTTGAAGTTTGATTAGTGATCGTGTGCATCACCAGCATTGTTTGGAAGTCTGATTGCTTCAACAAGCTCTTGTACGTCTTGTGGTGGTTCTGGAGTCATTCTTGATACAACAAATGCCACGATTAAGTGTAAGATTGTACCAATTGTTCCAATACCAGTAGGAGCAATTCCTAAGAAATAATCATCTTTGCTTCCACCCATGAATACAAAGTAAATAATGTATCCGAAAGTAAAGATTAGACCAGTTAAGATACCTGCAATTGCACCCTCTTTGTTCATTCTTTTATCAAATACCCCAAGGATAATTGTTGGGAAGAATGCTGCTGCTGCAAGTCCGAATGCGAAAGCAACAACTTGTGCAACGAAACCTGGAGGGTTAATTCCTAAGTAACCAGCGATACAAATCGCAACAACTGCTGAAACTCTAGCCCACATTAACTCTGTTTTCTCATTTAATGAAGATTTACCAGTTTCTTTATCTTTAAAGATAACTTGTCCCATTAAGTCGTGAGAAATAGCTGATGCAATTACAAGTAATAAACCTGCTGCTGTTGATAATGCTGCTGCAAGACCTCCAGCTGCAATAAATGCGATTACCCAGTTTGGTAAGTTTGCAATCTCAGGGTTTGCAAGTACCATGATATCTCTATCAACATATAATTCATTTTCAATTTTACCACTATTTTTAGCAGGAACTGCATTAGTAGTTATTCTTTCACCATGTTCACCAGTTTTAGTTCCATCAAATGCTGGTTTACCAGTAAATGCTTTATCTGGACCATATTGGATTTTACCATCGCCATTTCTATCTGTCCATGCTAATAATCCACCATTTTCCCATGTTTTAAACCATGAACCATTGTTTGGAGTACCATCTGTGTGTTTTAATTCACCAGCAACAAATGCTTTATACTCAACATTTTGTACGTTTTTAATTAAGTTAACTCTTGAGAAAGCAGCAACTGATGAAATTGTTGTATACATAATTGCAATGAATACTAATGCCCAACCAGCTGAACTTCTAGCATCTTTAACAGTTGGAACTGTAAAGAATCTAACGATTACGTGAGGTAATCCAGCAGTACCAAGCATTAAAGCAGTAGTTAACATAAACATATTCCATAAGTTACCTGGCTCAGAGTAAGCTTTGAAACCTAAGTCAGTAACAGCAGTATCTAAAGCATGCAATAGATATGTACCTTCAGGAATCATTCTAACACCATCATCAAATGCAAATGAAGTAGTTGAGAAAATACCTAATTGAGGTAAAAATGTCCCAGTAACTTGTAATGATAAGAAAATCGCAGGAATCATATATGCGAAAATCATAACAACATATTGTGCAACTTGAGTATAAGTAATACCTTTCATACCACCAAGTACAGAGTAGAAGAATACAATTGCCATACCAATAACAACACCTGTATTAACATCAACTTGTAAGAATCTTGAGAATACGATACCAACCCCTCTCATTTGACCAGCAACATAAGTAAATGATACGAAGATAACAGCGATAACCGCAACAGTTCTTGCAGCATCAGAATAATATCTATCACCTACGAAGTCAGGTACTGTAAATTTACCAAATTTTCTTAAATAAGGAGCTAATAACATCGCAAGTAGAACATATCCACCTGTCCAACCCATTAAATATGCACCACCATCAGAACCTTTAAATGAGATGATACCTGCTAATGAGATAAATGATGCAGCTGACATCCAGTCTGCAGCTGTAGCCATACCGTTTGCAACTGGGTGAACTCCACCACCTGCAACATAGAAATCTTTAGTAGATCCTGCTTTTGCCCATAATGCAATTCCAATGTAAATTGCGAAAGATACACCTACGAATAGGTAAATTAATGATTGTAATTCCATACTTATATTCTCCTATTCATGTACGCCATATTTTTCGTCAATAGCTCCCATTTTTGCTACGTAAACAAAAATCAGAACAACGAATACATAAATTGCACCTTGTTGTGCAAACCAAAATCCTAACTTAACACCACTTATTTCTATTGAGTTAAGTTCATTAATGAATAAAATTCCACAACCGAAAGAAACAACGAACCAAACAACTAATAATTTTAAAATAGTTGAGATATTCTCTTTCCAATAAGCTTGAGCTTTTTCTGGACTCATAATCGTACTCCTTTTTAAGTTTTACCAAAAAGAAAAACTTTTTAGTAATTCAACATTGAAAGTATAATAGTGCTAGATAGCAAAAAGGTAGCAATGAAATTTTTTTTAGATAATTTTTTTTTTAACGTAGGATTAGTGTAGCAAATAATTGATTGAGAGCCCAAAAAAAGGGAGAGGTTTAAACAGAATAAAATCTGTCAATTTTATACCCTAAACCTCTGATATTTTTGATAAAATCCTCTTTTAATGCTTTTTTTAGTCTAGAAATTTCAGCTCTTATGGTAGGATTGTCTATATTTTCTCCTCCCCAGATATCAATTCTAAACCTTTCAAAATCTACAATCATATTAATATTTAGTGCTAATATATGTATTATTTCAAGTTGTTTTTTAGTAAGAGTTTGTGGTTCTCCATTAAAATACAAGGTTTGTTTATCTTTCGAATAAGAGTAGTTCTCCGAAAATCTTATATGTGATGTAGTACTTTGGTCTTTTTTAAGAATTTGATTTATTTTAATTCCTAACTCTTCTAAGTGAAAAGGTTTTTTCAAGTATTCTCTACATCCTAAATCATATGCTTTAGTTATATCTTCTATATCATTTAGTGCTGATATATAAATTGTAGGTATATAGATTTTTTTTCTATTTAATTCTTCTAATATTTCAAAGCCATCTTTTTTAGGTACATTTATATCTAGAATTAAAAGATCAAAAGAGGTATTAACATTTTCAAGAACCTCTTCACCATCACTGTAACTTTCCACCATATGCCCAATACCTTTTAAATATTCGGTAATAGCATTATTTAGCATTAGTTCATCTTCAAGAAGCAGTATTTTCATTTATTTTAAACCTATAAGTGAATTTTGTGTCTTTTTCATTTGAGTTGAGGCTTATTATAACTAAATTTTTATCACAAATCTCTTTTACTATACGAAGACCTAAACCAAAACCACCTCGTGATGTATTTTCTCTATAAAAATCACCAAATATTTTATCAGGATTTGTTATTTTATCAGAATTTGTTTGAACAAAAAACTCAACATATTCATCATCAAAATATGTAAGATTAATATATATTGGAGATCTAGCATGAGAATATTTTATTGCATTAGATATATTATTATCAACTATTCTTTGTAATTCTAATTTATTAAACTTAATATAAATATCTTCTTCAATATTAGCTATAAAGTGTAGCTCATTTGAAACAGCAACCGTATAAAAAAATGACAATCTATCATTTAAAAATTCAGTAAAATTAATATACTCTTTAGGATACTCAACTCTATCTTTTTTTATTAGATATGATAAATCATCGTAAATATATTGAATAATTTTTGTTCCACTATCAATATTTGATATATACTTATTACTTGGTGTATGCATTTTTAATAAATCTATATTTGTTCTAATAATAGAAAGAGGAGTATTGATTTCATGTACAGAGTTTTTTAAAAATTTTTTTTGTGAGTCAATTAACTCTTTTAATTCTTTTGTTTGTTCTTCAACTTTTTCTTCAAGGTGTTTATTTAAACCTTCAAGCATTAAGGTTTTATCTTTAATACTATGCATTGCATCATAGGCATAATTTGCAATAACTTTAAACTCTCCAAAGATTAATCTATTTTGATTTATTCTTGTATCGCTTTTTTGAGTTTCTTTGAAATATTTACCAATCTCTTTAACATCATTTACAATTAATATAGTTGCATTTTTATAAATAAATATAGAATAAAGAACTAACATTATAGTTAATGAAAGAATTTGTAAAACATAGTTTGCAATCTTTTCATCATATTCATCTTTTTTCTTTTTAACTAATTCATCTATTTCATCTAAATATATACCTTTTCCAATAGTCCAATTCCAAGGTTTATAAGACAAGGCATATGATATTTTAAGTGCATCATTTTTAAGTGCTGGTTTATACCAGATATATTTAACAAATCCCCCATCTTTTTTTTGAGAGATATTGATTAACTCTTTTATTACTTGTTTACCTGAAGGGTCTGTAAACTCATACAAATTTTTTCCAATACTTTCAGCCTCTACAGGATAATAAAGTAAAGTACCATCAAATTTATATATAAATATATAATCATCAACACTTTTATCATCCCTTATTTGTCCAATAGAGCTTAATAAATCTTTTTTTATCTCTTCTTCTGATTTTATATCTTTAAACTTATTATGATAATACTCAATAAATTTTAGAGTATATTTTATATCTGCTTGGATTAATTCTTTTTGTTTTTGAGAATAATCTTCTTTTATAATTTTAATTTTCTCTTGAAACTCATCAAAGGTGTTTTCAATAATGATAAATGTAAAAGAGGAGGTTAAGATGATAATAAAAAATATACTATATAAAATTAAGTGATAGAGTGATTTTGCTTTAATCATATAATTACCTTAAAAAATAATGAAAGAAAGAATAACTGAATTTTGATAAAATATCTATGAAAATGAAGAAAATGTAAGTGGCGCGGCTGACGAGACTCGAACTCGCGACCTCCTGCGTGACAGGCAGGCATTCTAACCAACTAAACTACAGCCGCACACTTTCAAAATGGTGGTCGATATAAGACTCGAACTTATGACATCTACCTTGTAAGGGTAGCGCTCTACCAACTGAGCTAATCGACCATTTAACAGTAAAAAATAATTGCTATATCTAAAAGGATATTAGCGTGGTGACCCGTGAAGGATTCGAACCTTCGGCCACCTCCTTAAAAGGGAGATGCTCTACCGGCTGAGCTAACGGGTCATTTTAAATAAAAAGTGGCGCGGCTGACGAGACTCGAACTCGCGACCTCCTGCGTGACAGGCAGGCATTCTAACCAACTAAACTACAGCCGCACCTTTAATGGTGACCCCTAGGAGACTCGAACTCCTGTGGCATGGATGAAAACCATGAATCCTAACCGCTAGATGAAGGGGCCATTAAATTTTGTAGTAAGTGGGTGTTCAATTAAGAACATGGTGGTCGATATAAGACTCGAACTTATGACATCTACCTTGTAAGGGTAGCGCTCTACCAACTGAGCTAATCGACCAAAATATATATTTAAAAATTGGTGACCCCTAGGAGACTCGAACTCCTGTGGCATGGATGAAAACCATGAATCCTAACCGCTAGATGAAGGGGCCAATTATTAAATATATCATTTTTATGGTGACCCGTGAAGGATTCGAACCTTCGGCCACCTCCTTAAAAGGGAGATGCTCTACCGGCTGAGCTAACGGGTCATTTCATTTTTAGAAGTAGTTCTTCTTAAAATGGAGTGGAATTATAGTGAATTTTGAACTATTTGTCAAGGGTTTTTTGGAAAAAATTGAAAACTTTTTTCAAAGAGGTTTTTGCAGCTTGTATTTGCACCTCTTTTCTATCCCCTTTAAACAAAAATATTTCTATATTTTTGTCTATATTTTTACCAGATATTCCAATCACAACTGTCCCAACTGGTTTGTTTTTTACTCCACCATTTGGACCAGCAATTCCACTAATAGCAATTGCAAAATCTGCATCAAATTTTTTTAGTACCCCATCAAGCATCTCACTTACTACTTGGATACTTACTGCTCCATATTTTTCTAAGGTATCTAGTTTAACACCTAACTCTTGATTTTTAATCTTATTAGAGTAGGTAACTATTGAACCATTAAATATATCAGATGAACCAGAGATTTCAGTTATCATAGAAGCAACTAAACCTCCAGTACAACTCTCTGCAGTTGTTATACTTTTATTATGTGTTCTTAATAGATTTTGAAACTCAATCATATTGTTTTCATTAAAGATATTGTCATACATATATTAAGAACCTTTATGTATGGGAAAATCCCATACATTAATTTAAATGATTTATATTAATCAGTTAATTCACTTAAGAATTTTTCTTCATCAAATTTAAGATTTAAGTATTCTGCAACGATTTTTATATCTCTTTCTGCATTACCTAAACATGAAGTTGCACCTGGGCTTGGAGTCATATTGAATAAAATTCCATCCCCTGGGTTAATAGAAGCTTCACCAAGCATAAGTTTTTGTTCCTCTTTGTTTAGAACTTGAGGTCTAACTCCACCAAATCCTTTTGCATACTCTATATCATCAGTGCTTAATGATGGAACAATTTTTCTTGCATCTTTTACAAATAGACCTTTATTGATTCCTGGAACTTCAAATAAGAAGTTTTTAAATACATAGTTTCTGATCTCACTATCTTTGATTAAATCCCAGAAGATTTTTAAGATATTACCATCAAAATTCATTGTTTTTAAACATTGGAAAAATGATTTACCACCTTTATATCTTTCAAGAACTAAAAGTGCAAGTGCAGTAGGACCAAATCTTGTTTTTCCGTCACAAAGGATATCTGGATCTCCATGAAGTGCAGCAAATGGAAGTTTTGGATTTTGAACCATATATACTTTACCATTTAGGTATTCACCATTTGTAATATAAAATGATCCAGCCATAGATAAAGAACCCATATGTTTTCCATAACCCATTTTGTGAGCTAAGAATAATGAGTGAGCACCAGCGTTTACAACAACGAAATTAGCTGTAAATACAGAACCACTTGTAGTAGTTAATTTATATTTATCACCAATTTTTTCAATCTCTTCAACTTCAGCGTTAAAGAAAATATCAGTAGTTACACCTTCTTCCTCTTGTGCAGCTTTTGCTAACTCTTTTGTCATTGCTCCAAAGTCAACTGTAGTATACTCACTTTGTGTACCCATTGCTAAAATTGGTTCAGGTCTATCTTTTGTCTGCTCTTTATCAGCATAAACTAATTTTGGTTCTAATTCTCTAAGTTTTTCTTTGTCCCATAACTCTAAATAAGGGAAAAGTTCTTTAAACTCTTCGTATCTATTTTTGATAAACTCAACCTCTTTTTCACCAACACCAAGAGCCATTTTTTGATGAGCAAACATGATTTTATCTTGTAACCCTCTCATTAGGTTAAACTTTTCAATCATTTTTGCTGTTCTTTTTGTAATCTTAGCTTTTTCAAGTGTATAGTTTGTTTCAATATCTCCAACGTGAATAGTTTGAGAGTTACTTGTCCCTTTTGAGTTAAGAGTTGCTAAATCCTCATATTTTTCAAGCATACAGATGCTTTTAGCATCAGTATATCTCGCTAATTCATAAAAAAGTGCGGCACCAGAAATCCCACCACCTACAATTACTACCTCATAGTGTTTTGTATCCATATTGTAACTTTCCTGTATTATAGTTTTTAATTTTAGTAAAGATTTTACCATATAAATGATAAGTTTATTAAAAAGATTATAATTCTTTTTAATCTTTATAACAAAGTATGTTTAATAGTAACATTTTATATATTTATCTTCAAAATTTTACGTGCGCAACTTGTGTACAATGGAAACAAATAAAAGGTTTCAACTGCTTAGTAACTGTGTATTTTGTACTAAAGTTATACAAAATTAATAAAAAAAATCTAAAAAAACTACTTAGATTAAATTAACTAAACTTTAGATATAATCTCCGATTTACAGATAATTGAAACCTTTGAATAAATATATATTATTTAGAGGTTTCAATTACAATATTTTATTAAGGTACATGAAAATGGATTACAAAGATAGTTTATTATTACCCAATACACAGTTTCCTATGAGGGGTAATCTTCCTCAAAATGAGCCAGAAAGATATGCTTCATGGGATGAGGAAAAAGTTTACGACAGAATGAAAAAAAATAGAGAAGGTGCACCTTCTTTTACACTGCATGATGGACCACCATATGCAAATGGTCATATTCATATTGGGCACGCATTAAATAAAATTTTAAAAGATATCATTGTTAAATACCATTATTTTGAAGGTAAATCAACTAGATATGTTCCAGGATGGGATTGTCATGGTCTTCCAATTGAGCAAAAAGTTGAAGAGAAAATAGGAACTACAAAGAAAAAAGAGCTTCCAAAGTCAAAAATTAGAGAACTTTGTAGAGAACATGCGAGTAGATTTGTTGAAATTCAAAAAGATGAGTTTAAAAAACTTGGTGTTATTGGGGATTGGGATAATCCTTATTTAACTATGGATTTTAAATTTGAAGCAAATATTTATAGAGAATTATGTGCAATTGCAAAACAAGGATTATTAGTACAAAGAAGTAAACCTGTTTATTGGTCTTGGGCAGCACAAACAGCATTAGCAGAAGCAGAAGTTGAGTATGAAGATAAAACTTCACCATCTATTTATGTTGCATTTAAACATGAAACTATTGATGCAAGTCTAATTATTTGGACTACAACACCTTGGACACTTCCTGCAAATACAGGTATTGCACTTAATGGTGAAGAGGAGTATGTTTTAACAAGTGATAAATTTATAGTTGCAAAAAAACTTTATAACTCTCTTGTAGAAAACGAAATTATTTCAGGAACTATTGTTGAAACAATAAATCCAACAAGTTTAGAAAATACATTTGCAATCAATCCATTAAATGGAAGAACATCAAAAATTGTATTAGGTGAACATGTTGAAATGGAAACAGGTTCAGGAGCTGTACATACTGCACCAGGACATGGTGAGGATGACTATAAAGTTGGATTAATATATGGTCTTGATGTTATTATGCCAGTTGATGCTGAGGGTAAATATGATGAAACTATAGTTAGAGAAAAACTATTTAAAGATACAGATAAATATCTTGGTGTTCATGTATTTAAAGCAAATGAGATGATTTTAGAAGAGTTAGGTGAAGCACTTTTAAGTAGAAAAGATATAAGACACTCATATCCACACTGTTGGAGAACTCATAAACCAATTATTTTTAGAGCAACAAAACAATGGTTTATCTCTATTGATGATGAGTATGGAGAAAAAAATAATACATTAAGACAAAATGCTTTAAACGCATTAGATGAGATTGAATTTTTCCCTACATGGGGTAAAAATAGACTAAAAGCAATGCTTGAAGGAAGACCAGATTGGTGTATCTCTAGACAAAGAGATTGGGGAGTTCCAATTGCATTTTTTAGAAATAAAAAAACTGATGAGATAATTTTTGATGAAAAAGTATTAAATTATACAGCTATGATTTTTGAACAAAAAGGTTGTGATGCTTGGTATGATTTAGAGATTTCTGAATTATTATATCCAGGAAGTGGTTTAAATCCAGAAGATTTAGAAAAAACTATGGATATTTTAGATGTTTGGTTTGATTCAGGTTCGACTCAACATGCAGTTTTAAGAAGTAGAAATTATGATGCAGGAACATTCCCTGCTGATATGTATTTAGAAGGAAGTGATCAACATAGAGGTTGGTTCCAATCTTCACTTTTAACAACTTTAGCTTCTAGTGAAATTGCACCATATAAAGCTTTAGTAACTCATGGATTTACTATGGATGAAAAAGGTGAAAAAATGTCTAAGTCAAAGGGGAATGTAATTGACCCTGCGAAAATCATGAAACAATATGGTTCTGAAATACTTAGATTATGGGTTGCAATGAGTGATTATCAAAATGACCAAAAAATTTCTGATAATATCTTAAAACAAAATGCAGAACTATATAGAAAGATAAGAAATACTGCAAGATTTTTACTTGCAAATGTAGATGATTTAGATGTAATAGTTGATATAGATAAAATGGGTCAACTTGATAAATGGATATTAAATAAAGCTAAAAAAGTATTTGATGAGATTGAAGCTGCATTTTCAATTTATGAATTTTCAAAAGGTTTAAATAGATTAAATAACTTCTTAGTAGTTGATTTATCTGGTATCTATTTAGACGTTTGTAAAGATAGATTATATTGTGATGACAAAAATGATATACATAGAAGAAGCTCTCAAAGTGCTATGGCTATTATCACAAAAAAACTTATCTCAACACTATCTTGCATCTTAACTTATACTATGGATGAGTTACTTGAATATGCACCTGAATTTATTAAAGATGGAGCAAAAGATATATTTGATTATAAAAAAGTTGAGTTACCTGTTGTTGAAAGTAAGCTTAATGAACAAGTTTTATTAAATGCTAAAGAAAAGTTTAGTGAAGCAATAGATACACTTAAAAAAGAAAAAATAATCAAATCTACATTAGAATTAAGTATCTATACAAATAGTGAAGATATTTTAGCTTTAGAACAAGTTGAAAGTGAAGATTGGTTTTTAGTAAGTAAAATTACTGATAAAAAAGAGGAGAATAGATTAGGATTCTTTGAAATTGATGGAAAAGAGTTTGAAATCTACAAAGCTTCAAAAGCTAAATGTCCTAGATGTTGGAAGTTTACTTCTACAAATGAAGAAACTTTATGTCAAAGATGTGAGAGTGTATTAAACTAAAATGTTTGAAAATGAAGTAACTCTCACATTTATTTTTTCTACAATAGCTGTAATACTAGCGTTAACAGCTATTGGAATAGTTTATGTAAATATAAAAGCAAAGAAGGTTAACAAAAAATGATGCCATTTAGTGATGAGGACTTAAGACCACCTGTTAGTTCTATTATTGAAAGTAAAATTGCACCAATGTTAGCAAGAGATGGTGGGGCAATACAATTAATAGATATTATGAATGGAAAAGTTTATGTACAACTACAAGGTTCATGTGTAGGTTGCAGTGCAAGTGGAAGTACGTTGAAATTTATTGTTGAGAAAGAGTTAAAATCAGCAATCCATCCAGAATTAGAGATAGTAAATGTACCACAAGGTATGGAAAATAATCTACAGGAGCTTTAATGATAAATGAAACTAGATTAGTAAATGAAGCAAATAGATATTTTTTAGAAAAACAATTTGACAAAGCTTTATTTATATATTCGCAGTTATCATACAATTTTCCTTTAAAAAAAGAGTATCCAATATATGCACTTTTTTGTGATATTGCAAGTGAAGATTTGGATAAAGGTACATCTTTATATGATTATTTCACTATTGCAAAAGATGAAAATATAGATGAAGCAATAGAATATGTAGAAAATATTGTTAATGCCTATGATGGTGATATGGAAAAAATGATGGATATTCTAAAGGATTTAACAGAATCAAGTGTTGATTCTTTGGATGCTATTAGATATGAAGATTTTAAAAAACTTATTGAATCAAGAGGTTCTTTTAGAGTTGCATTTGAAGATATTATGTTTTCTACAAAGGTTGCAATTGAGTCAAAAGAGGACTTTTTTGATTTTGTAAGTAGACTTATAGATAATGATTTTAATAGTACAGCTTATTCATATCTTGATGGATTTAATGAATACTTCTCTTATGATAAAAAGATTGAAGAATTATATAAAAAATTAGAAGATAAAAAAATTGTTACTGAACATAAATAATAAGAGTTTCACTGATAATTCAAAAGAGGTAAATAAAGACACATACTTTGTCATTACTTCTTTAAATGAAAAATATATCCAAAATGCCAGAGATAATGGTTGCGAAAACTTTATTGAGGCAAAAGATTTAAAAAATCATATTGATATAAGTGCAATCAAAATCATTGGTATTACAGGAACTAATGGAAAAACTACTACAGCAGCAGCAATATATTCAATACTTTTAGATTTAGGGTTTAAAGTAGCTTTACAGGGAACTAGAGGCTTTTTTATAAGTGATGAAAAAGTAGAAGATTATACACTTACTACTCCAATGCAACTTGATAATTTTGCTCATATATTAAAAGCACTTGATAATGGTTGTGATTTTTTTGTGATGGAAGTAAGTTCACATGCCATTGCTCAAAAAAGAGTTGAAGGTTTAGATTTTGAGTTAAAAGTTTTAACAAATATTACAAGAGATCATTTGGATTTCCATAAAACAATCCAAGAGTATATAGATGTTAAAAACTCATTTTTAAGCGATGAGAGTAAAAAACTAATAAATAAAGATGATGTAAATGTAAAATTTAATCCTAAAAATACATTGACTTACTCTTTAGAAAACCCTGCTACATATAAAGTTGGTGCATATTCATTTAAAAATGGTATGCATGTAATGTTTTCAAAAATAGATTCTATGCACTCATTTTCATCTACTATGATGGGTATATTTAATATTTATAATCTTATGGCTGCAATAGCAAGTGTAAATATGGTTACAAATAAAAGTCTTGATGAAATATGTGAAGCTGTAGAGAATTTTGCTGGGGTTAGTGGAAGGATGGAAATAGTTTCAGATAATCCACTGGTAATAGTTGACTTTGCTCATACTCCTGATGGGATGAAAGAGGTTTATGAAAGTTTTCACCATAAAGATATTATAACTGTATTTGGTGCAGGTGGAGACAGAGATAAAGATAAACGTCCACTTATGGGACAAATTGCATCTAACTTTGCTAAAACTATCATTGTAACTTCTGATAATCCAAGATTTGAAGATCCTGATTTAATTATAGATGATATCTGTAAAGGGATTAAAAATAAAGATAATCTAATAGTAGAGATAAATAGAAAAGAAGCTATAAAACAAGCTGTAAATCTTGGAAAAGAAAATTCAAATAGTGTAGTTTTAATCTTAGGAAAAGGGGATGAACCTTATCAAATAATTTATGATAAGAAATTTCCACTTGTGGATAAAGATGAGGTTTTAAAGCATATTAATTAATCTTTTGAATAATATGCTTTTATGATTATACCTTTATTGTTTTTAACTGATTTTACATAATAGTTTGTAGGTGTTATTATTACTCTTTTCCCAAAATTATCTTTAATATATTCAGTTGCCTCTAAAACCCTTTGTCTTGATAAACCTCGTAAAATATACTCTTCAATTTTATCTTTAAAAGATTTTTCAAACTCTTGAATTTTTGGTTTGATTTTTTCAAATATTATATTATCATCTTCTGCCACTACAGGTAAGATTTCAAACCTAATTGCATCTTTATTTTGTTTTAAAAAATCATTAATACTATCTTGGCATTTTTTAGTAAGTATTGAATTCCCTTTTTGGAAGTTATAACATTTAAGTGTGTTGAATTTTAAAGCATTGTAGTATTTATTAAAATTGGTATTATTCAAATCTACAATTTTTTCTTTTTCTACCTCAACCTTAATCTCTTTTATAACCTCTTTGGGAATTTGTTTAATAACTTCTTTTTTTGTAGATGAATTTAAAAATAAGTATATTGCAATAAATAAAAGAAAGATTATAACAATTGACAATATATAGATCAAAATATTTATATATGAGATATTTCTTTTAGGAGTTTGTAAAGCTTGAGTTTCTATTTTAGAAGATTTTTTTGGTTCTTCCTTTATCTCTTTATGCATATTCTGTTTTAATTTATTTTCAATATCTTCAGAAGTAAAAGTCTTATTTAATGCAGCCTTTAGTTTTTCAGTTTTATTCTCTTCCACTATATACCTTTTAGTGTCTATTTTTTAAATATATAAATAATATAAGTGAAATGATAGCTAAAAATAGTGGATAAAAAAATAAATAACTTTTTAAAACCACTTTATTGTTATTTATTTTGGTCTTTTCTAAAGAGTTTATTTTTTCATATATATCGCCTAAATCATCTTTTGAATATGCAATATATGAGTTTGCATTAGTTTGTTTTGCTATTTTATTTAAAACAATTTTATTTGAGTCTCCTATACCTATAGTATAAACTTTTATTGAATATTTTTTTAATAATTTCAATACCACATCTAAAGGAGTTGTACTATAGTTGTCTTCACCATCACTTAATAAAATAACAACTTTTGATTTTGCTTTTGACTCTTTTAAGATATTTATTGAAAAAGCAAGAGAGTCAATCATCGCTGTTTGAGTCCCTATAATACCCACTTCAATATAATCCAAGATTGTTTTTTGTGCCTCTTTATCAAAACTAAGTGGTGTAGCCATCATAACAGAATTTGCAAAAACTATTATTGAAATATTATCATTCACTCTTTTTGTGATAAAATCTTTTACTATATTTTTTACTACATCAAATCTTGATTCTTTGGGATTGTCTTTATTAAATCCTGGTTTTTGCATTGAACCACTTGTATCTAAACTAAGTACAATATCAATCCCATCATTTTTAATAAGTTGTGTATCTAATTGTTTATATGGAGAGGCTAGGGCAATAATACTACAAAACATAACTAAAAATTTTAATATGTTTTGTATCATAGAGGTGCTTTTCTGACTTTTTTCAAATATATTTAAATGGGGAATTATATAAGAGGGTGATTTTGCTTTACAAAATATTGAGCATACAATAAATAGTGGAATAAGAACTAAAAATAAAGGGTATTCAAAACTAAAATTAAACATCTACAATATCCATAAATCTATCAAAAATTACCTTTATATGATTGTCTAAAGGCAAGACTTCTTTTTTATACTTGTACTTATCTAACTCTTCTATAAGTTCAAAACATAGTTTTTTTTCTCTTTCGTTTCTAGCTAGTAGTCTAGTATATTTAGTAATTTTATATGCACACTCTTTTGGGTTATCAAAATCTAATGTTTTTAATATCTCATAATACTCTTTTCTTTTATTTGGTTTTTTATTTTTAAAATATCTGTATATAAAAAATAAAACTATTGAAACAATAGCAAAGGCTAAAACAATTAATAAAATGAAGATGTAAAAAGAGATATCAGGAATAGTTTCCAAACCTTTTATATCATGCAGTTTTAATTGTTGGTTCATTATCTCATCAACCTTAGAAGTTTTGATAAAGGCTCTTCATCAGTATAAATTTTACAAAATCTAATATTACATGATTGAAGATGTTCATATAGTTTATGATCATTTTGTTTTACTTTTGCTATATATTTTTTTAGTATAAGTTCATCTATATTTCCATCAAAAACTTGATTTGTTGAAGGATCTATTAGATTAACATTTCCAAGTTCGAAAGGTTTTTCTTCGAATCTATCTCTAATAATTATAGAGATAACTTCATGTTTTTTGCCAAGTAATCTTAAATCTAGATTTTCGATATCAAAAAAATCTCCTATCAAAAAAATGATAGATTTTTTTTTGATAAATTTAAAAAGTTCAGTAGTAATTTGTGAATAATTAATAGTTTTACCCACAACTTGATATTCAAGTATTGACTTAGTCATTTGATTTACTGAAAAATCTCTTTTTGATTTTTTTGTACAGATATTAACATTTGTATTTGCAATAAAAGAGCTAAAAGGGTCTTGTTGTTTGATACAAGAGTAAGCTAATAAAGAACAGATTTCAGCAATAAGTTCTTGTTTGAATTTTTTTGTCCCAAAATATACAGAACCACTTAGTATAGGAATTATATTTATATTTAATTCCCTTTGGGCATGAAAAACTTTGACATAGGGTTTTTTAAATTTTGCACTAATAACCCAGTCAATATTTTTAACATCTTCCCCATACTCATACTCTTTTAACTCTAAAAAGTCATAACCTTCCCCTTTTAATAAAGAGGAGTTATTTCCTATAACTTCAGAAAAAACTTGCTTTTTTGTTTTGATGAGTATTTTTTTTAGCTGTTTATTCATCTATGGAATATCAACCTTTTCTAAAATTTTTTGAATTAAATCATCCACATTGATATCCATCGCTTGCGCTTCATATGTTAGAATTATTCTATGTCTTAAAACATTTTTTATAACTAAAGCGATATCAATAGGACTAACATAATTGTTTCCTCTTATAAATGCCATAGCTTTTACAGCTTTAAACATATCAATAGTTGCCCTTGGACTTGCACCAAATTGGATATAATCTTGAATCTCTTGTAAACCATAGTTTTGAGGTTCTCTTGTAGCACATATCAAATCTACAATATACTCTTCAAGCTCTTTATCCATATGTACATTTGTAACCTCTTTTTTTAAAGCTGTCAATTCATCTTTTGTCATCACTTTTTTTTGTTCGAAGATTTGGTTTGAGGTAACTCTTTTGGCTATTTCATACTCTTGTTCTTTTGTGTTGTACCCAACCACAATTTTAAACATAAATCTATCAAGTTGAGCCTCAGGCAAAGAGTAAGCACCCTCTTGTTCAATAGGGTTTTGAGTAGCTAGAACCAAAAAAGGAGAATCAATCAAAAATGAATCCTCTGCAATAGTAACTTGTCTTTCTTGCATAACTTCAAGTAGAGCTGATTGAACCTTTGCAGGAGCTCTATTTATCTCATCTGCAAGAAGAAGGTTTGTAAAAATAGGCCCTTTTTTGATTTTAAACTCTTCTGTTTTCATATCATAGATTTGAGCACCTATAATATCACTAGGTAATAAATCAGGGGTAAATTGAACTCTTTTAAATTTCAGGTTTATAACACTAGCCAAAGTTTTTACAGTAGTAGTTTTTGCAAGTCCAGGAACCCCTTCTAATAGTACATGCCCATTTGTTAGTAATCCAATTAAAAGTGCATTTATCATATCTTCTTGACCAACAATAACTTTTGATAATTCGGTTTTTATATCTGAAATCTTATTTTCTAACATCATAACTTCTTTAATAATATTTTAATTTGCGTTATTTTAACAAAAGGTAATATTTCATAAGCTTAAGGATTGGAAGAGTGTACAATAGTTGTATTTAAGTTGGTAATCTTGTTTTGATATGAAAGAAAAAATGTATTTACTTTCATTTTGAATAAAAATATATTGAATTGATTTTAACTTTTCTTTCTTAATTATATATCTATTTTTTCCCAATAATAAGAATATTTTAAAATGATTTCTTGTTTTTCAATATCTATATTTTTTTTATCTTCAAAATATTTTTTTATTTCCATATACTCCTTTGAAGAGGTTGGAAAAATATTTATAAAAGCTGATTCTGAAAAAACTAATATAGAACTATATAATTTAAATTTCTCTTCTGTCTCATTAATAATTTGAATAAATAAATATTTGTTAAAAATCAATAATAAATGAGATAATATAACTAATGGGAATAAAATTATTGTTACTATTTCTTGTATGAAATTTATATCTTGGCTTTTATGATAATAATCTGTGTAAGATTTTTTAATAGAAACTAGTTCAGATGTTTTTATTGACTCAATAACTATGTTTTTGTGCAAAAATAAAATCTCATTATCTAAAAATTTTATAGTTCTCTTATCTTTTGCATAAAAATAAATTTTTAATGATGGAGAAATTAATATTGGTATACCAATAAAAATTGCTGAATAAAGATCAAAACTACTAAGTTTTGTAGGATTTTTAAAAAAAATATATATAATAATTGGAATAAACCATAATTGAAATAAAAGCCAAAAAATA
>QKDL01000042.1 GCA_003252105.1 Arcobacter sp.
TTTTATCTTTAGTTACATTATCTAAAAGAGATATAATAGAAAAAGGGAAAGAAACAATATTTTATTATAATATTTTAATAACGATTTTTCTATTTTTTGTTTTTTATTTGATTTACAAAAAACAAGCTTTATTAGAAGAATACAATTTTAATTTAGAAAAAAGAGTAGAAGAAGAGGTTGAAAAGTCTAAAAAACAACAACAATTATTAGTTCAACAAGCAAAATTAGCATCAATGGGTGAAATGATAGGAAATATTGCCCATCAATGGAGACAACCTCTAAATTCATTAGGACTGCTTTTTCAAAGTATAGAAATAAAATATAAAATGAAAAAATTAAATGAAGAAAATCTTCATGAAATAGTAAAAAGAAGTAAAGAACTTACAAAAAGTATGTCTGAAACAATAAATGATTTTATGTATTTCTTTAATCCAAAAGATGAAAATGAAACTTTTAGTTTAAAAGAAGTGATTGATACCTCACTAAATCTTTTTAATTCAAAAGAATTAAAATGCAAAATTGAAGTAAATACCTTAGGGGATATGGAAAATAAAATTCTTGGTACAAAAAATGGATTAGTGCAAGTATTATTAAATCTTTTATCAAATGCAAGAGATAGTATTGAAAATTGTGATACTAATACTCAAATTAAATATCTAATAAAAATAAATATAAAAAATGATAGTAAAAATATAATTATAGAGGTTGAAGATAATGGTAAAGGGATAGATGAAAAGATCATAAACAGAATCTTTGAACCATATTTTACAACAAAATTTAAATCACATGGTACAGGCATAGGTTTATATATGTCAAAAGTAATAATAGAGGAACATATGAAAGGTAGTTTAACGGTAAAAAATGGTTCTAAAGGAGCAATTTTTACTATTTTACTTCCTATGGTTTCATAATTTCATTATAAATTTATTAGAAGAATTTGAAAAAAACATAAAATATTTAAGAAAACATAGGATTATTAACTAACCATTAACTTTTTATTATAACTTAGTTAATACATATCCTTTATAATTTTCATATGGATTAAGAAGAACGCGAACGCTTCTTAAATGATTTTAAAAATTGCGAATTTTTTTTAAATTCTTCCATGAAATTTGTTTCCTTGTGTGTAAAAAAGCTTCTCTTCGGAGAAGCTTTTTTTTTGCTTTTAGATTTACTGTAGAATCTTTATGATAATATTCGAAAATGAAAAGACTACATAGAAAAATTACCAACTAATGCCATTATCAAATTTAAATCAAGAACAACTAAGTGCAGCTACTTGCAAACCAGGTTATAACCTAATTATAGCTAGTGCAGGTACAGGAAAAACTTCTACTATTGTAGGAAGAATAGCAAATTTGATAAACAATGGTGTAAATCCAGAAGAGATATTACTTTTAACATTTACAAATAAAGCAGCAGCTGAGATGGTTACGAGAGTTGCAAAATTTTTTGGTAAAGATATTGCCCAAAAAATTATGGCTGGAACCTTTCACTCTGTTTCATATAAACTATTAAAACAATTAGAGATAAATATTACACTAAAACAACCTAATGAATTAAAAACACTTTTTAAATCCTTGTATGAAAAAAGAGTATTTTATGATAGAAGTGATGATGCAAATCCTTATGATGGAGGGTATTTATATGATATTTACTCTTTGTATCTAAACTCAAATGAGGGAGAAGATTTTGCAGCTTGGGTATTAAACAAAAATCCAGACCATGAACTATATACAGCAATTTATGAAGATGTAGTTTTAGAGTTCAATGAACTAAAAATCAAATATGGATATGCAAATTTTGATGATTTATTAACTATTATGTTAAGTACCTTAAAAGAACAAGAGTTTGATTTTAAAGAGATACTTGTAGATGAGTATCAAGATACTAACCCTTTACAAGGAAGACTTTTAGATGCTTTTAAACCAAAATCTTTGTTTTGTGTAGGAGATTATGATCAAAGTATTTATGCTTTTAATGGTTCAGATATAGGAATTATCTCAACATTTTCAAAAAGATACAAAGATGCAAATGTATATACTCTAAAGAAAAACTATCGTTCAAGTAAACCAATTTTGGATTTGGCTACAAAAGTTATCGAATACAATGAAAGAATCTATGAAAAAGATTTGCAAGTTATGAGAACAGATGTAGATATAAAACCTAAGCTTTTAGAGTTTACAGAACTTTTTTCCCAATATCATTATATCTCTGAACTTATCTCAAAAAGTGGCACACCTCATGATGAGATAGCAATTATTTTTAGAAACAATTCTAGTGCAGATGGGATTGAAGCAAACTTAAGAGAGTATGGAATACCAGCACGTAGAAAAGGTGGAATGTCTTTTTTTGATTCTGTTGAGGTGAAGTTTATAATTGATATTTTGGTTATGCAGTTAAGTCATAATGATATGATGGCATTTATCCATGTATTAGAACATGGAAAAGGGATAGGAAAAGCTATAGCAAAAGATATTTTTGATGCCTTGATAAAATTAGGGAATGGAGATATGTTTAAAGGTTTATTTCATCCTGATGAATCAATTTCTAACCCGTTTGAGACAAATAAAGTTAAAAACATACAATTAGGACTTTTTGACGATTTTATAGAATTAGGTTCAGTATCTAAATTCAAAGATTGTGGTTTTGAAGAGGCTTTTTTAGGAAACCCTATACTTAAACATCCAAAATTAGGTGTTGATGGGGCAAAGTTTATTTATGATTTTTATTTGTTAATAAAACAATTAAGAAGAACAAAAAATCCAGAAAGTTTAGTTGGTTCAATTAGTTCATCAATGATGTATTCAAGACTAAAAGAGTTTTTAGCAACAAAAAGAGCAACACAAAAAGATGGAACAGTAAACGCAATACAAAAAACAAAAGCCTTAGCAAAAATAAATAGAAAGAGTATGCTTCTAAGAAATCTAGCTAGAAACTTCCAAGACCTATCAAAATTTGTAAACTCTATGATTTTAGGTGGTGGAGAGATGAGTGAAGGGGAGGGTGTAAATTTACTCTCTGTTCATGCCAGCAAAGGCTTAGAGTTTAAAGAGGTTTTTGTAATTGATTTGATGGATGGAAGATTTCCAAACAGAAAACTAATGAACAAAGGTGGAAGCCTAGAGGAGGAAAGAAGACTCTTCTACGTTGCAGTAACCAGAGCAAAAGATATTCTATACTTAAGCTATGCAAAATTTGATAAAATAAAAAAAATGGATTTTATCCATAGCCCATTTTTAAAAGAGGCTGGACTTATTAAAAAAGAGGAAGATTAATTTTTTTCTCTTTTAACTTTCATATTTTTATAACTATTCTATACACTTTAATAAAAATTTAAAAATAATTTTATATATAATATTTTTGTGACGCACTTTGTGACGGAAATTTGATATTATTATTTATTATATTAATAAAGGTTATTTTATAATATTTTTAATAAAGGATAATAAGGAATTATGCAAAAGAAATGGAATAATTTATCAGGAAAACCTTTAAGCTCTTCAGACTGGCTACATGAACATCATAATGCAAAACTTACAGAAAGAATTGAATTTATCAAAAAATTATTGAAAAATTTTAGACCTAAAATTATTGTAGATTTAGGTTGTGGTATTGGATTATGGTTAGAGATAATTAAGGATTATGTGGATAAAGACTGTCAATTAATAGGTATTGATTCTGATATTGATGCAATTAATAAAGCAAAAAAAAAGTCTAAAAAATGGAATAATAATATTACATTTCTTCAACTAGATTTTATTAAAGACAGCAAGAATATTCCAACTGCTGATTTATATTTAGCTTTTAATATACTTTCATATGTAAAAAATGAAAATATTTTTATTGAAAATATTCGAAATAAACTTAATTATAATGGAAAACTTGTAATACGTCAATATGACGGGGCTGCAATAAGATTTGGACCAATGGAACATAGACTTAGGATTAATATTGAAAATGTTTTATTTAACTCTATCCATAATAGTCAATTATTTAAACATTATAATTTAGATAAAGCTTATCTTTCTTTAGAAAATTCAAATTTTAATCATAAGATAATTCAGTTTGAACTTTTTCAAAAAACATCTCCTTATTCTAAAGAGTTTTTAAAATATTATCAAAATACAATCAAATGGACAATAAATTATTTAAGTGAAAATATGTCAAAAGAATTACAAGACTGGTATAATACTTATTTAGAAAACAATAATAATTCTTACTTTTATGAAGTAGATTTAGTCTCAATACTTACTCGTTAGTTATATCATAATCAGGTGATGATATTTTCCATAAATTATTAAAGTGAATATAAAACATATCTACTATTTTTTCATCTTTTGATAATAATACAATTGGATCTTGTCCTAATCCTCTAAAATCCCAATTAAATAAGACTTCTTTATTTCCATCTCTATATTCTAAAATAATAAAATTAATTTGAGGTTCGGCATGAGAAATTAATTTGTATTTATATTTATCCTTATCTTTAATTACTGTATATATTTTTCTAAATCTATCTAGTGCAAATTGATCTCCAAGTTCTTTACATAATAATGACTTCGAAATATATTTAATAATTTGTTTTTGAAAATCATCATACTCATTGGTTATATAAAACTTTTCATTAGACCTTTCAATTTCACTGAAAGTATTAAATGAAGTATTTTTTATTTCACTTAAGGCAGGGATTCTTGTATTAATATACTCCATTGCTTTTATAGGAGAACCTATACGAATTACATGTAAATAATTTTTAACTGCTTCATACACTCTATCAGATAATTCTGAAGATTTTTTTGCCTCTTTACTAACAATTCTTCCATGTTCAATAAATAAAATTATTATTGATAATAAAAATGCTGGTATAGCAGTTGCAACTTGCTTTGGACCATACCCCATTGGATCTAACCAATAAGTAAATAAAAATACAATTATTGCTATAGATGGACCAAAAGAATAGTCAAACCATTTGGTATATTGAGGCTTATTCATTAATTATAATTCCTTATTATCCTTTATTAAAAAAGACAATAAAAAACAAAAAATATTATCCTAAATCTATCCTACCTCAAAATTTCGTCGTGGATGTTTTGTATTCAATATTTTCTTTTGATGTTTTAAACTTACTTTGGTATATATTTGGGTGGTTGATATGGAGCTATGTCCTAGCATATGTTGGATATATCGTATATCTACACCTTCTTCCAAAAGTAGGGTGGCGAAGCTATGGCGAAACATATGTGGGGTTAGGTGTTTTTCTATTTTACTTTTATTTTGGTATTTTTTTATCATAAATCTAACTGATTGTTCTGATAGTTTTTTGTTAAATCTATTTATAAAAAAATTGTTATCTTTTTTTATTTTTTCTTTGAAGAAAAATTGATACTCTTTTAGGGCGTTTTTTACTTCGTTGTTACAGATATGTATTGTTCTTTGTTTATCCCCTTTTCCTATGATTTTTAGTTCATTAAAATTTGAGTTGAAATCTTTTGTTTTTATGTCACAAATTTCAGCTACTCTTACTCCTGTAGCAAATAGTAGTTCTAGCACGGCTATATCTCTTAAGATACTTTTATAGGTATAGGTATTTTTATTTTTGAACTGATTTTTTAGTTTATAGACATAAATGAAAAGTTTTTTTATCTCTTTTAGTTCTATTGTTTTAGGTAATCTTTGAGGTTCTTTTATACTTAGTTTCATTTTTCTAAAAGGGCTTACTAAAATATATTCTTCAAATTCAAGATAAGTAAACATAGCTTTTAGTGTTGCTAGTTTTCTTTTTATAGTTTTTTCTTTTAAATTTTGTTCATATAAAATTTTTAAATACTCTTTTAATATATTTTTATCTATTTGTTTAATCTCTTTATTTTCACAAAGTTTAAATTGTCTAAATTGATTTAAATCTATTTTATATGCTTTTAGTGTTTTATCACTTAAATTTTTTTCATATATACAATGAAACAAAAACTCATCTATTGCTTTTAATATATCCATAACTTCTCCATTTTACGCTAAGGATTATAAGAATTAAAACTTAAAGAAATTTGACCTTAGAGCAATCTTTTTATTATTTTAAAAACTTAAATTTTTAATATATTTTTTATTTTTAGTTTAAATTCATAATAAATCTATAAATCTTTTATTTTGTGACGAAAATGTGACGTTTTTCATTTATGATATATAATCTTTGAAAATATAAAGGACAAACATGAATGAAAGTATCACAAAAAGAGTTTCTAGGCTGATTTCTGGAAGTATAAATGCTATTGTTGACAAAGCAGAATCTTTGTCACCAGAATTAGTGATGAAAGAAACAATACGTGAAGTTGATTCAACAATTGATGAGGTGAAATTATTATTAGGTAGAGAAAACATTGAATTGAGAAAAACAAAATCTCAGTTAGAAAATGAAAAAATAAAATACAAAAATTTATCACAGCAAATTGATGTTGCAATAAATGAAAATAGAGATGATTTAGCAAAATCAGCCATCTCAAGACAGATGGATATTGAAGCTCAGATTCCTATTTTAGAAGAGTCTATATTGCAAATAGAAAAAAATATTCTTAAATTAGAAAATTATATTGATGCTTTAAATGCAAAAAAAAGAGAGATGCAAAAAGATTTAGAAGAGTATCTAAAAATAAAAAAAGAGGAAGATACAGCCGCAAATATAGAATCAAATGTTGAAAAGGCAGATGCAGCTTTTTCAAGGGTTAGTGCAGATATAAATTCTAGATTTTTAAATGATGATGCAACAAAACTTGCAGAACTAGACAAACTTGTAAGGGATAATAGAGTTTCTGAAAGACTTGAAAGTTTAAAAGCTAGTAAAAAATGACTACACTAGACTTTATATTTCATCATAACAATATACTCTTTTCCTCAGCTATAGTTTTGATGTTATTTATTGCTATTTTAGAAGGTGCTTTAGTAGCAATAGGTGCTGGACTATCTGATGTATTAGATTCAATAATCCCTGACTTTGATGCAGATTTTGAAGTAGATATCCAAACAGACACTGGATACTCTTTTTCTAGATTTTTTGGCTGGATTAGATTAAAAGAAGTTCCTGTTTTGATGTTACTTATTATCTTTTTAACTTCATTTGGAATTATAGGTTTATCAATACAACTTTTTGCCTATAAACTATTTGGAACTTTATGGTTACAATATATAATAATCATACCTACACTTGTCTTTTCCATATTCTCAGTAAGATTTTTTGGTGGAATAATTGCAAAAATTTTACCAAAAGATGAATCCTCTTCCATCTCAAAAAAAGATTTGATAGGGCATATTGCAACTATTACCTTGGGAAAAGCAATTAAAGGTTCACCTGCTGAAGCAAAAGCAAAAGATTTACATGGGCAAACACACTATTTTATGATTGAACCAGAAAATGAAAATGAGATATTTCTACAAGGTGATAAGGTTTTGATAATTGGTGAAAATAAAAAAAATTTTCTTGCAACAAAAGATATACCAGAAAAAATAATATAAGGAAATAAAATGGATTTAGGAATAAATTTTTCATCAATGGCAATAATGATTCCATTAATAATCATTGTTTCATTGATAGCATTAGGAATGATTTTTACAAGATTATATAGAAGAGCATCAAAAGAGACCTCTTTTGTTAGAACTGGATTAGGTGGAGAAAAAGTGATTATGAATGGTGGAGCAATTGTTTTACCAATTATGCATGAGATAATTCCTGTAAATATGAACACTTTAAAACTTGAAGTACAAAGATCAAATGAACAAGCTTTGATTACTAAAGATAGAATGAGGGTTGATGTATTAGCAGAGTTTTATGTAAGGGTAAAACCAGTAAATGAATCAATCGCTTTTGCAGCTCAAACATTAGGTATAAGAACAACACAGCCTGATTTATTAAAAGAGTTGATTGAGGGTAAATTTGTAGATGCCTTAAGAGCTGTTGCAGCTGAGATGCATATGGTAGAACTTCATGAACAAAGGGTAGATTTTGTTCAAAAAGTTCAACAAGTTGTATCAGAGGATTTATTAAAAAATGGTTTAGAATTGGAATCTGTATCTTTAACAGGTTTAGATCAAACAAATAAGAAGTTTTTTAATCCTGATAATGCTTTTGATGCCGAAGGTCTTACAAGGTTAACAGAAGAGATTGAAGCTAGAAGAAAAATAAGAAATGATATAGAAAGAGATACTTCTGTAGAGATTGAAAAAAAAGATTTGGAAACCAAAAGACTTTCACTAGAAATTAAAAAAGAGGAAGAGTATGCAGTTTTACAACAAGAAAGAGAGATTTCAATAAGAAGAGCCTCTCAATTAGCTGAAATAGCAAAAGAGGAAGCAGAACAAAGAAAAATAGCTGAAAACTCTAAGATTTTATCAGAGCAAGATATTGAGCAAAAAAGAATTGCCTCAGAAAAAGAGATAGAACAAGCAAAAATTTTAAAAGATCAATTATTAGAAGAGAAAAATATTGAAAAAAATAAATCTATAGAGTTATCAAATCAAGATAGAGAGATAGCAATTGCAGAAAAATCAAAAATGCAATCAATTGCAAAAGCAGAAGCAGATGAAGCAAGAGCAGCAGCAGTTAGAGCAGAAGAAAAAGTAAAAACAGTAAGAGAAACAGAGATTGCAGAAAGAACTAAATCTATTCAATTAGTTGAAGCTTCACAAGAAGCAGAAAAAGAAGCAATAGGTATAAAAGTTGGAGCACAAGCTGAGAAACAAGCAGCCCAAGACCAAGCAGAAGCACAAAGAATTCTAGCTCAAGGTTTAGCAGATAAAGCAATAATTACAGCAAAAAGTGATAATGAAGCACAAAAACTAAGAGCCGAAGCACAAGCAATAGAATACAAAGTTGAAGCAGAAGGTAAAGAGTCAATCAACAATGCCTCAAATGTATTGTCAGCAGAACAAATAGCAATGCAAATCAAAATCAAACTAATAGAACAATTACCAGATATTATAGCTCAAAGTGTAAAACCTATGGAAAATATTGATAGTATAAAAATATTACAAGTGGATGGATTAAACCATAGTTCATCTTCAGATGGACAAGGCGTAGCCACAGCTAGCGCAGATTCTTTGCCAGACCAGTTAGTAAATAGTGCCTTAAAATACAAAGCACAATCTCCTATAGTAGATTCGTTATTAAAAGACTTAGGATTGGATGGTTCTAGTTTAAATGGATTTACAAAAGATTTAAATAAATAAGTATTAAAGCCTTTGGCTTTAATACTTAAATTAACTTACCAAATATAAATCTACATTTGGATATAATCGCGGATATTTTAATCAATGTAATAAAATCAATAGGAAATTAAACAATGAGTGAAAAGTACGAACCATCGATTATAGAGGATAAATACTACAAAATATGTGAAGACAGAGGATACTTTGAGATAGATGGAAACAAGTCTATCCAAGAAGAGGGTAAAAATTTTGCCATCATGATGCCACCTCCAAATGTAACAGGAAGCTTACATATTGGACATGCTTTAACATTTACTTTACAAGATATTATCACACGTTTTAAAAGAATGGATGGGTATAAAACTTTATGGCAACCAGGAACTGACCATGCGGGTATTGCTACTCAAAATGTTGTTGAAAAACAACTTTTAGCTGAAGGTACTACAAAAGAAGAGTTAGGTAGAGAAAAGTTCTTAGAAAGAGTTTGGAAATGGAAAGAGTTCTCAGGTGGAACTATTGTACATCAAATGAGAAAACTTGGTGTATCTCCTGCTTGGTCTAGAGAGAGATTTACTATGGATGAAGGTCTAAAAGAAGCAGTTAAAGAAGCTTTTGTTCATCTATACAATGAAGGTATGATTGTACAAAACAACTACATGGTGAACTGGTGTACACACGATGGAGCTTTATCAGATATTGAAGTTGAACACGATGAGGTAAATGGTAAGTTTTATCATATGAATTATCACTTTGCTGATGGTAGTGGACATGTTACAGTAGCTACAACTAGACCTGAAACGTACTTTGGGGATACTGCTATTATGGTTCACCCTGATGATGAAAGATATGCAAGTATAGTTGGAAAAGAGGTTGTTCTTCCTTTAACGACACGAAAAATTAAAATCATTACAGATTCTCATGTTGATATGACTTTTGGAACTGGTGTAGTAAAAGTTACTCCAGCTCATGACCAAAACGACTACGAAGTAGGAAAAAGACACGATTTAGAGTTTATTACATGTTTTGATGACAAGGGGATTTTAAATGAATATTGTGGAGAGTTTGCTGGATTAGAAAGACTTGAAGCTAGACCTGTGATTGTTGAAAAACTTCAACAAGAAGGTTTTATCGTAAAAATAGAAGATCACGTTCACCAAGTAGGACATTGTTATAGATGTAAAAACATTGTTGAACCATATATCTCTAAACAATGGTTTGTAAGAAGTGAAGTGGCTAAAAAGTCTATTGAAAAAACATATGCTGGTGAAGCAAAATTTCACCCACCACATTGGATAAACTCTTATAGAGCTTGGATGGATGAGTTAAGAGATTGGTGTATCTCTAGACAACTTTGGTGGGGACATAGAATCCCTGTATTTACTTGTGATGAGTGTGACCACCAATGGGCAGATAAAGCAGATGAGCCAGAAGCTTGTCCTAAATGTGCTAGTAAAAAATATACTCAAGACCCTGATGTACTTGATACTTGGTTCTCTTCTGGTCTTTGGGCATTTTCACCACTTGGTTGGGGAAATAATGGAAATATGGAAGGTAGTTTCACTCCAGATGATTTAAAAGATTTTTATCCTAACTCTTTACTTATCACTGGATTTGATATTATGTTCTTCTGGGTTGCTAGAATGATGATGATGGGTGAACACTTTATGGGTGAGTTACCATTTAAAGATATCTATATGCACGCCTTAGTAAGAGATGAACACGGTGCAAAGATGTCAAAATCAAAAGGTAATGTAATAGACCCACTTGATATGGTAAATGAACATAGTGCTGATATTATTAGATTTACACTTGCATTTTTAGCTGTTCAAGGAAGAGATATCAAACTTGGAGCTAAAAACTTAGAGCAGTTTAGAAACTTTACAAATAAACTTTATAATGCTTCAAATTTTTTAAGTTTAAATGTTGATACTTTCCCTGATTTAAAAGATATTGAAATCAAATCAGCTCTTGGAAAATATATGCAAAGCAGACTTTCTACAGCTGTAAATGAGGTAAGAGAAACTTTAGAATCTTACAAGTTTAATGAAGCTGCATCTATTCTTTATAGATTTGTATGGACAGAGTTTTGTGATTGGGGTATTGAGTATTCTAAAGCAGATAAAGAATCTATTGTGGAACTAGGAAGCTTATTTAAAGAAACACTTAAAATGATATCTCCATTTATGCCATTTATTTCTGATTACTTATACCATAAACTAAGTGGTACAAGTTTAGAAGAGGGTGATTCTGTTATGATTATGAATTTCCCAAAAGATATCAAAAAAGATGAAGATATAGAAGCTATGTTTGCTATCATTGAAGAAGCAATTACAGCTATTAGAAGAGCAAAAGTTGTTATAGATATGGGTAATAGTAAAATTGCAAAAGCATATTTAAAATTAGATGTTAGTATAGATACAGCTGTAGCTAAACCATTTATAGAAAAATTAGCAAAAGTTGAAAACATAGAGTTTGTTGATACAAAAGTAGAAAATAGTGTAACTGATGTATCAAATAACTTAGAGGTTTATATCCCAACTGCTGAAGTTGATATGAGTGCAATTATTGATAAATTAACTAAACAAAAAGAGAAAGCTCAAAAAGAGTTTGATAAACTAAATGGTATGTTATCAAATGAAAGATTTGTAGCAAATGCACCCCAAGCTGTAGTTGCAGAAAATAAAAAAGCCTTAGAAGAGGTAAAATCAAGATTAGAAAAAATCGACAATGAGTTAAACTCATTACAAAATATGTAAGAAAGGTTTATAGTGGTAAGTATTGTAAGAAATCTTATTTTTACAATTTTACTACTATTTTTTACTGGCTGTGTGCCAACCCAAGAGGATGTTAAAGATGTATTTCAAACAAACTCTGCAAATATAATCAAACTAGATTATAAAAAAATCCAAAAGCTTTTAGTTGAATTCAAAGAAAAATTAGATAAAAGAAACCCTGATTCATTTGATAAAAACAATTTAGAAAAGATTTATAAAGCTATAAAAAACTCACAAAAAGATATTTTATTAAAACATAAAGATATGGTTTTAGAAAACTATAAAGATTATTTACAATTAGCTTTTAGTAAAGATGAGATTGTAAATAGAAATGATTATTTAGTTTTAGGTTTATACCATCTGATAAATTATGCTTATGAAGTTGATAAAGGTCATAAGGTTTTAGCTTTAGAGTATAGTGTTGAAAAACTTCAAATACTATATAAAAATCTACAAATTTTAAGATGGAAAATAAAAGTAGATAAGGATATAAACAATAAATATCTATTTTTGACTTGGCAAAACAATTGGCAAATAGAGATGGAAAAAAAGTATAAAGATAAGTTTTATACAAAAAAAGATATTGAAAATCTTGAATATATAAAAAATAAAAAAGAGTCTATATATTCCCATTCTAATTTCTCTTTTGAGGTTATTTTAACTCAAATGATGGATGCCACAGCAAATTCAATAAAAGCTTTAGGTGAAGAACCAAAAGATTTAAGTCTCTCTGCCCTTAAAATATTTATATTTTTATAATTTAGCAATATTTGGATTGTGTGATTTTTTTTCTTTGGTTATACTTTTAAAAAATTTGATATTGGAGTTTATGAGATGAGCTTTATAACAGAACAAAGTTTAGAAACAGCAGATAAAGAGCTGTTTGATATAATAGAAGGTGAGTTAGAGAGACAAACTGATCATTTAGAGATGATAGCAAGTGAGAACTTTACAAGCCCAGCAGTAATGCAAGCGATG
>QKDL01000092.1 GCA_003252105.1 Arcobacter sp.
ATTTTTAAAGGTTCATATATGTATAAAAGTATAAGATATTATAATAATTTCAACTACTTAAAAAATGAAGAACTTAATAAAAAATCAAATTATATCATCTTTGCAACAGAAGATTTTGACTTTAATCATGAAAATTTTTTATCTTTAGATATAAAATTTTATGGAGCAATATTCCCAAAAATCATTTATAAAAATAATTCATATAATGATGGTTTTTTACTAATCGAATTAAGAGAAAATACTCAGGTTTTATTTTTTGAAAATATAAATGAAACAAGTTTCAACGATAATCAATTTGAATTTACAAAATCAATAATAAGTATATTTGATGGCTTTTCAACCTTTTCTTCTAAATTTCTAGAGGAGTTATTTGAAAATATAAAACTTCATACTAATATAGTTGGTGGTGGAGCTGGTCTTTTAAATAGACCAAGAGAAAAAAATATGTTTTCAAATAATGGAATATTTTTAGATAGTGCTTTTGTTATTTTACTTGAAAAAAAGATGGATTTAGGAATTGGACATGGTTGGAAATATTTAGAAGGTCCTTTTATAGCCACTAAAACAAAAGAAAATACTATAAATGAGATAGATTATGAAAATGCATTTGATGTATATAAAAAAGTGGTTGAACTAGATTGTAAAAAAACTATAACAAAAGATAATTTTTTAGAAATCTCTATGTGTTATCCTCTAGGTATTGTTAAATTCAATGGAGAATCATTAATAAGAGATCCAATCAAAATAGATGACAATGGAAATATGAGGTTAGCAGGAGATATAAAAACAAATACAATTTTTAATATATTAAAAGGTGATAAACAGGAGTTGATTAGTGCTGCCACACAAGCAGCAAAAGAGGCTTCAATTAATTGTAATGAGGTTTTTTTATTTGAATGTATTACTAGATTACAGTTTTTAGCTGATAGTTTTGAAACTGAAATTGAGGAGATTTTAAAACATACAAATATAGAAAATATATATGGTATTTTTAGTATAGGAGAAGTTGGAAACAATGGTGATAGATATATTAATATACTAAATAAAACAAGTGTAATGAGTCAAATATGGCACTAAATAAACTTGCAATCTCATATAAATGTCTTGATTCGATAGGTAATTCTTTGGATTTAAAAGAGATGATTAACGAATTTCTAAAAACCTTTGTTATTGAAACAGATGCAGTTCATGGTTCATATTATATAAAAGTAAATAATAGATATGAGCAATTTTTGACTTTGGGAAATGATATTTGTATAGTATTGACAGATTTGATAAATGATAGTTCTAAAGAGATAATTGAAGATAAATATAACTCTAAATTTAAAGTTTTAATTTTCAAAGTTGAAAATGCTTATATGGTGTTTATATATAGTTTAGAAGTTGATATTTCCTTAATAAAAAAGATTTTTGAAGGGTTTAAAAATAGACTAAATATAAGTATCAATTCATGTCTAAATGTACAGCAATTAAAAGAAACAAATGAGATATTAGTAGAGCAAAAACTTCAACTTGAAAATTTAACAGATTATTTAAAAGATGAAATAGATGCTGCAATAAAAATAAATATGCAAAAAGAGAAACAGATTTTTGAACAATCTAAAATGTTACAAATGGGTGAGTTAATAAGTAATATAGCTCATCAATGGAGACAACCTTTAAGTGTAATCACAACAGCGGCAAGTGGTATGAAAATAAAAAAAGAATTAGAACTTTTAAATGATGATGAATTTATAAATTATATAAAATCTATTTTGGACAATTCAAAATATCTTTCAAATACATTAGATGAGTTTAGTGATTACATAAAAGATGGGCAAAAACAAAAAGAAGTTATCTTGCAAGATAGAATAGAACTATCTTTAAATTTAATAGAATCCTCATTTAGTATTGAAAATATAAAAATAATAAAAGGTAGAGTTGAAAAAGATATTATTAAAATCAAAATAGTAATAGGTGATTTATTAAGAGTGTTAATATCAATGTTTAATAACTCTAAAGATGCTTTTATTATAAATGAGATAGAAAATAGATGGGTTAAATATGAGGTTTTCAAAAAAGATGATTCAATAATTATAATTATTGAAGATAATGCAGGGGGAATACCTGAGTCTATTATTGATAAGATATTTAATCCATACTTCACAACTAAACATCAATATAAAGGTACAGGAATAGGTTTATATTCTGCTTATGATGTTATAGTAAATAAACTCAAAGGCAAATTATCTGTTCAAAATACTAATTTAGGAGCAAGATTTACCATTGAGTTACCTAGTATATAGTTTAATCTAAAACAATCTCTTTAAAATCACTTCTCGTTTCTGGTAGAGGTTTATTACTTTGTGCTCTTACAGTATATACAAAAGAGATTTTAGCTTTGTCTGTATTGTTTTTACTTGCATGATGTAAAGTTTTACAATGAAATAAAACAATATCACCTTTTTTCAGATTTTGGTGTACTTTTGTTTTTATTAGTTCAATATTAT
This sequence comes from Arcobacter sp., assembly GCA_003252105.1. Lineage (GTDB taxonomy): Bacteria > Campylobacterota > Campylobacteria > Campylobacterales > Arcobacteraceae > Halarcobacter. Next base: position 2,490 of record QKDL01000092.1, read on the forward strand.
CAAAATGATCATCTTTGAAATTTGAAACGTTATCAAATTGTTCAGAACTAAACTTCATATTATGACTGCCAGGTATAAATTCTAATAAACCATTTGTTAAATATTCTTCATCTAAAGCTAACCAAACAGATACTAAATCACCATTTTCAAAATTCCAGTAACGTCTATCTTGATGCCAAAAAGTTCTTGTACTTTCATGGGGCATTTTTGTCATGATTGAATTGTGATGAGCTAGAGTTAAAACTGGTGTATCATTTAAAACTTGTTTTAAAATAGGTCTAATATCTTTGTTTGTCATCCAATCACGAAAAATCTCTTCTCTATCAAATACTTGTCTTAATCTTCTAACTGTTACTTCGTCTGTATCAATATTTAAATACTCTTGTTCACTTTCAATTGGTGCTAACTTTTTTACTAAATGCTCTTTTGCTTTTTGTAGAATCTCATTACATAGATTTTCATCTGCAAAATTTTTTATAATTAAAAAACCATTTTTATTGAATTGGTTTAATTGTTCTTGTGATAATTGCATCTTTTTCCTATAAGTTTGAATGGCTAATTTTACTTTATACCAAATTAAAAAACAAACATTAATTTTGCTAAAATAATGATAATTGTACCTAATATTAGCACTAGATTATGAAAATGTGCCATAAGTGGATTGGGTTTTTTCTTTAGTAATCTTCTTGATAAAGAATAGACTATTCCACTTACAATAATTAAAGCTAAAAATACTTTTATTAGAAGAATTATTTGTAGATTTGTATTGGCAAAGCCATCTTCACTATTTATATATTTTGAAAACATAAAACCACCTGAAAGGACAAGAAATAAAACACTAAGTGGAAATATTTTTCTTGCTCTGTTTGAGATAGTTTCTTTTACTTTTGCTTGAGTCTCTTCATCTAAAACTTGTTTTATTACTGGATACACCATAACATCTGAAAATACATAACCAATAAATATAATTGCACAAAAAAGATGAATAATTAATGCTATTGGATAACCATCCATAAATCTCCTTTATAAATTATTTTGAGAATTATAATCAAAATAACCTATAAAGAAATTGATTTATGTCAATAGTTTTTTAATTTTTATGGATGAACCTCTTTTAGTGCATCAGCAATAGAAGTAATTGTTCTAACTGTACATACTCCAGCTCTTTGTAAAGCTGCATATTTTTCATTTGCAGTTCCTTTACTACCATCTATAATTGCTCCTGCATGACCCATTCTTTTTCCCTTTGGTGCAGTAACTCCCGCAATATAAGAAACAACAGGTTTAGTCACATACTCTTTGATAAACTCAGCTGCTGCTTCCTCTTTTGCTCCACCAATTTCACCAATCATAACAATAGCTTTTGTGTCAGGATCATCTTGGAACATTCTTAACATATCTATAAAATCACTTCCTGGAACAGGATCTCCACCAATTCCAACACAAGTAGATTGTCCAAATCCTGATAGGGTTGATTGATTTACTGCTTCATATGTTAGAGTTCCTGATCTTGAAACAATTCCAACAGATCCTGGCATATGGATAGATTCTGGCATAATTCCCATTTTACATTGACCTGGTGTGATTATTCCTGGGCAGTTTGGACCAATAAGTCTTGAACCATTTAAATCAACTGCTGCTTTTACATCAAGCATATCAAGAGTAGGAATACCTTCTGTGATACATACAATTGTTTCAATACCATTTTCACTAGCCTCAATAATTGCATCTTTACAAAATGGAGCTGGAACATAGATAATAGAAGCATTTGCACCTGTAAGTCTTTTTGCACACTCAACAGTGTTATATATAGGAAGGTCTAAATGTCTTTGACCACGTTTGCCAGGAACAACACCAGATACAACATTTGTACCATATGCCATTGCTCTTTGTGTATGGAAACTTGCTTGTGCCCCTGTTAAACCTTGAACTAATACTTTTGTATTTTTATCAATTAATATAGCCATTAGTTCGCTCCTTGCTCTTTTTGTTGTGTAAGTTCAATTATTTTTTGTGCAGCTTTATTTAAATCATGCTCTTCATAAACACTAACAGTAGAGTTTTTAATAAGTTCTAATCCCTCTTTAGCATTTGTACCTTCTAGTCTTACAACTATTGGGATATGTATATTCATAGCTTCAACGGCACTAATAATACCAGCAGCAATAATATCACATCTTACGATACCACCAAAGATATTTACTAAAATACCATCAACTTTTTCATCTGATAAAATAATTCCAAAAGCTTCAATAACTCTTTTTTCATTTACACTTCCACCAACATCTAAAAAGTTAGCAGGTTCTCCACCGTAAGTTTGGATTAAATCCATAGTTGCCATAGCAAGACCTGCACCATTTACCATACAACCAATATTTCCATCTAAAGATACATAATTTAAATCTAGTTTTTCAGCTTTTAATTCTCTTGCATCCTCTTGTGATTCATCTCTGATTTCATTCATTTTAGTTTGTCTATAAAGGGCAGAGTTATCAACTTGAACCTTCCCATCTAGGCAGATTAAGTACCCTTGTTTTGTAACAACAAGTGGATTGATTTCTACAAGTGATAAATCATTTTCAACAAACATTTTATAGATTTTTTGCATCAAATCAATCATTTGTGCACTTAATGTTTTATCTAAACCTAAATCATCACAGATTTGTCTACATTGTGCTGGCATAATACCAACAATAGGATTAATAGGGTTTCTTAAAATTTTTTCAGGAGCTTTTTCTGCTACCTCTTCAATCTCCATACCACCTTCACTTGAAGTGATTATCATAATTCTCTGAGATGTTCTATCTACGATAAATGCTAAATAGATTTGTTGCACAATATCACTTGGTTCTTCTATATAAATAGAATTTATAGGTTGTCCCTCTTTTGTTGTTTGATTTGTAACAAGTCTGCTTCCAAGAAGTCTTCTAACTTCTTCATTAGCTTCATGTTTAGAATCAACTAAAACAACCCCACCAGCTTTCCCTCGCCCACCAGAATGAACTTGTGCTTTTATAACCCATCTATCTTTTCCAATAGTTCTTAAAATATCATCAAGTTGTGAGGGGTGAGTTAATAGTTTTCCTTTTGTAGTAGGAATATCATATTTTCTATATAAATTCTTTGCTTGATATTCATGAAGATTCATAAACGTTCCTTTTTATAGTCCCAATAAAAAGGGACCTCTTTTATAATTTTTCTTTTTTAGTATAGAAAGTTGATTTCTATTAAAAAAGCTTATTTTCAGGTTCTCTTTGAGAAAACTTTAAAGAGCATCGTTGATGCTTTGTTTATTAAATTCTTATTTGTTTCAAAAAGGAACTTATATCAAAAAAATGGTATAAAGGTGCTTAAATTAATAAAAAGCTAAGAGAAATAAGAATTTTCATATATTTGAAATACTTATCATAACTAATTAAAAATCTAGATATTTTCTTGTTTCCAAATCAAAATAATTGTATCATTAATACAATATATATAAAGGAATATTATGGCTTATTATACATCTTATGGTGCAGCTCAAGGAGTTACAGGCTCTTGTCACCTATTAGAGGTTGGTTATTTAAAGATTTTAATAGATTGTGGTCTTTTTCAAGGTAGAGATGAAGAGTTAAATATTGAAGAGTTTGAATTTGATCCAAGTGAAATTGATTATGTGATTATTACACATGCCCATCTAGATCATATAGGAAGATTACCTTTACTTGTAAAAAGAGGGTTTCAAAATAAAATTATCTCTACTAGGGCAACTTATGAAATAGCAAAATTAATGCTTGCAAATGCAGCAGGAATTATTCAAGATAGTAAAAATCCTATTTATGATGAAAATGATGTAGAACCTACATTAAGACATTTTGGAACTTTTTTGGAGTATGAAGAATCTATGCATTTAAGTGATGATATTAAAATCTCTTTTAAAAATGCAGGGCATATTTTAGGAAGTGCTAGTTTAAAGGTTGAGTTCAAAGAGGACGGCATGACAAAAAGTGCTATTTTCTCAGGAGATTTAGGACAACATTCTAGAATTATAACTTCACATTTACAACCTTGGAAAGAGGGTAATTATATCTTTTTAGAATCAACTTATGGAGATAGATTACACGAGGATTTAAGAATATCAGTAAATAATTTTAAAGAGAATATTTTAAATGTAATACAAAAAGGTGGAGTTGTATTGCTTCCATCATTTGCTCTAGAACGTACTCAAGAGATTTTATTTTTATTGAGACAAATGAGTGAGGAGGGACTACTTAAAGATATACCAGTATTTTTAGATGCTCCCTTGGCTATAAATGTTACAAGAGTATTTAAAAATTTCCCTCAGCTTTTAAATGAAAATGTTCAAGAAGTAATCTCTAATAGAATAGATCCATTTGGTTTTGATGAGTTAAAAACTACTTTACTAAAAGAAGAGTCTATTAGAATCAATGAAGTTGCAGGTCCCAAAATAATTGTAGCAGGTTCAGGAATGTGTGAAGGTGGAAGGATAAAATACCATTTAGTAAGATATTTACAAGATTCACACAATATGGTTATGTTTGTGGGATATCAAGTTCCTGGAACTTTAGGTAGAACTATTTTAGAAAGTGGTTTTAAAACAATAAAAATTGATGATGCCCATATAAATGTAAAAGCAGATATAAAAGTAATAAATGGCTTTTCAGCCCATGCAGACCAGAAAGAACTAATAGATTTTGTAAAAGATTTAAAAAATATATTTTGTATCTATTTAATCCATGGTGATGATGATAGACTTAGAATCTTTAAAGAAAAAATCAATGATGAATTAGAAAGTAAAGTTCATATTGTTAAGAAAAAAGAGAGAATATATATTTAAAAGAGGGGAGACCTCTTTTAAATTATAATGATGGAGATTTGATAACCATCATTTTTTGATTTTGCATCTCTGCCATAGAATCAGGAATACCACCTAATCCAAGACCAGAAGTTTTTGCTCCACCAAATGGCATCCAGTCAACTCTGAATGCTGTGTGATCATTTACCATTACAGCTGTTGCATTTAATCTTTTTACTGCTTTTAAAGCTGTATCAATATTTTTTGTAAATACTGCTGCTTGGAAAGATACATCCAATTGGTTTGCTCTTTTAATAGCTTCATCTAATGTTTTATATGAATATACAACTACAACTGGTCCAAAAATCTCTTTTTGAGAAATAATTGCATCGTCACTTGGGTTCATAATAACTGTTGCTTCAAAACAAGAATCAGAGATTCTTTTTCCACCAGTTAATATTTTTCCACCTTTTTCAACTGCTTCATTAACCCACTCTTCAACTCTGTTTACTTCGTTGTGATTAATAAGTGGTCCAACTTCAGTTTTAGGATCTAATTGATCTCCAACAACTAATTTAGAAGCATAATCAGCTAATTTAGAAGCTACATCATCAGCTATTGATTCATGTACAAAAATTCTTTGAACAGATACACAAACTTGACCTGCATGGTAGAAACCACCTTTTCCTAAATCTGGAATCATAGCTTCAATATCAGCATCTGGTTCAACAATAACAGGAGCAACTCCACCATGTTCTAATGCACTTCTAGTCCCTGGAGATGCTTTAGAGTTTAAGTACCAACCAACTGGTCCTGAACCAATAAATGTAAAGAACGCAGTTTTAGGAGATGTAACAAGTAGTTCTCCACCTTTTCTGTCACAAACTACAGCTTGCGCCCAACCTTCAGGAAGTCCAGCTTCTTTTAAAATCTCAACTAATCTGATAGCTGACATAGGAGTTTGAGTAGCTGGTCTGATAATAACTGGACAACCAACAGCAATCGCAGGGATTACTTGGTGAATTGCTAAGTTAAAAGGGTGGTTAAATGCAGAGATTGCAGCAACAACACCAATTGGTTCTTTCATAGTATAAGCCATTCTATTTACACTTGTAGGTGTGTGACCCATTGCAATTTCTTGACCTTCTTGTATTGCAATTTGCTCGATTGCGATTTTTATACCATTGATAGCTCTTAGAACTTCAACTTTAGAATCCATATATGGTTTTCCACCTTCACTAGCACAAAGAATTGTTAACTCTTCTACTTGTGAAGACATGATTTTCATAACATTTTCTAAAATTTCAACTCTTTTGAATTTTGGAATCCAGTTATCAACATCTAAAAATTTTTCATATGCAACATCAATTGCTTTTTCTACACCTTCAACACTTGTAAAAGGTACTGTCCCTACTACTCTACCATCAAATGGTGACGTTACTTCAATTGTACTCATTATCTATCTTCTCCTTTTAGTTCTTTTTTCTATCTATTATAGCATACACTCTTTTTTAGCTAGTAATTCATTTAAAATAGAGTGATTTAAAGAATAATCAACTGCTAAATCAATTAAATGAACACCTTTTCCATTTACACATTTTTCTAAAGTTTCAGCAAACTCTTCACAAGAAGTTGGTCTATGACCTGTAGCTCCAAATGATTCTGCGAATTTTACGAAATCAGGATTTTCTAAATCAAGTCCAAATGTTTCAAATCCCATACCAGTTTGTTTCCATTTAATCATACCGTATGAGTTGTCATTTAAGATAATAACAGTTAAGTCTAAACCTAATCTTACAGCTGTTTCCATCTCTTGGTCATTCATCATAAATCCACCATCTCCACAAACTGCAACAACTTTTTTATCTGGATTAACCATTTTCGCTGCCATACCAGAAGGAAGACCAGCACCCATAGTTGCTAGTGCATTATCTAATAAAAGAGTATTTGGTTGTGCACATCTATAGTTTCTTGCAAACCAGATTTTATATACACCATTATCTAGTGTTACAATATCTTCGTCATTTAATGTTTGTCTAATTGTTCTTACTGCTTTTTGTGGTAAGATAGGGAATCTTGTATCACCAAAGTATTTAGATAATCTTGTTCTAATCTCATCAGCAAGTCTAACATAATAATCAAAATCCCAGTGATCTTGTTTTGACACTGCATTTGTAATTTGATTAATATTTGCAGCAATATCACCAATAACATCTAGTTGTGGGAAATATGTATCATCAACTTCTGATGCAAAGAAATTAATATGTAAAACTTTTGTTGCATCTGGATGGTTTTCCATAAAAAATGGTGGTTTTTCAATTACATCGTGACCAACATTAATAATTAAATCTGATCTGTCAATTGCGCAGTGAATAAAATCATCTTTAGATAATGCAGCAGTTGAAAGACATAATTTATGGTTTTCATTAATAACACCTTTACCCATTTGAGTAGAGAAGAATGGAATACCTGTTTCATTTACAAAGTTTGTAAGTGCATCACCAATTTTAGTTCTATTAGCTCCACCACCAATACATAATAATGGTCTTTTTGCTTTCTCAATCATTTTAACAGCATCTGCAATTGCAATTTTATCAGCATTTGGATATCTGAAAGTTTGTACTGGATAGATATTATCTTCTACTTCTTCTGCTGCAATATCTTCTGGTAATTCAATATGAACAGCTCCTGGTCTTTCAGTTGTAGCAATTTTAAAAGCTTCTCTAACCATTGATGGGATATTATTTCCATTTACAACTTGTTTTGCATATTTTGTCATTGGTTTCATCATACCAACGATATCAACAATTTGAAATCTACCTTGTTTAGATTTTTTAATTGGTTTTTGTCCAGTAATCATCATCATTGGCATACCACCAAGTTGTGCATAAGCTGCCGCTGTAGCAAAGTTAGTAGCACCTGGTCCTAAAGTTGAAATACATACACCAACTTTTCCTGTTAATCTTCCATAAGTTGCAGCCATAAAACCTGCACCTTGCTCATGTCTTGTTAAAATAAGTTTGATTTTCGTTGATTTTCTTAAAGATTCTAAAAAGTCTAAATTCTCTTCACCGGGAATACCAAAAATATATTCAACACCTTCATTTTCTAACGCTTTTACAAATAAATCCGATGCGTTCATAATATCTCCATTTTTTAATTAATTTTATTACCGTAGTTTCACACAAAAAGTTTTAAATCGATGTTAAATTTTGCAAATAAATTAAATCAAAATGGTAAAATTTAGACAAGTGCGAATAAATGACACAGTCGATTATTTAATATTAGTTGAAGTTTAAATTAACAGATTAAAATTTGTTATTAATATTAATAATCTATTCTTTATATTCACAAAATTGTAAATAAAAAATAAGATTCTGGTTATTTTACAAGCTATTATAAGATGGGATATATTAAGTGTTTTATATATAAAAATATAAAATAAGTTTTTCTAAATTACAAAATTGTAAATGTGTTTAAACAAAAGATATTTAGTAAATAAATTTAGATAAAAGAGGATTAAATTTCCTCTTTTATTTGAGATAACTTCTCAATTTTATTGATAAATTCACCTTTTTTTGATTCTACGAAATCTAGTCTATCTTCATTTATCTCTAGGTACTGGTTTTTTGAGTATTGAATGATTTTATATAAATAGTTTCTTTTTGATGTTAAGAAATCCTCAATTTTCTCAAAACCAAAATTTGCTTTTAGTTTTGTAAGAATTTCATCCTCTCTTGGATGATAAATATTGAATTTTGTTGGTTCTTTTTCATATAATATAACTGATTCTGCAATTAGTTGTTCAAAATGTGCAATAGTTGCTTGTGTTGTTTGGATATAACTATATGATAAAGCTCCATTAAAATAAGCGAATTTTTTTCTAAGTGCAGAGATATTTTCTAATATTGCCCTATGGTAACTTCTTAAAACATTTTCATAAACTTTTGCAGCAAAGTGTCTTGTAGCAGAAAACTCTAAATCTGATGCAATCTCTCTATGTTTTTTTATAAGTTCGTACGGCTCTTGCCATCTATGAATTCTATGTTTTATATCTCTGTATACATTTCTAAAAGCTTCTGCTGAGTCTAATTCTATTACTTTAAGTTGTTTGATCGCTCTTTTAAACATTTTATCAATAGTTTGATCATCATAAAATAGACTCTTATAAACATTGTCACTATCTATCCAATATGTTTCATACTCAATCTCTTCAAAACTATCTTTATGTAAAAAACCACTTCTTTTTTCATATCTATGAGCTTTTTGTTTTTTGATATTTTTATAAGTTTCATGTGCCATTTTTTCCATTATAGATTCTAATGCATTATAGATATCAAATAATTGTTTTGAGTAAGTTTTATGTATCTCATCAAATGCTTCTAATATCTCGTTTTGAGCTCCTCCTAGAATCTCTATGAGAGAGTTATAAACACCTATAATAGTTTCATACTCTTTTACTAAAATATCACAAATACCTTTTAAATCTTTTTTAATCGCATACTCTTTAGAATCAGCAGCTTGTGGTCTAATTGTATTTTCAATGAAATCTAGAACTTTTTGTATATTTGATTCTTCCAATAATTTTGTATTCCCAGAGGCATCACTTGATTGAATAGTTTTTACTTTTCTTTTGTATTCATCAAATTTTTTTTGAAAGAAATCTAAAGATTCAACCTCATTGTCTTTAAGATCATCTTTAAACTCTTTAATAAACTTTTCATACTCATCATGGATAAGAATATCTTTATGAGCTGCCCTTGATTCAAGAGCCATTTTTGCTGAAATAGGTATAACTTCTGCAAAATATTTAGAAAATTTTTCAGATACATATTTAGTTGTTGTTTCAATTTGCTCTTGATTGAATTTATCTTTTTGGTTTAATACACATAAAGATTTATTTTGAAAATGCTCCATATACTCTTCTAGAACTTGAGCTTCTGACATTTTTCCTGCATTATCAATAAGTGTGAGCCAAATAATTCCACCAACATCTCTTAAAACTCTTCTAGTTGTATCTGTATCACTTTGAGATTGAGAGTTTAATCCTGGAGTATCTACAAAAGAGATATCTTTTAATACATCCATTGGAGCATAAAGTGTTAGGTATTTGATATCATTCATATCGTGTTTTCTTTGGTCCGTGAACTCTGCAATAGCTTCAATAGGAGCATATTCTTGTGCACCAGAATAATATGTGATTTTAAGTTTATACTCTTCACCATAGTTTATAAAGTTTACCTTTGATGTTACAGGAGTAATTCCAGTAGGTAAAATATTTTTTGAAAGTAGGGCATTTAAAAAAGTTGATTTTCCAGATGAAAACTGTCCAGTAATTGCAACTTCCATAGGATATCTAGCCCGTCTAATTTGTTTATCTAAAATAGATTTTAATTGAACAGAAGGTAAAAAATCAGGGTCTAGAAGTTTATCTTTTACCCTTTTTATATCACCAACTAGACCCTCTTCATATTCCTCTTTTACAGCAGTAAATTTTTCATTAAACTCTTTGATAAAACTATTTAGAATACTCATGATTTAAGTCCTTTCATTATAGTTTCTAATTTTTTAATCTTTTTATGAATTTTAATTGTCATCTCATCTTTATTTGCTTCATTTTCTTCAAATGTTGCTATTCTATTTTGTAATGCTTTTTCATCTTTTTTTAGTTTATGTTCAAAAACTTTTAGTGGCTCGGCAATTTGTAAGAAAAAGTTTTCAATAAGTATTTTTGAAATAGAGTTGGCTTTCTCTTTTATATTTTTCTCAATAGGTTCAAACTCTTCTTTTATAAATGTTTCAATAGCTCTATCAAGTTCTGGAAGTTTATTAGCCTTTGTATTAGATACTTCTGATATGATTTTTGAGATTAAAATTTCATTTGATGATGTCAAAAAACCTGATTTGAAATCATCTTGGAAGAATCCTCTAGCATCAAAATTGTCATTTTTATGTCCAAGAACAAAACCTAAATCTTGATACTTTTGTTCACAAATTTCACCTATATTTTGTGATTTTTTAATAAATTTATATCTATAATCTCTAATTATATCGATAATTCCATCTTTTATTGCAGTTTCAATTATAGTTTTGATTCTTGAATTATCAGGTCTTTTTTTAGTTTTTTCAAAAGAGTATTTTACATCATTAAAAACTCTTTGTTTAATAATATTTTTAAGATCTATTAACTCTGTTGAAAGGAATGTTTCTAAAGTTTCTAAATAGTTTTTTGCATCATTTTTATATAAGTTTATATCCTCATTTAAACTTGCAAATATTTTTTCATTTGTCTCTTTTTTCTTATTAAACTCTTCTAAATCAGCTTCAAGTTCCTCTTTAGATTTTGATAAAAGGATTAGTTCATAATTAAATGATTTTAACTCTTTTTCAATAGATTTTAGAAGTTGAGTTTTTGCACCTTTTATAATTAGATCAGATTTTCCAGAACTTTTACCAAATAAAGTCTCTTCTAGATAATTTTCTATCTCTAAAATACCAGTATCTTCTATTTTATATCCAGCTTCTAAAGCTTCTTTTTCTCTTCCTGTTCTGTGATATAGTGCCATTTTCCCTGAGATGGGGATAAATTTGATATGATTAAGAATATAATCAAGTTTACTATCTTTATTTTGTGCTTTTAATTGTCTTTGAATAGATGATTTTGTGTAGTTGATTACCTCTTCTAATTGTTCAGGAGTAACAGTATCAGCTCTTGTTATTACAATCAAAAGTTTTGTAATATTTTGATAAAGTAGGGCATCAATGATGAATTCAACATCTTTTAAAGTTGCACTTTGAGAAACATTCATTAAATGAAGCATTAAATCACATTGACTTAAATACTCTTTTGTAATCTCTTCTCTTTGAATAACAGGGTCATCTAATCCTGGAGTATCAACTATTTCAATACCATCAGCTAAAAATTTCAAATCTGATTTAAGTTCTACATATTTTACAAGATTACATTTTTTTCCACTAGCTTCTGCTGATGTGTATGAAGCTAGATTATTTATATCTACTTTTTCACTATAAGATTCATCTTTGATTATTTCATTTAGATTATCTCCAAATATTTTTTTTGTTTCATTAACAAACTCTTTTATAGACTCAATTTCATTCGCAGATTTTTTAATCTTTTCCCATTCTTTTGTATTCCAATAAAAAACTTTTGCTTCAGGTTTTCCATGTTTTACTATAGTTAAATTGGCAGTTTCTGGAACAACTGCACTTCCTAGAATCTCTTGCCCCATAAGAGCATTTAACATTGTAGATTTACCAGCATTCATTACGCCAGTAATTCCAATAGAAAATTTTTGATTATCTAAATAGTTTTGTGTATCAATTAGCTCATTTTTAAAATCTTCAGTTTGGAATATTGATTTTAATTCACTAATTAAATTATCTAACTCAGTTTTTGCTTCTTTAAATGGTTTTTTTTCATCAGTAGATGATTCTACTTCAATCTTTTCTTTATCAACTAACTCTTCAGGGTCAAATAGTGAGATTAGTTTTTTATAATCAGATTCTTCTAATATTTCTTGTTCATATAAGTATTTAAAAGCACTATGAAGCTCTTCCAAATGTGATTTTTTTGTGTCGTGTTTAATAGCTTCTACTAAACAATGTTGAAACTGATGTAAATCTTCTAGGTTTTTAACTTCTTTTAGTGTTACATGTGTAATTAGTTGTTTAAAACTATCTAATGTTATGAATTTTTCATAGTTTTTTCTTGTAGCACATAAAGCAAGTGCTGCAACATCAAAGAACTCATCTTTTCCTTTATTTTCTAATGTTCCAAAAGTAGTAATTTGTTCAATATTAGTACCATGATAGAGTAAGAAGTAATCTTTTGCTAAAGACATTTTTTTCCTTTGCTTAGCAATAAAGTTTTATAGTTAAAGTATTCATTGCTAGTGATAATTTCAATGCATAAAATAAAATAAATTTTAAATTTTCAAACTAATTTTTTTGTCCCTAAAATAGAAAAAGTCAATTACTCCTAAAAGTAATTGACTTTTTTTATTGTTTTAATATGAGAGGAAACCTCTCATATTATTATCTAAGTGCTACTAGTTTTCTTCTTAAGTAAGCAATTTTATTTTGTAATGGTAAGTGTTTTGGACAATGGTCTTCACAAGCCATTAATGACATACAACCAAAGATACCATCATCATCACCAATTAATTCATAGAAATCTTCTGCAGTTCTTTTATCATGTGGATCGATTTCAAATCTTGCAACTCTATTCATTCCAACAGGTCCAACAAAATCTGGTCTCATAAGCATTGTACCACAAGAAGCAACACAAATACCACACTCAATACATCTATCTAATTCAAATGTATTATTTGCTACTTCAGGATCAATTCTCTCTTCTAATTTAGAAATATCAGTCTCTTCATTAGTCACAACCCATGATTCAACTCTTTTTGACATTGCATCCATCCATTTACCAGTATTAACTGATAAATCTTTGATTAATTCAAATGCTGGCATTGGAAGAAGAGTCAATTTACCATCAGGGTAGTTTGCTACTAGTGTTCTACAAGCAAGACTTGGTTTACCATTAACAACCATACCACAAGAACCACAAATACCAGCTCTACAAACGAAGTCGAAAGATAAATCTGGATCTAGGTTTTCTCTAATATATGTTAATGCAATAAAAAGAGTCATACCTGGAGTCTCTTCTAATTTGTACTCAACATAGTGAGGTTTTGAAACCGCACTTCTTGGATTAAATTTAAGTACTTTAATTGTAATTTCTCTACCTTTTTGTGTACTCATTACTTATCTCCTGCTCTTTCGTTTTTCGCTTTATAGTTCATAGGTAATTCAAATGGCATTAATGCATCTTGAATCTCATGTCTATCTTTACCTTCTGCTTGCATTTTTTCAGTGATTTCATCAACTTCAGCTTGTCTTTTTGCAGAAAGATCATTTTCAATAATCATACCTTTAGCACCATATCCTCTAAATGCTGGAGGCATTTCCATTTTCATAATATCTAAATCAGCATATTCAATTGTTGGTTCAATATCATTTTTATTTGGCCAAGTACATAGTGTTCTTTTCATCCAGTTAGCATCATCTCTTTTTAAGAAGTCTTCTCTATAGTGCGCACCTCTTGATTCAGTTCTCTCTCTAGCACCTTTAGCTACACATAATGCAACTTTTAACATTCTTGGAACTCTATATGCTTCTTCAAGTTCTGGGTTACCAGCTCTCTCTTTAGACTTAACAGTAATTTGTTTAGTTTTAACTAATAACTCTTTTAACTCTTCAACAGCTTCAGCTAATGGTCCACCAGTTCTAAAAATACCAACTTTTTCATCCATAAGTTCTTTCATTCTATTTTTGATTTTGAAGATATCTTCACTACCATTGTAAGTTAAAATCTCATCAAGGTAAGCATCTTGCTCATCAATAAATTTTTGAACTGTTGAAGTTGGAATTGTAACATCATTTGATAAACAAAAATCTGCAAAATAGTTACCTATAATCATACCAGCAACAACTGTTTCAGATACTGAGTTACCACCAAGTCTATTAAATCCATGCATATCCCAACAAGAAGCTTCACCGCAAGCAAATAAACCTGCTAATCTAGTTGTTTCACCAGTTGGTTTAGTTCTAATTCCACCCATAGAGTAGTGTTGCATTGGTAATACCGGAGCCCAACCTTTTGGACCTTCATCAGCTGGATCAATACCATTAAAGATTTGACAAATCTCTTGAACATCTCTTAGGTTTCTTTCTATATGTTCTCTACCTAAAATAGAGATATCTAACCATACGTGATATCCATAAGGTGAAGGAACACCTTTACCATTTCTAATATGCTCAATCATTCTTCTTGAAACAACGTCTCTAGAAGCAAGCTCTTTTTTCTCTGGTTCGTAATCTGGCATAAATCTGTGACCGTCAACATCTCTTAAGATACCACCATCACCTCTACAACCTTCAGTTAATAAAATACCAGATGGTACGATTGGAGTTGGGTGAAATTGAACAGCTTCCATATTTGATAAAGTAGCAACACCAGTTTCAAGTGCAATTGCAGCACCAGTACCTTCACAAATTACAGCATTTGTAGTTTGTTTAAATACTCTACCATATCCACCAGTAGCTATACATGTTCCTTTAGCAACATAAGCTTCTAATTCACCAGTAATTAAATCTCTAACAACAGCACCATAACATCTTCCATCTTCATGGATAATTGATAATGCTTCTTTTCTATCTCTAATATCAACATCATGTTTTAAAGCTTCATTTGCAACACCAAATAACATTGTGTGTCCAGTTGCATCTGCTGTATAACATGTTCTCCATTTTTTAGTACCACCAAAGTCTCTTGAAGTAATAAGACCATGTCTATCTTCATCTTCAGTAATAGTTGTTTTTTTAGCATTGATTACAGCTTCGTGAGTACCAGCTTTAACTCTAGACCAAGGCACACCCCAAGATGCTAATTCTCTAATAGCTTTAGGCGCAGTAGTAACGAACATTCTTGCAACATCTTGGTCACATCCCCAGTCTGAACCTTTAACAGTATCAGCAAAGTGTAAATCTTCATTATCTCCATCAGACATTTTAGCGTTACCTAAAGATGCTTGCATACCACCTTGTGCAGCTGCTGAGTGAGATCTTTTAACAGGAACTAATGATAATACAACAGTACTTAAGCCTTTTTTCTGAGCAGCAACTGCAGCTCTAAGTCCAGCAAGTCCACCACCTATAACTAATGCATCACAGTAATTAATTTTCATTATGCAACTCTCCCATCATTTATTTTTAATTCCATAACTTTTGCAGTTGGAGTATATCTTTCACCAACATTACTTTTATGCTCATAACCAATTTTCATATATGCTGCTAAAGTTGCGAAACCTAAGATAAGGAAAAACCAAGTTAAAGCTTTTTTATAAGTTTTAAGTTTTTTTCTTGTAGCTTTAGGATCATTACCATCAAACCATCCCCATTTTACTGCAAGTCTGTATAAACCAATTGTTCCATGGAATTCTACAGCTAATAATAAAAGGATATATAATGGCCACATCCATTCTGACCAAACTCTATCAGCACTTGCATAAGGACCAATAGCATCTGAGTGTGTCATAATAATATAAATATGAACAGAACCTAAGAAGAACATTGCAAAACCAGTGAATGCTTGAATAAACCATAATTTAGTATCTTCATGCCCCATGTTATCTGCATGAGCTTTCATAACTTGATATTGCTTAAAATTACCTGGTAATTTTCTCATACCCATTGCTGCGTGTGTAATAAATATTACGAAAATTACAAATGCAAGAATTGATACTAATAATGGATTACCACCATCAAAAATAAAACTAGCTTCAAAAAATTTTGTAACAGAGTACATAAAATCCTTACTTACTAGAATTGAAGACACCATAAACATATGTCCCCACATAAAAAGACCTAGAAACAATCCAGTCGCACTTTGAATATAGTCAAGTTTCGCTGGGACTCTACTCTTTTTTCTCTCTACAGTCTTCCCTAAATAACCTTCTATTAGGTCACTCATTTGACATCCTTTCATATGAATTTGATTTTGTATATTAATAGCATAATAATAGCTTAAATGTACTTAATATCTAAAAAAATAGTTATGTCAAAGTTATGTACAACTATTGTACAAAATAATATTTCTATATGCCTTAAAGCCCTAACATAGGGTTTTTTGTGAGTGTTTTGTTAAATAGATAACTTTTTAAAGATTTGCGCATATGTTACTAAATAACACATAAGTAATTGCTATACTAATGTTATAATTTAATTATAATACTAAAAGGATTTTAAAATTAAAAATAGGATTTTTTTTGTCGTATTTTATTAGTAAGGGATTAACCCTTACTAATACTATTTTATAAATAAAGATTGGATAGCTATTTGAGTTAAATCAATTAGTGTATCAATATTTAAAACAGGTATAAAGAATACAATTGCACTACCAATACCACCAATAACAGTAGCAATTGCTAAGAATGCAATAGCATAAGTTGAAACTCTTTTATCATTGAAGTCATCACTTATACACTCTTCACTTGTTGGATAGAAATACATCATCGCAATAAGTTTGAAATAATAGTATATAGATACAAAAGTTGCAATAATTGCTAATATAGCTAATGCTGCATATCCAGCATTGATAGCTTCTGTAAATACATAGAATTTACCAATAAATCCAATTGTTGATGGAATCCCAGCAAGTGAAAATAAGAAAATTGTCATCATTGCTGCTAAAAATGGTCTCTCTTTTGCTAAACCTTTAAAGTCATCATATGTAACTCTTACTTTAGTTTCAGAGATAATATGTGAAATAATACCAAATGAACCAAGAGCTGATAATAGATATGCAATTAGATAAAATACAGTTGCATATGCAGCATCAAGGTTTTGACCAAGTGCAATAAATGCTAACAATAGATATCCTGTATGCACTATAGAAGATGCAGCTAACATTCTTTTTACAATTTTTTGAGTTATTGCTAACCAAGTACCAAATATTAATGTAAAAATTATAATTACATAGATTACTGAATCCCAGAAATCTATCATTGTTCCCATATCTTGTAAGATAGCTCTTAAGAAGAAAGAGAAAATTGCAATTTTAAATGTAGATGCCATAAATGCAGTGATAATCATCGGTGCACCTCTATATACATCTAGTACCCATGATTGGAATGGGAATGCTGCAACTTTAAATAGAAATGTAAATAAAATTAATGTTAATCCAATATATACAAGAGATAATTCATCATTACTATGTGTTGATATAAATGTAGCAATTTCTGTTAGGTTTGTAGTTTGAGTTCCCCCATATACTAAAACAGTACCTAAAAGATAAAAACCACCAATAAATGAACCTAAAATTAAATATTTGAAGATAGCTTCAACTCTTTTTGAATCATCAGTATTGTAACCAACCATGATATATACAGCAAATGAAGCAATCTCTAAAGCGATATATGCAGTAATTAATTCATTTGAATTAGCTAATAACATCATCCCAAATAAAGCAAATAATAAAATTGCGAAAAACTCACCTTTAAAATAGCTTCTTGATTGGAAATAGTTTTCACCAATTAATAAAGTTAATAAAGTACCACCAATTAACAATACATTAAAGAAATTTGAAAAACTATCAAAGATTAATACATTGTTAAATATCGATTCATATGGTTTAATTGAATATGATTCACCAAATGGAATAAAACTTAAAACAAGCGTTAATACTAAAACTATAGAAGATACAATAATATATTGTTTTGTATTAAATCTGTTTTCAAACATACTCATTAGCATTAAAGCAACAGCAGCTACTAAAACTATTGATACAGGTAATATATGTATTAAGTTACTCATTTTGTTGCTCCAATATGTAAAATATCATTTAAATAGTGTGTTACTGTTGGCTCAAATTTATCAATAAAAATATCTGGGTAGATACCCATTAAAAATACTAAGAAAACCCATGGTGCTAAACCAACAATCTCTTTTATTTTTAAATCTCTAAATTTTAAAGTTTCACCAACTCTATCTTGTAAGATAGCTCTTTGGAACATCCATAACATATATGAAGCACCTATAATAACTGTAAGTGCTGAAACATATCCTAATGTATGATTAAATTCATAAATTCCAAATATAATTAATAACTCTGAAACGAATCCATTTGTTCCAGGAAGCCCAACGTTTGCAAATAACATAATTGCAAAAATAGTTGTAAAAATTGGTGATTGTTTTGCTAATCCACCTAAATCTTTAATTGTTTTATATCCAGTTTCATCATGAATAATTCCAACAAGTAAGAATAATGCTCCTGTCGCAATTGCGTGTGCAATGATTAAATATAAAGCACCATTTACACCAAAAGCGTTTAATGAGAAGATACCCGCTGCAATAAAACTTAAGTGTGATGCTGAAGAGTATGCAAACATTCTTTTAATATCATCTTGCATAAGTGCAGCAATACCAAAGTAAACAAGACCAAATAATCCAATAAATACAAACCAACTAGAGAACTCTACATAAATCTCTGGAAAAATTGGGATTAAAAATCTTACAACTGCATAAACTCCAAGTTTAGCCATAATTGATGATAATAAGAAAACTGCACCAGTAGGAGCATTTTTATATGTTTCCATAATCCAAGTATGTAATGGGAACATAGGAATTTTAATAGCAAAAGCTGATAAAAATGCTAAGAATAACCAAATTTGTTCTGTATAACTTAGTGTTGTTATTTGTGTTAGTTTATCGTATTGATATGCCCATACACCAAATTCATTATGGTATGCAACACCTAAATAGATAATTGCAACAAACATAAGTAATGAACCAAGCATTGTATAAACAGTAACTTTAATAGTTGTAAATACTTTATCCCCAAATCCATAAATACCAATCATTAAGAATACTGGTAATAACATAACTTCCCAGAAAAAGTAGAATAAAATTACGTCTAAAGCTAGTAGTGAACCAGTAACACCAGTTTGTACTAAAAGCATATTTATCCAATAACCTTTTGTTCTACCATCCCAAAGTAAAAGATATGCTGTAGGGATTAGTATAGCAATCATCATTAAAATAGTTAATGAAAAACCATCAACACCAATATAGTAATTAATACCATATGACTCAATCCAAGGAACATTAGTAACAAACTGCATTCCAGCACTTGGTTCAAAATCGATATAGATTTTAAGAACAAGTGCTAATATTACAGTAGTAGTTAGAAATGCAATATTTCTAACTGTTTCTATATGTTTTGTCGTAATCATTAAACCAAAGGCAACAACCGCTGGTAAAAAGATAATAAATGATAATATATCCGCACTCATCTTATAATCCTAAAGAAATATATAAATAAACAAATACACAGCTCATACCAACTAGCATAAATGCTGCGTAGAATCTTACATTTGCATTTTGTAAAGCTGCAACTTTTTTACCAAATGCAATAAACTCATTACAAACAGTCATAATGAATCCATCAATAATTTTCATATCTACTGTTTTATCAATCACAGAAGAGATTTTTTTAGAAAACTGTACAAAAATTAGATCATAGAACTCATCAACATAGAATTTATTTGCAATGATACCTTTTTCGTCTTCTGGTTTATAAACATCAAAATTAGCATATTTTTTGTAAGCTACAACAATACCTGCAACTGCAACTATAATTGAAAGAGCCATTAATATATACTCTGTTGCATGTGACATATGAATATGTGTTGAGTTAGTTTGTGCTAACCATGTATCAACTCTATGTTCTCCACCAAAAATAGCTGGGAAGTTAAGAAAACCTGCTCCTACTGCTCCAATTGCTAAAATTAGAAGTGGGAAAGTAATTGTTTTTGATGTATAAACATAATGTGTTGTATGTTTATTTGGTGCAACAAAAAGGATGAAGTACATTCTAAACATATAAAATGCTGTTAAAAATGCTGTAAACATTCCAATTGCCCAAATTAGGTATTGACCCTCTTGGAAAGCTGCTGCTAAAATAGCATCTTTTGAAAAGAATCCAGAAAATGGAGGGATACCAGAAATTGCAATAACACCAATTAAAAATGTGATTCCAATAATTGGAAGTTGAGCTCTATGTTGTGCCATTTTAAAAATATTTTGTTCATGGTGTAAAGCAATAATCATACCACCTGCACCCATGAATAACATAGCTTTAAAGAAAGCATGTGTAAATACATGAAATAAACCAGAACTATAAAAACCAAGTCCTACAGCTATAAACATATATCCTAATTGAGACATAGTTGAGTATGCAAGAATCTTTTTAATATCTTGTTGTCTTGTTGCAATAATAGCAGCAAGTAAAGCTGAAAATGCACCGATATAAGCGATAAATGTACCAATCTCTTCAATTCCACTATATAAGAAGTGAAATCTAGCTACCATATAAACCCCAGCTGTAACCATTGTAGCTGCGTGAATTAATGCTGAAATTGGAGTTGGTCCCGCCATCGCATCTGGAAGCCATACATATAATGGAATCTGTGCAGATTTACCCATAGCTCCTACAAATAGTAAGAAACCTGATAACATCAATAATCCAGTTGACGCATTATTTATATTAGCTTCTAAAGATGTAAAGCTTAAGTTAACCTCACCTAAAGCAAAGAATAAAGTGATAAGACCTAAAAGAAATCCAAAATCCCCAACTCTATTTGCAATAAATGCTTTGTTACCAGCAATAACATTATCTTTATCAGTATAGTAAAATGCAATTAGTAAGTATGAACAAACTCCAACACCTTCCCATCCAATAAATAAAATGATTGGGTTATCTGCTAATACAAGAATCAACATTGATGCTAAGAAAAGATTGAAGTAAGCAAAAAATTTACCAAAACCTTCATCCCCTGTCATATAACCAATAGCATAGATATGAATTAACCATCCAACAAATGTAACAAACATTGCCATAAAGATTGCTAGGTTATCACCTAAGAATCCCATTGCAATATTTAAAGTATCTAAACTTAACCAAGTAAATACTGTTTGTTGAAAAGTAACTCCATTATTTACCATATCTAAAAATAGTGATAGAGTAATTAAAAATGCTATAAGTGGAGTTCCTGTACCAATTATTGAGAAAACAAGTTCAGAAACAGGTTTTCTTTTTACGTGGTAAAAATAAACTCCTCCATTTAAAATAGCACCTAATAGTGGAGCAAGAATTATCCAAACAAGAAGCGAAGTATCCATCATGATCTCTCTCCTTGTGTTAATGTAGTAAAGATATCTGTATCAAGTGATCTTTTAGATCTAAATAATAAAATGATAACAGATAAAAATATTGCAGCTTCAGCAGCAGCAATAGAGATTACCATAATAGTAATAATTTGTGGGTCCATATTGAAATGATATCTTGCAAATGTTATAAGGAAAAGATTAATCCCATTTAACATAAGTTCAATTGACATATAGATTACAAATATATTTCTTCTTGCAATTACACCTATAACTCCAATAGAAAAAAGAATCATAGAAACAAAAGCATATGATGTTAAACTAATCATGCGTCTTCCTTATTCATTTTTTTTCTTTTTGCTAATACAATTGAACCTACTAGTGCAATAAGTAGTAAAATAGAGATTAGCTCAAATGAAATAATCCATTCGTTGTATAACTTTTCACCGATAGGTTTAATATCACCAAAAGTATCTTCAACAATTTTCATATTTTTATCTTCTAATTTTGATACAGCTTTTAAGATTACAATATTAAATGGAACCATAATAGCTGCACCTAGACCAATTAGAGCAAATTTTTTAGGCTCTTTTGGTAAATGTTCCTCTTTAATATTAAGAAACATTAAGATAAACAGGATCAATGTCATAATTGCTCCTGCATATACAATAAGTTGAACCATGAAAAGAAATGTTGCATTTAATAATGCAAATAAACCCGCTACAGATAATATAGAAATCAATAATCCAAGTGCTGAATACATTGGATTTCTATAAACTAACATAGCAACACCACCAGCAATTGCAAAAAAACTAAGTGCTAGAAAAATTATATTACTCATCATCAAAATCCTTCGAACGCTCATGAGACATAAGTCGCTCTTTATCTACTAGAAAATCTTCCCTTTTATCTGCAGTGAAACTGAAAATACCTGTATCCATTCTAATAGCATCGCATGGACAAGCTTCTACACAATATCCACAAAATACACACTCTAATAGATCTATTTTAAATTGTTTTGGTCTTTTCTCAGCTACCCCATCAAATCTCTCTTCTGCATCTATAAAGATACATTGAGCAGGACAAGCAGTTGCACACATATAACATGCAACACACTTTTCACTACCATCTTCCCATTTTGTAAGTCTATGTACCCCTCTATATCTTTCAGTAATATCTGTTGGTTGCACCTCTGGATATTGTTGAGTTCTTAGATTTGATACATCTCCTAAATTCTTTTTAAAGTGTGAGAATGTAGTTTTCATACCACCAACGATTGCTGGGATATATAATCTATCTTTTAATGACTTTCCATGTCTTGGTACAATTTTAATTCCCATATTAACTTCCTGTCGCTACTACAAAAATAGCAGTTATTACAATATTTAATATTGCTAATGGTATTAACACTTTCCAACCTAACATTTGTAGTTGGTCATATCTAAATCTTAATAGTGTCCATCTAATCCAAATAAATACAAAATTCATAAATAAGAATTTTGCAATAAATGTAGCAATTTGAATTACAGCTGTTGCAATGTTTACACCATTTGTTCCTAATCCAGTAACTAAAAATAAAATTAAGATAGCTGAGATTACTATTGCAATTCCCCAAAAACCTTTAATTAAAATATTTTTCTCTTTATGTCTTTTATCATTTACATCTAACCAGTTATAGTTTTTGTTCATCCATTTAGCAAAGAAAAATGCTTTTAAAGGTAAAAGAATTACAATTGCTAAAATAACATAATTTATGTTACTTTGAATCGTTTGTGTATCTAACCAAGGGATTTGATATCCACCTAAGAATAAAGTTACAATAATAGCAGATGATGCAGACATAGCTGCATATTCACCAACTTGGAATAAACCAAATCTCATAGCTGAATACTCTGTATGATAACCTGCAACAATCTCTGATTCACCCTCTGCGATATCAAATGGTGTTCTGTTTGATTCAGCAAATGCAGTTACAATAAAAATCAATGCTGCTAAAGGTTGCATAAAAATACCCCATGCAGGAATAAATCCAAATATAACTCCACCTTGAGCTTGAACCATATCTCCAAGATTGATTGAACCATATGTTAATAACACAGAGATAATTGATAAAGCCATTGCCGCTTCATATGAAATAACTTGTGCAGATGCTCTAATTCCACCTAAAAGACCATATTTGTTTTCAGATGAATAACCACCTAAAATGATACCGAACACTGATAATCCTGCAAATGCTAAGAACCACATAATTCCAAGTGTTGTTGGAATAGCTTGCATCATAAAGCTTTCACCATCAATTACTAAATTATCAGCAAATGGGATAACTGCCATTGTCATAAATGAACAGAAAAATACAATTGCAGGTGCAATTGTGAAAAGAAATCTTTCTTTTATATGTGCAGGTGTAAAATCCTCTTTAAAAACAAGTTTTAACATATCTGCGATAGCTTGAATTAAACCACCAAGTCTAATTCCACCTATATCACATCTATTAGGACCTGTTCTATCTTGCATAAAACCTGCTACTCTTCTTTCCCACCAAACCATAATTGGAGTTGTACCAACTGATAAGATTTTTGCAAGAAGAATATTTACAATAATTACTACTATTGAAACCGTACTCATAGACTACCTTTTTCTATCATAGATTTGATATACTCAATAATTGAAGTGATTGACTCCATTGGTTTATCTTTTCTAATTTTTGAAATAACTTTTTGTTTAATACCTTCAAAATTGATATAAGTTCCACTTTTTTCATAAAATGATGCAGTTGGAATTGTTATATCAGACTTAGCAAGTGTTTCACATACATGTGAGAAACAACCTACAACTTTTTTACCATCCAATAAGCTTAAATTTTTATCAAAATAGTTATTATTTAAAATAACTACAGCAGTTGCTGCTTTTAGTTTTGAGTTAAACTCTGCTTCATCTTCACTAATACCTAACTCTTTATATGCTGCTCTATTTGCCGATTTGTCACTTTTTCTTAAGTAATCATCTCCAAAACTCTCATCTATTAAGTGTGGGGCAAAACCTGTAATCTCAGCTTTTAAAGCACTTGCTAGATTTTGGATATTTTGCATCTCTTCAAGTGAAAGACTCGGGTCTAATACAAATAAAATTTTATTTTCAGTTGTTAAAATTTTAAAAGTGTTAGTTATTGCATTATCAAAATTAGTCTCTTCGTTTCCAATTTTTGAAACTAAAAGTCTATTTTCTGATTCATTCTTATAAGATAATCTTCCCTCATCACACATAAACCAACCATTAACTGCTTTGTTAACTCTTGGTCTAAATCTAAAGATTTGATCATCTTTATATTTTTCTTTTCTATGATCAACTTTTATATTGCATCCTCTTGAACAACCACTACAGATTGCATCAAAAGATTCCATAAACCAAACTCTTTGTTTAAATCTAAAATCTTGTGAAGTTAAAGCTCCAACAGGACATAAATCTACAACATTCATTGCATATGGATTATCAAGTGGTCGACCTGGAAAAGTTCCAATTACAGAATGGTCAGCTCTACTAATAACACCTAACTCATTTGTTTTTGTAATATCAGAACAGAATCTTACACATCTTGTACAAAGAACACATCTTTCTTGATCAAGCATAACGTTACTTCCAAGTTCTATTCTTTTTCTTGCAGTAACTTTATTGTCAACATTTACTCTTGAATGGTAGAAACCTGACTCCATATAGTAGTCTTGAAGTTTACATTCACCAGCTTGATCACATGTAGGGCAGTCAATAGGGTGATTAATAAGTTCTAATTCAAGAATATCTCTTCTTACTTTTTCAATATTTTCACCCTTAGTTCTTACAATCATACCCTCTTTGATAGGAGTATCACACGCAATTTGTGGCCTTTTCTGTCCTTCAATTTCAACCATACACATTCTACAGTTACCATCTTTTCCTAAAGCTTGATGGTAGCAAAAATGAGGAATGTGGATATCTTTATCCAAAAGAGCGTCTATTAATAGACTCCCTTTTTGCGCTTCTAATTCTTCCCCATTAACTGATAGTTTAACAAGTTCACTCATATTGTGTCATCTCCTTTTTTTGACCGCTTTATTTTTATTTACCTGTGTATAATTGTCTTGGTCTTGCAATTCTAGCTGTTGGATCTTGTTTTAATTCTGACCATTGACTAATCCATCCAACAGTTCTACCAATAACAAAAATTGGCGTAAACATCTCTACAGGAATTTTAAGAGCTGTTAAAATAACTCCTGAATAGAAGTCGATATTAGGGTATAAACCTCTTTCTTTGAAGTAATCATCATTTAATGCTGCTTCTTCTACTGCTGCTGCTACATCTAATAACTTAGAATCAAGATTTAATTCTTCTCTTAATTTATCTTGTAAACCTTTTAATGTTTCAGCTCTTGGATCTCTGTTTTTATAAACTCTATGTCCAAATCCCATTAATCTAAATGGGTCATTTCTATCTTTTGCTTTTGCAATATATGTTGGTACATTTTTAACATCACCAATTAATTTTAATTGATCCATAACTTTTTCATTTGCACCACCATGTGCAGAACCCCATAAAGCAGCAATACCAGAAGCAATTGCAACATAAGGGTGAGCTTCTGTTGAACCAACGTTTCTTACAGTAGTTGTTGAAGCATTTTGCTCATGATCAGCATGAAGTGTAAAGATTGCATCAAGTGCATCAACTTCAACTTGTCTGATATCATCGTTTTTACCATTTCCAAGATATTTCATTTTTCCACCTGGATAAGCTCTTAACATATATAAGAAGTTTTCAGTGAAATATCTATTTACATCTGGATATATCATTGGAACACCAATAGAGTTTCTATATGCCATAGCTGCAATAGTTGGCATTTTAGCAACAATTCTTCTTCTCATCTCTTTGAATTGGTCTTCATCTTCTAAATGTAAGTGATCTTTATAAAATGTTGATAAAGCCATTGTAGCAGCACCTAATGTTGCCATTGGGTGTGCATGGTCTGGGAATGCATCAAAGATTCTTGTTAAACCTTCATGTACAAATGATCTGTGTCTAATCTCTAAGTCAAAACCTTTAGATTCTTCTTCACTTGGAAGTCTACCTCTCATTAATAGATAACATACATCTAAATATGATTTTTTACCAGCTAACTCTTGAATTGGATATCCTCTATATCTTAATTCTGAGTTCTCACCATCAATAAATGTGATTTTAGAATCACAAGATGCAGTAGAAGTATATCCAGGGTCATATGTAAACATCCCTGAATCTTTATAAAATGATCTAATATCAACTACATCTGGTCCTCTTGTACCACTAATAATATTATACTCATACGATTTACCATCTCTGTTATCTGTTAATGTAAATGTATTTTTTCCCATTTCTTCTCCTTATTAAATTAATTACTAAAATGTGCTTCAAATTCGTGTCTATATTTTTGCACGATACTTTTGATTATATCTTTTACCGCAGGTGCAAAAACACATACAGTTTTACCATTCATTGTTTCACAAACATCTAAAATAGTTTGAATATCATCAGTAGAACCTTCACCATCAAGGATTTTTTTGATGATTTTATCAATCCATCCTGTACCTTCTCTACATGGCGTACACTGCCCACAAGATTCATGATGATAGAACTCAATTAGATTTTTTGCAACATCAACCATAGATACACCTTCAGGGATAATCATCATCCCTCCAGTACCTAAAGTTGAACCAATATCCCACATAGATTCATAATCTAAGTAAGCCTTTTCAACTTCCTCTGCCGTTAAAATAGGGCAAGAAGCACCACCAGGGATAACAGCTTTAAGTTTTAAACCATCTTTCATCCCTCCACCAATATCGTTGATAACATCAATCATCTTTTCACCATATTGTAACTCATAAACACCAGGGTTTTTAACTGGTCCACTCATTGCAAATAACATAGTTCCTGGAGCTTTTTCAGTTCCCCATTTTGTGTATGATTCATATCCATTTAATACAATATTTGGAACAGATGAAATTGTTTCAACATTATTAACAGTTGCAGGCATATCATAAAACCACTCACACTCTTTACCATGTGGTTTAAGTCTTGGGTGTCCTCTTTTACCTTCAATTGATTCGATAAGTGCAGATTTTTCACCACAAATATATGCTCCACCACCTCTATGAACTGTAATATCAACACTAAAGTCATATTTATTCATAACTTTAGGACCGATAATTCCAGCTTCATATGCTTCATCAATAGCTTCATTTAATCTATCGATAAACCATTTGTATTCACCTCTAATATAGATAAAGGCTTCATTTGCTTGAAGAGCCCAACAAGATACAATAATACCCTCTATTAGAATATGTGGATCATATTGAAAAATTTGTCTATCTTTAAATGTACCTGGTTCAGATTCATCCCCATTTACAATTAAGTATCTTGGTCTATCATCAACTGGTGGCATAAGTTGCCATTTAGGACCACAAGCAGCACCACCACCACCTTTTCCTCTTAAACCAGATTTACATACTTCTTCTGTAATATCTTCTGGTTTCATAGAAAATGCTTTATCAACAGATTCATATCTTCCGTTTTTTAAAGCAACTTCCAATTTGTGAGAATCAGGAATGTCAAAGTTTTTACTAACAATTTTTACAGGTTGTACAGACATTACTTACACTCCTCTATAATTTTCTTTAACTTATCAATAGTCAAATTTTCATGGTATGTATGGTTTAATGCAATCATTGGAGCTCCACCACACGCACCTTGACACTCAACTTCACTTAAATGAAATTTTCCATCTTCGCTAGTTTGTCCAGGTTCAATCCCTAAAGTATCTTTAATGAATTTTTTAAGTTCAGGTGCACCCATAATCATACATGACAATGTTTTACATAATTCAATATGGTAAGTTCCAATTGGTTTTAAGTTGAACATCGTATAAAATGTTGCAAATTCATAAACTTCAATTGGTTGTTTACCAAGTCTATCAGCTACATAAATCATAGCATCAGGTGATACCCATCCTTCTTGCTCTTGAACTAGCCAAAGTGCAGGAAGCATCATTGCATCAATTTTAGGATATTTTTTTGCTGTTTTTTGGAACTTTGCTTCGTTTTCCGGTGTATATTCAAATTTTCCCATTATCTATCAAACTCCCCTGCAATAAAGTTCATACTTGCCATTGTAATAACAGCATCAGCTAACATTCCACCCTCTACGATTCTTGCATAAGCACCTAATGCGTAATAACAAGGTGGTCTACATTTAACTTTATAAGGTGTTCCACTTCCATCACTTACTACATAAAATCCTAATTCACCGTTTCCAGCTTCTGTTGCACTATAGTATTCCCCTTTAGGAACTTTAATACCTTCAAAAGTTAATTTAAATTGGTTCATTAAACCTTCAATATTTCCATAAACATCTTTTTTAGTTGGTAATACGATTGCAGGATGATCAACATTTACAGGACCATCAGGAAGCTCTTTCATAGCCTGTCTAATGATTCTCATAGATTGTCTCATCTCTTCAAATTTAACCATGATTCTGTCATAAACATCTCCATGTGAACCTACAACAATATCAAAATCAAAATTTTCATATCCATAATAAGGTGTATTTTTTCTTAAATCATATGGAACACCAGTTGCTCTTAAGTTTGGACCTGTAATACCTGCACTAATTGCAAATTCTGAGTCGATAACACCAACATCTTGTGTTCTATCATGGAAAATTCTATTGTGTTCAATTAATGATAATGAATCTTCAATAGCTTTTTCAACATCTTTTAATACATCTTCTAAATCTTGCGCAAACCCATCATATAAATCAAACTCTAAACCACCAATTCTAGTGTATGAGTTTGTAAGTCTAGCACCTGTAAGTTTTGATAATAAATCATAAGCTTTATCTCTTGGAGCAAAGATATACCAGAAGTTAGTTAATCCACCTAAGTCAACCATATTTGCTGCATTACATACAATATGGTCAGTGATTCTACTTAATTCTCCAATAATGATTCTAATCATTTTTGCACGAGCAGTTATGTCAATACCTAACATATCTTCAATCGCTTTTGAATATCCAATATTGTTTAGTATTGCAGAACAATAATTAAGTCTATCAGTATAAGGAATAATTTGGTTATAAGTATGGTTTTCACAAGATTTTTCAAATCCTCTATGTAAATAACCAATCTCAGTAACACATGCTTTGATTGTTTCACCTTCCATAGCTACGAAGTTTCTAATTGTACCATGAGAAGCTGGGTGAGAAGGTCCAACATTTAATAACATTAAATCTTCTAAATCACTCTCTTTATAACCATAAGATTTAAGTAATGGAATCATCTCATCCATTAAATCTTCAGTTTCAGTACATCTTTGACCTTTTGTTATCTCATAATCTTTTCTTAGTGGGTGACCAACAAATTGATGGTGATTTAACACTCTTTTTAGATTTTTGTGACCTTTAAATCTAATACCATATTGATCAAATGTTTCTCTTTCTCCCCAATCAGCTGCATAATATAAATCAGAAATTGTATCTACTTCTAAAGTGTTGTCATCAACATAAGCTTTAACTGTGATTTGTTTTTTAAAGTTGCTTGTTCTTAAAACATAAACAACTGCAAATCTTGAAGGAGTTACATCTGGATATTGTGAGTAATCAATTGCTGTTACATCAAGTAAGATTGTATAGTCTTCGTCATTTTTAAGTCTTGTAATAGTTGACTTAATATCTTTTGCGTCTATTAACATATCTGGCTTAAGCATCTAAATACCCTTTAAACTTTCTTTCTCTCTCTTTGATGATTGATTCATCATAAGATTTTTCTTGAATTCTCATAATTGCATCAAGAACTGCTTCTGGTCTTGGAGGACACCCAGCAATATATTCATCTACTGGAATAATCTCATCAATCCCTTGTAAAGTAGTATAGTTGTCATAAAAACCACCAGAACATGCACATGCACCCATAGAGATAACCCATTTTGGTTCACACATTTGATCCCAGATTTTCTTTAGTACAGGAGCTTGTTTATATGAAATAGTCCCTGCAACTATAAGTAAATCTGCTTGTCTAGGTGAAAACCTAACTACCTCTGCCCCAAATCTTGATATATCGTATCTTGCAGCTGCAACTGACATGAATTCGATACCACAACATGCAGTACCAAATGCCATTGGCCACATAGAGTATGATCTAGCCCAGTTAATAGCCGTATCAAGTTTTGTTGTGACTATTGAGTCACCTAAATTAGCTTCAGCTCCTAATCCCATGATAATGCCTTTTTCTTATACATATATATTAGTCCAGCAAAAAGTAGACCAATAAAAATAAACATTTTAATAATACCTGCGTAACCTAGTTCTAAAATATTTACTGCCCAAGGAAACATAAATATAATCTCTACATCAAATAGTAAGAAACCAATTGCTACTAAGTAGAACTTTACAGAAAATCTAATATTAGTATTTCCTATCGGATTAGATACACCACTTTCGTAAACTGTATTTTTTAATTTGTCTTCAGTATTATTTGGTCCAAGATACTTTGTCAATAAGAAAACTCCTATTAAAATCAAAGCAATTGCAACAAAAATTACTGATGAAAGAATTAGATGTGTTGACATAATTCATCCCATATTTTTTATTGTTTGAAAAAATTGTACAATATTTTGAGTTACTATTTGGTCATATGTGAATTTAAAGTAGCATATAAATTTAAAAGTGAGAAGAATGGTAATACTTGAAAAAAATGGCTTTAAAAAAATGTAACTATTCTACTCAATGCCTTGCTTAAATTCTCTTGTGGTAAGGCACAATTTAGTCTAAAAAAGCCCTTTCCATCGGCTCCAAAAGCTTTTCCATCATTAAGTGCAACTTTTGATTCTTCTAGTAGCTTTTGTTTAACTTTGTCATGAGAAATAGAATAATTTTTAAAGTTTAGCCAAAGTAAATAAGTTGCTTCTGGTTCTCTAAAAGTTATTTTAGAGTTACTTTTTTTGAGATAATCTTTAGTAAAAGTTATATTATTTTTAAGATAAACTAATAGTTCTTCAAGCCAAGTTTCACCCCATTCATAGGCTGCTTCAAGTGCAATGTATCCAAAAACATTTATAGAATGAATTTCCCTTTTTTTTACCTCTTTTTCAAAAGTTTTTAAAATCTCTTGATTTTGACTAATTGCATATGCACAATTAAGTCCTGCTACATTAAAAGTTTTTCCAGCAGAGTTTAAAGTTAAAGTTATATTAGAAATTTTTTCTGAAATTGATGCTATAGATGTAAATTTTTTGAAAACTAAATCAGCATGTATCTCATCACTTATTATCATAATATTGTTTTCAAGACAAATATTAGCTAATGCTTCCAACTCCTCCTTATCCCAAACTCTTCCTACTGGATTGTGGGGAGAACATAAAACCATAATTTTTGTTTTTGGAGTTATTTTAGATTTTAAATCCTCTAAATCCATAGTATAATAACCATCTTTTTCTTTTAGTGGATTGGTTATTAGTTTTCTTTTATTTGCTTTAACACTGTTAAATAAAGGAAAGTAAACTGGAGTTTGTACAATTATTTCATCACCTTCATTAGAAAAAGCTTCTAATGCTGCACTATATGCTGGTACTACACCATTTATAAAAGTTATCCAAGAAGTCTCTATTTCCCAATTATGTCTTTTTTTCATCCACTGTTTTACTAAATTAAAAGTTTTAGTAGAGGCTTTTGCATATCCATATATTCCGTGTTGTGCTCTTTTTATTATTGCATCATTAACTACATCTGGAGTTTTAAAATCCATGTCTGCAACCCAAAGTGGCTGTAAATCATCATACCCAAAGTAATTATTTAATGCATCATATTTTACACAATCTGTATCTTTTCTATTGATTATTTCATCAAACATATATAAAACCTCTATTATAAACTATTTTTCAATGATAAAATGATATAAGATTTATTCTAATTATTAGTTTTAACGAGGAAATTATGAAAGAAGCTATAGAACTTTTAAAGAAAAATGATTTATTAAAAATTATTGATGATGAATTGGATATATACTTAGAGATACCACATATTGCCTATGTGGAAGTAAAAAAAGAGGACTCAAAAGCAATTTTATTTACAAATGTAGTTGATAAAAAAAACAATAAAAAATTTGATATACCTGTGTTGATGAATGTATTTTGCAATGAAAAAGCTGTAAAACTTTTTATTGGTGATGGAGATAAAATAGGTAGTGAGATTGAAAGTTTATTAAAAATGAAGCCACCTTCAACTTTTAGTGAAAAACTTTCTACTTTTGGAAAACTGTTTGCATTAAAAAATACAATTCCTAAAAAATCAAGTGGTAAAGGTGAGTGTCAGCAAGTTATAAAACTAGGTGCTGATGCAAAACTATCTGATTTACCGATTCTTACAACTTGGGAGCAAGATGGTGGGCCATTTATCACTATGGGACAGGTTTATACAACCTCTTTAAATGGTGAGTTAAAAAACTTAGGAATGTATAGACTTCAAGTTTATGATGACTATACTTTGGGTATGCATTGGCAAATACATAAAGATTCAAACCATTTCTTCCATGAATATAAAAAAGCTGGTAAAAAAATGCCAGTATCTATTGGAATTGGTGGAGACCCAATGTATATTTGGTGTGGCCAAGCACCACTTCCAATAGGTATTTTTGAACTAATGTTATATGGTTTTGTAAAAAATAAAAATGCTCAACTTGTTAAATCTATTACAAATGATATATATGTACCAAAAGATAATGACTTTGTAATTGAAGGTTTTGTAGATCCAAGTAAAATGAAAATTGAAGGACCATTTGGGGATCATACTGGATATTATACACTTGAAGAGGAATATCCATTTTTAGAAGTTACAGCTATAACAAGTAAGAAAAATCCAACATATCTTGCAACTGTAGTTGGTAAACCACCATTAGAAGATAAGTATATGGGACATGCAACTGAGAGAATATTTTTGCCATTACTTAAAACTACAGCTCCAGATTTAATAGATTATTATATGCCAGAAAATGGTGTGTTTCACAATCTAATTTTAGCAAAAATCAAAACACTTTATCCTGGTCATGCTAGCCAAATGATGCATGCATTTTGGGGAGTAGGGCAGATGAGTTTTGTAAAACATGCAATTTTTGTAAATGAAGATGCACCCAAACTTACAGACCATGAGGCTATTACAAAATATATTTTAAATAGAATAGATATTGAAGATATTTTAATCTCTAAAGGTGTAGTTGATGCTCTTGACCATTCTTCTCCTAAATTTGCGGTTGGTGGAAAATTGGGACTTGACTGTACAGGTGAAGAGGTTAAAGATTTGGGAATCACTATTTTAAGTGATGATGATTTGTTAACTAAAATAAAAAATATAACAAATGAAATAAAAGATTTAAAACAATATTGTACAGATACAAAAAATCCAGTTACAGTTGTAACAGTTGAGAAAAATAGAAATCAAAAATATTTTTTTGAGGAATTAAAGCCAGTTTATGAAAATATTAAAATATTAGTAATAGTAGATGCTGCAAATCAAAATGATGTAAATAATCCTTATATGTTGATTTGGAGAGTTGTAAATAATATTGATTCAAATAGAGATGTATTTATTGATTCAAATACAATTTGTTTGGATGGTACAAATAAAAACTCATATGACAATTTTAAAAGAAGATGGCCTGATGATGTTGATTGTTCAAAAGAGGTTATTGAGTCTTTAAGACAAAGGGGTATTTTAGATATCTCTGATGAGTTTATAAAAAAATATCAGTTATAAGTAAAAGTGGTTAGACCACTTTTACACTATTCTTTCCATCTTCTTTAACTTCATACATGGCATTATCTACTCTTGTGATTATGGAATCTTCATCATCATTTGATTGAAATTGAGTAACTCCAAAACTACAACTAATATTTTTATCAATTTCAAAATCGTAGGTATAAATAGTGTTTTTTATTTTTTCTGCAATCTCTTTTGCTCTTTTAATATCAGTATTTGGCAATATGACAATAAACTCTTCCCCACCCCATCTACCGAAATGGTCATTCTTTCTAATTGATGTTGATACTACTTTTGATAGATTAATTAATATTTTATCTCCAATTTTATGTCCAAACTTATCATTTATTTTTTTAAAATCATCGATATCAAAAAATATTATTGACAAGTCTTTAGAGTATTTATTTGCTCGTTCAATTTCTGAATTAATTAATAATTCTATTTTCCTTCTATTGTAAATATCAGTTAATACATCTGTATTCACTATTTTGTGTAACTCTTGTTCTATTATTTTTCTTTTTTTAATTTCAACTTTTAATCTTCTATTTGTAATTATAATGATTAAAATAATAACAATTAATGGAATAACAACTTTATATATCCATGAGTAATCAATTGAAGTTTGGTATATTACAGAATAATATTTATTATTTATCATTGATATATCATCTTGTGAAATAGAGGTAATTACTTTATTTAATATATTTAATAATATTGTATTATCACTATTAACTAAAAGTTTAATATTTGAAGGTTCACCTATAGTACCTGATATTTTAATGTTAGTTAGTGAATTTTGAGTTATATGAAATGAAAGTGCAGGTAATTTGTCTATAGAAGCATATATTTTACCTTTTAATAAATATTCTAAATTTTCTTTTATATTTGTAACTTCTACAAAATTTATATTAGGATATTTATTTTTTAAATTTTGATAATAGTCAGCAAATTTACTTATTCCTACACTTTTCCCTTCTAATTCTTGAGGACTTGATATAAATGGTTTATTATTTAATGTAGCAATTGCAATATTTATTTTTGTAATACTATCTGTTGTTTGAAGTTTTTTATCTAAATCATAATTTGCAAAAGCAAACTTAACATGGTTCTTATTTTCTTTTACTTTTTGTGTTAAAATTTGATTTTCATTTATAATCTCAAATTGAGGTTCTTTTTTTAATTTTTCATTTATTAATTTCCAATAATCTATTTCTATACCTTTTATGCCATGAGTATCTTTCATTGTAAATGGAGGAAAATCTGTATTAGTGTATAGTTTTATATTTGTACTTTCTAGATATTTCTTTTCTTTGGTTGTGAAATTTATTTTTAATGGATTATAGATGATGTCATTAATATTTAAGTCTTGATAATTTTTTGAAACTCCTAAAAGTAAAAAGAGTCTTTTTATCTCTTCAAGTTTATTTAAATTCAAATTTCCAAGAAGACCTTGGTCTATCTTTGATAGTTTTTTTAAAATTTTACCTTCATATATCAATGATTCCAAAGATTTATTTTGTGTATTATATTTATTATAAATTAGTTTTGAAGTTTCATTAATATTTTTAAAGGCATATTGCCATCCTTTTAATGTTGCTTTATACATTTTTTTAACTCTTAAAGGATATTTAATTAACTCTTCTTCTGATGTAAAGAAAATACCTCCATAAAAATCAAAACCAAAATCACTTGGATTAAGTATATTGAAATCTATTCCTTTTTGTTTTAATATATAAGGTTCATTTGAAAGGTAACAACCCATGGCATCTGTAGTACCATTTATTAAATCTTCCAATTTAAAAGAGTGGGGAATAAATTTAATTTGACTTAATTTTATTCCTTGTGAAATTATCATGGAGTTTATTGCTGCTGCTGAGATTGCATCTGATGTTAACATCACTTTTTTATCTTTTAAATTTTTAGGTGTTTGAATATTTGAGTTTTTTAAAGATAATAGTACCATTGGTGAGTCTTGATATATTGCTGCAAGTAAAATTATTTTTCTATTTTGTAATCTATCTATAATTAAAGAGGATTTACCTACTGCATAATCACTTTTCTTAGTTAAAACGTCATTTACTAGATTTACATTAAAATTAAACTCTTTTATATCTACATCAAGCCCTTCTTCTTTATAAAAGCCTTTTTCTTTCGCAATATAATATCCTGCAAATTGAAATTGATGTAACCAATCAAGTTGTATTGATACCTTCTCTAAATCTTTTGCATTAAGATTTAAAACAATAAGAAAAAATAAAAATATATATTTAAAATTAATCATAATAAAATTATATCTTAATATTTATAAATTATTTCATATGAAAATTAATTTTATATAATTAAAAATATTATATAGTAAGTTTATCTTATAGTCTTGTTTAAAGTACAATCCATAATCTAAATGATATAATCACTGAAATTAAATAGTTTATTTATATGAGGAAATTATTAGAATGATTTTAATGATTGATAATTATGATTCTTTTACTTATAATATTGTTCAATATTGTTTAGAACTAGGGGCTGATTTAAAAGTTATAAGAAATGATGAATTAACAGTAAAAGAGATTGAAGAATTAAATCCTGAAAAAATTATAATCTCTCCAGGCCCAGCAACACCTGATGATGCAGGTATATGTTTAGAAGTGATTAAATATTTTGCAGATAAAAAACCAATATTTGGAATTTGTTTGGGGCATCAAAGTATTGCTCAAGTTTTTGGAGCAGAAGTAGTTCGTGCAGAAAATATGATGCATGGAAAAACATCTAAAATCAGAGTTGTATATGATAGTGTAATATTTAATGGAATGCCAAAAGAGTTTACACAAACTAGATACCATTCATTGATTGTAAAAAAAGATACAATTCCTGATTGTATTATTCCTACATCATATAGTTGTGATGATGATGAAATAATGTCTTTACAAATAAAAGATAAAAAAATTTATGGTGTTCAGTTTCATCCTGAATCAATTATGAGTGAACATGGCTTTACTATGATAAATAATTTCTTAAAGTTATGAGTTTAATAAAAAATAGATATAAATATTTTTTTTATTTTATTTTATTTATTGTTTTATTAGTACTTTTAATAACAGCAAATACATTAAGCATCTCTTATAAAGAGGCTTTAAATGTATTTGTGAATAACTCTTTATTATCTTTAATAACAAACACTTCAATTTATATATTTGGGCAAAATGATATTGCATTAAGATTACCATTTATATTTTTTTATTCTTTATCTGTTTTATTGATGCATTTATCTATTCAGAACTTTTTCAAGTATGAAAAAGATAGATTTATATCTATTTTAGTATTTATGATTTTACCTGGGCTACTAAGTGCAGCATTATTAGTTAATAGTGCTATTGTTGTTACGTTTTTTACAATATTATATGTATATTATTTTAAGAAAACAGGAAAACATTCTTATTTACTTTTATGTTTATTCTTATTTATAGATAATTCTTTTGCAATATTTTTTCTAGCTTTATTCTTTTTTAGTTTAGCAAATAGAGAAAATAAGTTATTAGTGATATCATTAATATTGTTTGGATTATCGATGAGTATATATGGTTTTGATACAGGTGGAAAACCAAAAGGATTTTTTGTTGATACTTTTGGGATATATGCTTCAATTTTTTCTCCATTGTTATTCATTTATTTTTTATATAGTATTTATAGAATTGGTGTAAAAGGTGAAAGAACTTTAATTTGGTATATTAGCACCACTTCATTATTGTTTTCGCTAATATTTTCAATGAGGCAAAGAGTATATATAGAAGATTTTGCTCCATTTGTAGTGATATTTTTACCTTATATGGTCAGGCTTTACTTACATACGCTGAGAGTTAGACTTCCATTATTTAGAGATAAACATAATAAATTAGCAATAATTACAATGACAGTATTATTTTTAAATGTATTCTTAACTATATATAGTAAACCTGTATATCTTTTAATTGACAATCCCCAAAAGCATTTTGCATATCAATATGATTTTGTAAAAGATATTTCAGTATTTTTGAAAAAATATTCAATAAACAAT
The DNA here is from genome assembly GCA_003252105.1 of Arcobacter sp. Classification (GTDB taxonomy): domain Bacteria; phylum Campylobacterota; class Campylobacteria; order Campylobacterales; family Arcobacteraceae; genus Halarcobacter. The sequence goes on from QKDL01000092.1 coordinate 40,893, forward strand.
GTATCTTCTGATGATAAAAAACTATTACTTAGATTAAAGTTTTATGGAATTGAAAAAGGTGATGATTATTATATATCTACAACTCCAATGAAGAACTATTATAAAAAAATAAGAGTAACGTATAGTGGAAAAGATATATATTCTTTATATATAAAGAAAATGAGATATGAATAAAAAAGGATTTAGCCTTTTAGAAATCTTATTTATAATACTATTACTTTTAATTATTACTGCATATATAAATTTAAATCAACCAATAAACAAACTAGACTTAGCTACAAAGAGATTAGCTTTGTATTTAAAAGAAACTAGATATATGGCATTAATTGATGATAAATATGATCATGAAGATCAATTATGGCATAAAATGAGATGGACATTAAAGTTTTTTAGATGTGATAAAAACATTGGAGGAATATATTATATAATATATACTGATAAAAATAAAAAAGGTCATCCTAATGTTGACGAAGCATTAGATGATCCACTTACAAAAAGAAAAATATATACAACTAATCAATGTAATGAAAGATCAAATTATTCCAAATATATATTATTAACAAAAGAGTTTGATATCGTAGATGTAGATATATCTTGTAACAAAACATCTGGATTAGGGCAAATATCATTTGGAAGAGAAGGGAGAGTATATTCAAAAGTTAGTTCAAATGAGGGGGAATTTTATGAATATGAGATAGAGAAGGAATGTAAAATAAAATTAATAGATA
>QKDL01000009.1 GCA_003252105.1 Arcobacter sp.
TATCAAGAAGCATATTATGTAATTGTTCTTTTAAAGGATCATTACCTGCTAATAAAAATATATTTAAAAATAGTAAAAAAATTATAGACTTCATTTTTTTCCTTTGTAATCTAACGTTTGAAATGAACTAATAAATTGCCCGCAGAATAATTTATTGGCTCCTTTGACTTATTATAATTTAATTCTTTCTTTAGCAATTTCCTGCATTGAAATAGGAGTTGAAAAATCCATTTCTTTATCTAAAGCTAAAGGAATCAGCCATTGTAAGTTCGGAATAATATTTTTTGGTAAGTTATTAACTTTTACTATATGAACTTCTTCTTTTTCAATAGTCCTGACATCAAAAGCAAGATCAGAATAAGCATAATATAAATCCAAATGATAAAATCCAGGACGATGAATATGTGAAAAGTGAACCCATTCTTCAGCGTTTATGACAACTCCCGTTTCCTCTTCAAATTCCCTAGACATAGCATCGCAAGACTTTTCATTTTCTTCTATTTTTCCACCCACGCCATTAAACAATCCTCGTTGCCATTTTGGATTTAGCTTTTTTATTAAAACAACATGTTTAAAATCTTTTGTAAATAAAAAACCAGTTACATAGTGTTTCACAGATTTTCCTTTGAATCATAACTATTTATTAATAATACATTATATATAAATAATGTATAAAATTACCTAATAACACTACACTTTATATGATAAGATATTAAATTATAATAAAGCCTATAAGTATGCATTTAACTAATATATTACAATATATAATATTTTAATCCTAACTTATATATTTGATATAATTTTTAATGTTAGATTATTAACGTATACCCCTAATAGCTTATCAAAATGTTATGCTATTGGTTAAGAATTGTAATAGTTTAACACAATGCTAAGTATATTAGGAGTTAAAAATGGGCAAAAAATCACTAGATATAATGAGAGATAAATTCTAAATATTCACTTTTTTGCCTGCAAGCAGGATTACATATTGAAAAAAGTAAAATAAAAAGCAACGCGCGGGTTTCGAAGGTGAAACTCCCCTCGCTTTTTATTTATTATTTCTGTTTTGTCTTGTATTTGCACTCTCTTTGAGAAAACTCAAATAAAAGTATGCTCCCAGCATATTTGTTATGCTCAGATAGTTACAAAACTTCTCCGAAACAATAAATAAACACTCGGCTTCTCAAATGCGGGAATAGGGGATAATGACCTTTGTATTATTTAGTACCATTTTATTTGGATTGGTGTGATACTCAACAATTATTATAAAAGTGGAGATTCAACCTTTGGGGTGTTATTTTAATACTATATTTCTTCTACAAATTCATTCTTTTCACCAACTTTTTTGATAATTCTTTTTCTTTCTACAAAACTGTAACCTATTGAATAAAAAAGAAGCATCCATACTATCATTGGTAATAACATAAATCCAGAAAATGAACCAGGACCTTGAACTACTCCATATATTATCACGGTATAAAATAAAGCTAATCCTATATGACCAATAGAAATCATTATTACTCCTATTATAAACTTTTTAGTTAGTTCATTCGTAATTTTATAAGACTTTTTTCTCTGATTTTGTACTAAAAAATTTAGAAAAATAAAATAACCTACAAATGCTATTAGATTAAATATAATATGATAGTCTTCGAAAAGACTACTAAAAAATTTATCTGTTAAATAATCTAAAAGTATTCCTGTAAACATAAAAATCAATGTTCCAAAAAATAAATATATAATTGGAGATAATCCGATAATAGTTATCCAGTTAACTAAACTATACATTCTCTCAGTTTTACTCATATTTATCCTTCAAATATAATTAATAACATTATACATTAAATAGTATTATGATTAGATTTTAAATAAATATTACTGTATGTCTTTACTTTTATCGACTTTTTTTTGTGAAAAAAAAGTAGCAAAAAAACCACCCACAAGGTTTCGAAGGTGAAACTCCCCTCGCTTATTATTTATTATTTCTGTTTTGTAAAACTCACATAAAAATATGCTCCCAGCATATTTGTTCTGTTCAAACAGTTACAAAACTTCTCCGAAACAATAAATAAACACTCGGCTTCTCAAATGTGGGAGAGTGGGATAATGACCTTTGCATTTTTTTAGTACCATTTTATTTTAGTTAGTGTGATACTCAATAATTATTATAAAAGTGGAGATTCATCCTCTTAGGTGTTATTTTCATCTTGTACATTAATCTCAATTAAATTAATAGAATATTCATCACATATACTTCTTATTTTATTAATAGTTTCAGACTTATCAGGAATATTCTTACCTAAAGTAATACTTTTTATAGGTAATTTTAAATCAATTTTATCTTCAAAAGGACAAAGATTTCTTGCAACATCAGTTGAAGTATAATATTTTTTATCTATAGATTTTCTTTCTCTAACCTTTAAAACTTTACCCCAATATTCTTTAATAAACTTTTGATCTTTTTTATATAGCCATCTTACTTCTTTTTCTTCTTTATAAGAAGTTTTTTTAAAAAAAGACACTAATTCTTCCATAATATTCTTGTATGATTCTGTTAACATATTTATTCTATTATTATCACTTTGGCATATCCACTTTTTAGATAAATCAAAAAGATAATTACAATAATTAATAATTTTTTTCTTAGTATTATCATCATAAATTACTGGCATTAAATTCATAAATTGAGCATCACTAAACCAAAACTCAGGTTTTATATAAAATTCAATCGCAATTCCTTTAAAATTATCTGCATAATTTTTAAATAAATATTTGTTATTAGAATCATATGAAAAACATGATATAAAAAAAGTTAAATCTTTTGACGAAAGATTATCTAACAAACAAACATTATTGTTATTAAAACTATCATACAATTTAAATCCATGTAAAATTTCTTCTTTATCTTCTAAGCTATCATATTGAGTAAGCCATAATTCATTTGATTCTAATATAGAAAATAGATTTTTTAAATTTGTATAATGGTATATTGTTTTATTTGTATTAACTTTATTAATAATAAATACTTCATTGAATATTATATCATGAAGAGAAGGATAAAAATCCTTTTCATTTAGCCAAATATATTTGTCATTTCCATTTATGCCTTTAAAATGTTTGCGTATATAACTATGTTTTTTTATTACCAGTTCATTTTTAATTAATTTATAATTATAAATAAGATTAAATCTATCTGAGTCAACTCCATTTACACAATTTGGATAAGGACAAGGTAATCTTTTTTGTATATACAAGTCATTATGTAATTCACAATATTTTTCATATTCATAAAATTCAGGAACTGTTTTATTCATTTTTCACCTATTAAAGAATATATTAAAATAATATCAAAAAGAGGTTTAGAATTGACTATTTTTGTAAAGTTCAAGGCAAGAGCAAAATTTTTTGTGGGAGCTTACTGTAGTAAGTGAGTAAAAAAATTTCTGCGATAACGCAGAAATTTGGAAAAAGAGGCTGTTATAAACCTCTTTTTTTAGATGTGGTAGTTAGGCGCTTCGTTAGTAATCGTCACATCATGCACATGGCTCTCTTTAAGCCCTGCACTTGTAATCTCTACAAACTCTGCTCTTTCTTGGAATGTTGGAATATCTTTACTTCCTAAATAACCCATTGAGCTTCTTAATCCTCCAACAAATTGGTGGATGATATCTGAGATTGCTCCTCTATATGGAACCATACCTTCGATACCTTCTGGTACTAGTTTATCAGCTGCTGTTCCTTCTTGGAAATATCTATCTGTACTTCCTTTTGTCATAGCTCCAATTGAACCCATACCTCTGTATGTTTTAAATTTTCTACCATGAGATAGGATAACTTCACCTGGAGATTCTTCTGTACCAGCTAAGGCACTTCCCATCATAACTGCGCTTGCACCTACTGCTAGTGCTTTTGCAACGTCACCTGAATATTTGATACCACCATCTGCGATGATTGGAGTTCCTGTTTTTGCACCTTCTGCTGCACACTCATCTATTGCAGAGATTTGTGGTACACCAACACCTGCAACGATTCTTGTTGTACAAATTGATCCAGGTCCAATACCAACTTTTACTGCGTCTGCACCAGCTGCTATTAAATCTGCTGTTGCTTCTGCTGTTGCTACATTTCCTGCTATTACCTCTACATCTAGTTCTGCTTTGATAGCTTTTACTGTATCTAAGATACCTTTTGAGTGTCCATGAGCTGAATCAAGAACTAAAACATCAACACCAACTTCAACTAGTGCTTTTGCTCTATCTAATTGACCTACACCTATTGCAGCTCCTACTCTTAGTCTTCCAAACTCATCTTTATTTGCATTTGGGTATTCTCTTTTTTTGTTGATGTCTTTGATTGTAATAAGACCTATAAGTTTATTGTTTGCATCAACAATTGGTAGTTTTTCTATTTTATTAGCATGCATAATATCTGCTGCTTCATCTAATGTAGTTCCCTCTTTACCAGTGATAAGAGGCATATTTGTCATCTTTTCTTCTACTAACTTTGTATAATCTTTTGTAAACCTCATATCTCTATTTGTAAGAATACCTAATAAAACATTATTATCATCAACTACAGGTACACCAGAGATTTTATATGATGCCATAATATCTTCTGCATCTTGTAGTGTTTGGTTTTTCTTGATTGTAACAGGATCTATAATCATCCCTGATTCACTCTTTTTTACCTTTTTACATTGTAAAGCTTGTGATTCAATATCCATATTTTTATGGATGATTCCAATACCACCAAGTCTTGCCATTGCAATAGCTGCTCTATATTCTGTAACTGTATCCATAGCAGCACTTACAAATGGAATATTAAGTGTAATATTTCTAGTAAGTTTTGTTTCTAATGCAACCTCTTTTGGTAAAACCTCTGATTTTGCAGGAACCAATAATACATCTTCAAATGTTAGAGCTCTTTTTCTAATTTTCATAATTCTATGCCTTTTGTAAATTTTATATTATTTATAATCAACAGCTTTTTCTAATGCTAAAGCACCATCAAACAATGTTTGTTCATCGTAAGCTTTTCCTATTAGTTGTAAACCTATTGGCATACCTTCATCACTTCTATCAACAGGTAATGAAATTGCTGGAAGTCCAGCTAGATTTACAGATATTGTGTAAATATCACTTAAATACATCTCTAATGATGTTTTAAAACTTCCAAACTCAGGTGCAGTTGTTGGTGCAACTGGTGAAAGAATCAAATCAGCATCACTAAAAATAGCTTCATATTCATCTTTTATTAAATGTCTTACTTTTTGTGCTTTAATATAATAAGCATCATAATATCCAGAACTTAAAACAAAAGAACCAAGCATGATTCTTTTTTGTACTTCATCCCCAAATCCTTGTGATTTAGTTTGAATGTACATATCTTTAAGTCCACCCTCACCTTTTCTATTTCCATATCTTACACCATCAAATCTCGATAAGTTTGCACTAGCTTCTGCTGTTGCTACTATATAATAAGATGAAAGAATTTTATCTGTATCAAGCATAGTTTTATGAACTATTTCATGTCCTGCATCTTCAAAAGCTTTAACTGCTTTTGCAAAACCTTGTTTAATCTCATCGCTAGCTTGTTCTACAAAGTTATCTATTATAGCTATTTTAAGTTTTTTATCACTGTTTAAGTTTGGTGCAACAGGTGTATATTCAACATTTGCAGAAGTTGAATCCATACTGTCATGTCCAGAAATAATATCGTATAAAATCGCTGCATCTTCAACATTTTGTGTTATTGGACCTACTTGATCCAATGATGAAGAATATGCAGTAATACCATACCTTGAAACTCTTCCATAAGTTGGTTTCATACCTACACATCCACAATAAGCAGCTGGTTGTCTAATACTTCCACCTGTATCAGTACCAAGTGCAGCAATTGCTAAACCACCAGCAACAGCAGCAGCACTTCCACCACTACTTCCACCTGGAACTTTAGTATTGTTTACTGGATTTAGTGTTTTACCATAACATGAAGATTCAGTTGAACTTCCCATAGCAAATTCATCCATATTTGTTCTTCCATATGCACTTAATCCTGCTTTTTCTAGATTGTTGATTACAGTTGCATTATATGGTGATATATAACCTTTTAAAATGTTACTTGAGCAAGTAACTTCCCAGTTTTTAACATTTATATTGTCTTTGATTGCAATTGGAATACCTTCACCAGAAATTGAAATATCACTGTTTGTAAGTTGTTCTACATAAGCACCAATATTACTCTCTTTTATCTTCGCTTTTAAATCTTCTCTTATCTTTTTAATCTCATCACTATTTAGACTTAGTGCTTCTTTCAGAGTTATCAAATCTCTCTCCTAAGGGGTATAGTATTGCGCGATATTATATAAAAAAAATGATTAAAAAGGGGTAAAGTGTTTTTGATAAATAAAATTTAATTTTTGCAGAAAAAAAGGGAGTGAATAATCACTCCCTTTTATAAAGATTGTCTAATATTATCTATTAAACAAAAGAGATGAATGCCATTGGAGTTGCATCCCCTCTTCTAATTCTTGTTTTAATAATTGAAGTGTATCCACCATTTCTTTCAGTATACTTTGGTGCAATCTCTCCGATTAATTTTTTTGTTGCTTCTTTATCTTGTAATAAAGCAAATACTGCTCTGTGAGTATTAAAATCTGCATTTCTAGATGTAGTTACTAATCTTTCAATGTATCTTTGTAATTCTTTTGCTTTTGGAACAGTAGTTTCAATCTTCTCTCTTTCAATTAAAGCGATAGCTAAATTTTTTAGTAACGCTTTTCTATGAGCAGAAGTTCTATTTAATTTTCTATATCCGTGCTTATGTCTCATATCAAACCCTTATTTATGCTTTAAGTTGCTCTAGCTTTCTTCTTAAAGCAGATGCAACGTTTTCAGGAAGTGTATTTTCAATTGGGAAACCTAAAGAATCTAATTTCTCAGCGATTTCATCAAATGATTTTTTTCCTAAATTTTTAATATTTTTAACTTCAACTTCACTCATAAGTACTAATTCACCTAAGAATTTTAATCCAGCTCTATCTAAAGAGTTGAAACTTCTAGCACTTAGATTTAAGTCATCAATTTTTACAACTAAATCTTTTAACTCAACTGGCTCTTCACCAGCATCATTAACTGTAACTTCTGATAAATCAAATACTTTATTAAATACTGACATTTGAGAGTACATAACAGATACCGCTTCTTTAAAAGCAGTAATTGGAGTAATTTGTCCATTTGTTTGTACTGTAAATACAGCTTTTTCGTAGTTTGGATTATCTTCAACTAACATTTTTTCAATATCATATACTACTTTTTTTACTGGTGTAAAGAAAGCATCTAATGGAATATAATCTGAACTAACAATATCTCTAATATCTTCAGATGGCATATATCCTATACCTCTTTGGATAATTACAGAGAATGTTAAGTTACAGTCAGAGTTGATAGTTGCTAAGTGTACATCTGGAGAAACCACTTCAACATCAGAGTTTACTAAGTCTTCACCTTTGATCTCTTTTGGTCCATCAAAAGAGTACTCAACAACTACTTGCTCTTCATCACCATTGATTTTAAATTTAATATTTTTAAGATTAATTATAAAAATAGCTATATCTTCAAGCATTCCTCTTAATGAGTCAAACTCATGAGAAGCACCTTCGATTTTTACAGCGATTGGAGCGTATCCAACCGATGAACTTAAAAGAAGTCTTCTAAGAGGGTGTGCCAAAGTTATTGCAAAACCACTTTCAAATGGATATGCTGATATTTTAGCCTCATTATCACTGATAGCTTCTATCTCAACCTCAGTTGGTAAAAACGGTGTGTCTGCAAATTTTTTCATAGCTTACCTTATTTATTATTTAGAATATAACTCTACAATTAATCTTTCTTCCACTGGAATAACAACTTCTTCTCTTGTTGGGATTCTTGTAAAGATACCAAATACTTTATCTTTATCAACATCAACCCAATCAACAATACCAGTTTGATTTGTTAATTCTAATGATCTAACAACTTGTGGGTTAGATTTAGATTTTTCTTTAATTTCAATTTTTTGTCCAGGTTTAACAATAAATGAAGGAATATTTACTTTCTTACCATCTACTAAAACGTGTCCGTGAGTTGTAAATTGTCTAGCGTTTGCTCTAGTTGTAGCAAATCCCATTCTATATACAACGTTATCTAATCTTTGCTCGATTAAAGTAATAAGGTTTGCCCCTGTGTTACCATCTCTTCTTGCTGCTTCTTTGAAGTACATTCTAAATTGTTTTTCAGAAACACCATACATGAATTTAGCTTTTTGTTTTTCTCTTAGTTGTAAACCATACTCAGAGATTTTTGCTCTTCTTTGTCCATGTTGTCCTGGAGCAAATGGTCTTTTTTCTAATGCAGATTTTCCGTTAAGTCTTCTCTCACCTTTTAATCCAAGGTCTGCGTCCAATCTTCTTTCAATCTTTTCTCTAGGTCCTCTATATCTTGCCATTTACTACTCCTTACACTCTTCTTCTTTTAGGAGGTCTACAACCGTTGTGTGGTAATGGTGTAACATCTTTAAACCATCTTACTGTAATACCTTCTATTGCTCCAACAGATTTAACTGCTGTATCTCTACCTGAACCTGGTCCTTGGATTTTAATACCAACATTTTTAATACCATGTTCCATTGCTTTAGTCATTGCATCTTCAACTGCTTGTTGCGCTGCAAATGGAGTAGATTTTTTAGAACCTTTAAATCCTAAGTTTCCTGCACTTGACCATGCGATAGCATTACCTGCATTGTCTGTAACAGTTACCATTGTGTTGTTAAATGATGCTGCAATATGTACGATACCGTCAGCAATATTCTTTTTTACTATTTTTTTTCTAGTTACTTTTCTTTTTGCCATTCGTTATCCCTTACTTAGCTGCTGCACCAACAGTTTTCTTTTTACCTTTTCTTGTTCTAGCATTAGTTTTAGTCTTTTGCCCTCTACAAGGTAAACCTTTTCTGTGTCTTAAACCTCTGTATGAACCTAAGTCCATTAAAGCTTTAATATCCATAGCAACTTTTTTTCTAAGATCTCCCTCAACCATATAGTTTTTTTGAATCTCTTGTCTAATAGCCGCTGCTTCATCTTCTGTTAATTCGTGTGCTCTTTTGTTGTAATCAATTCCAACAGCATCTAAGATTAATCTAGAGTTATGTAAACCAATTCCGTAGATATACGTTAAAGCGTATTCCATTCTTTTTTTGTTTGGTAAATCAACACCTGCAATTCTTGCCATGATTATCCTTGTCTCTGTTTATGTTTTTTGTTTTCGCAGATTACTCTTACGATACCTCTTCTTTTGATAACTTTACATTTATCACACATTTTCTTTACTGAAGCTCTTACTTTCATCAGTCTGTCCTCTTTTGTGTTTATTCCCACTTCCAACAGGCAAGAACCGCTTAAAAAAGCAAACAGCTTTGCTTTTTTGCAAGTCCGCAACAATTGTTATAAGGCAATGCCATAAAACCTTGGGGCTTTAGCATACAAAGACAACTCAGACTTCTGCTTGAGTTATGTTTGCTTTTTTTGTCCTTACCAACTCTTTATAAAACACAAAACATTTTATAAAAAATTCCTCAATGGTTGGAAAAATGGATTTGGATTATATTTAATTTTAGCTTAAAGATTGTTTAACATAGCACTATATTAACTTATCTTTGGTAATATACATATAATTTTTATATTTAGAGGTAATTATGATTTATAAAAGCAATTTAATCAATGTACAAATAGAAAAAAGTGAAATACCTTGGTTGAAAATATTTACAAATGAAAATATCAAAGAGTTTTCACAATGTAATCAAGAAACAAAACTAGAAATATTAGAGGCTCTTGATATTATTGAAAAAGAGATGTTGGAATATTTTAAACCAGAGAAAATAAATATAGCTTCATTTGGAAACTATGTACCACATGTACATTTTCACATAATGGCAAGATTCAAAGAAGATTCATATTTTCCAGAGCCTATGTGGGGAAAACAACAAAGAGAATCAGACTTAAAACTTCCAGATTTGGAAACTTTTTATCAAAATGTTCTAAATAAACTAAATAAAGCCTAAAGCTTTATTTAGCCATCAATATTTATTTGTTCAATCAACTCTTTTAAAACATCTTCTGCTTTATCAATATCAATTTGACAACCACCAGCAGCTTGGTGACCACCACCACCATATTTTAACATCAACTCTCCAACATTTGTTTTTGAAGTTCTGTTTATGATTGACTTACCTGGGCTAAAAACAACATTTTGTTTATCTCTACCCCATACTACGTGCATAGAGATATTTGTTTTTGGATATAAAGCATATACTAAGAATCTATTTCCAGGGTAAATAATCTCTTCATCTCTATAATCAACAATAACTAAATTATCATAGATTTTTGAACATTTTTTTAGTTGAGCTTTAAACTCTTTTTCATAGTAAAAATATAATTCAATTCTCTCTTTTACATCAGGTAATTGTAATATATCTTCTATTTGGTGGTCTGCACAATAGTCAATCAAATCCATCATAAGTTGATAGTTTGAAACTCTAAAATCTCTAAATCTTCCAAGTCCCGTTCTAGAATCCATCAAAAAACTTAATAAATCCCACCCTTGAGGATCAAGAATATCCTCTTTTGAAAATTGTGCTGCATCAGCTTTATTTGCTGCATCCATCATTGGTTTAAATTTTGAAGGAAACTTTTCATCTCCCCCATAATATTGATATACAACTTCAGCTGCACTTGGAGCATTTGGATCTATTATATGATTGTCTTTTTTTTCATTTCTTAGTGTTTCTGAAAAGTGATGATCAAAAGCTAAATAAACCCCATCTACATATGGTAAATTTGTTGTTATATCACTTGATGTTACTTCAATTTTTCCATCTTGCATATCTTTTGGATGAACAAAAGTAATCTCATCTACAATTCCAAGATATTTCATTAAAGTACCACAAACCAAACCATCCATATCACTTCTTGTGATTAGTCTAAATTTTTTCAAGGACATAACAACTCCAAATATAAAATTAAGTTTTATACAGATGCTATATTATTAGCAATAACATCACCCATCTTAGCCGTACCAACAACCTCTTTAGCATCATATGCAGCTAAATCACCTGTTCTATATCCATCTTTTAGTGCTTTTTTAATTGCAGCATCAATTTTATCTGCAGCTTCAATCTCACCTAAAGAGTATCTTAGCATCATACCAGCACTCTCTATTGTAGCGATTGGATTTGCGATTCCCTTACCAGCTATATCAGGAGCTGAGCCATGAATTGGTTCATAAATTGCAGTTTTTTCTCCAGTTGAAGCAGATGGTAATAATCCAATTGAACCAACTACCATAGAAGCTGTATCAGAAAGAATATCTCCAAAAATATTTCCAGTAACTACAACATCAAATTGTTTTGGATTTCTTACTAGTTGCATAGCTGCATTATCAACATACATATGAGATAATTCAACTTCTGGGTAGTCTTTTGCAATCTCTTCCATAGTATCTCTCCATAATTGAGAAACCTCTAAAACATTTGCTTTATCAACAGAACAAACTCTTTTATCTCTTTTCATTGCTAATTCAAAAGCAGTTTTTCCGATTCTTTCAATCTCTGGTTTTGTGTAAACCATAGTATTAAATGCTTTAAATCCATCGTTTTCTCTTGGTTGTCCAAAATAGATTCCACCAATTAACTCTCTTACAACCATGATATCAACACCTGCAATAACTTCTGGTTTAAGAGTTGAAGCATTTACTAATTCATCATAAATAATTGCAGGTCTTAAGTTTGCAAATACACCCATTGCTTCTCTAAATTTTAAAAGTCCTGTTTCTGGTCTTAAATCTCTTGGTAAAGTATCCCATTTCTCTCCACCAATAGCACCAAATAAACAAGCATCTGAATCTAAAACACCATCAACAGTCTCTTGTGGTAAAGGAGTACCTGTTTCATCAATAGCAATTCCACCCATTAGGTATTCTTTATAACTTAACTCAAAACCACACTCTTTTGCTACTGTATTTAATACTTTGATTGCTTCATCAACGATTTCAGGACCAATTCCATCACCTTTGATTACAGAAATATTATATTTTTTCATTAATTTTTTTCCTTTTGTTCAGCTTTTGCATAATTGATTAATCCACCTGTTGCAATCAGTTCTTGCATAAACTCAGGAATTGGAATAAATTTATAAGTTTTATTAGTAGTATTATTTGTAATAATCCCTTCATCAAGGTTAATCGAAATCTCTTCACCCTCTTTAATCTCTAAAGATTCAGGTAATTCAAAAATTGGTAATCCCATATTAAAAGCGTTTCTGTAGAAAATTCTTGCAAAAGATGGAGCAACAACAGCTGCAACACCAGCAGCTTTTAAAGCGATTGGAGCGTGTTCTCTACTTGAACCACATCCAAAGTTTTCACCTGCAACTATAATATCACCTTTTTGAAGTTTTTTAGGGAAATCTGGGTCAGCATCCTCCATAACATATTTAGCTAAATGCTCAGGATCTGAACTATTTAAATATCTTGCAGCAATGATAACATCAGTATCAATATTTGCTCCAAAATTCCACACTTTTCCAGTAATAACGTTCATTTACATTTCCTTATTGTAATATACTTTTGTTAATCAAAGTATCATAATAATTTTTTAAAGAGTTGCATTTTATCTAATTTTTTAAAAATAATAGATTAAACATCAAGTTTATAAAATTTAAAAAACTTGAAAATCTTATATTGATTTTTAGCCCTTAATCTATATTTCAAGTAATTTGGATATAATATCGGACTATCTTTAATACACATGAGGAAAATCCGTATTATGAGCACAAAAGATTTAAATAAAGTTATTGAAAATACTATTAAAGAGTATAAAGATTCAGTACTTACATACGAAAAACTTATTAAAATCTTTCCAAAAGCTCCTTCTGGTCCAAACATAAAAAAACTTTTAGCATTAATTCAATTATACAATGTAACACTTGTTACTTCGCAAGAACAAGCTAAAAGAATGAATGCCGAAGAAGCAAAAAAGAAAGAAGATTTAAGAAATAAATTAAAAGAAAATGACGAAGATGTTTTTGATTTACTAAAAAGTAAAGAGCTTTTAGAATGGTCAAGATCAGACTCTCCTGTAAGAATGTACTTAAGAGAAATGGGACAAATTCCACTTTTAACAAAAGAGGAAGAGATTGAGATTTCTAAAAAAATTGAAATGGGTGAAGATATTATTCTTGATGCTATTTGTTATGTTCCTTATCTGATTGATTTTATTTTAGAATATAAAGAACCTTTAGTAAACAGAGAAAGAAAAGTAAAAGAATTATTTAGAAATTTTGATGATGAAGATTCAGACGATGATTCAGATGATGATTTAGATGATGACAATGATGATGACAATGATGATGAAGATTTAGATGATTCAGAAGATTCGTCTAAAAAAATTAAAAAGCTTGATAAAAGAGCTGAAACAATCATTGCTGCATTTAAAAATCTAGAAAAAGCAAAAAAAGATTGGACAAAATTCCAAGCTAAAGAAACTGCTAAATCAGATGATGAATCAGATGTAATGCAATTTAACCTTGCAACTGCATTTAGAAAGAAAATTTTGAAAGAAGCTTTAATGGATTTAGGTCCAACTTCAAAACTTATTACTGAGATTGTAAAAGCAATGGAAACTGCGCTTAAATCAGAATCTGGTTTTGAAACAGAACTAAAAAAATTAGAGTATAAATTACCATTATTTAACGATATTTTATTAAAAAATCACCAAAAGATTTTAGATAATATTGTTAATTTAACTAAAGCTCAAATCACTTCTATGGTTCCTGAAGCTACTATGGTTTCTACATATATGGAGATTAAAAAACTGTTCCAAACAGCAGAAGCTTCTAAGGGTGGTTTTGATTTAGAAGAAGAGGAACTATTAGACGTATTAGAGCAAATCAAACGTGGTAAAAAAATCACTGATGAAGCAAAAACAAGAATGGCAAAATCAAACCTTAGACTTGTTGTATCTATTGCAAAAAGATATACAAATAGAGGTTTACCATTCCTTGATCTTATCCAAGAGGGTAATATTGGTCTTATGAAAGCTGTTGATAAGTTTGAGTATAAAAAAGGTTATAAATTTTCTACTTATGCAACATGGTGGATTAGACAAGCAATATCAAGAGCTATTGCTGACCAAGCAAGAACTATTAGAATTCCAATTCATATGATTGAAACAATTAATAGAATCAATAAAATCATCAGAAAAGGTATTCAAGAAAATGGTAAAGAGCCAGATGTAGAAGAGATCGCAAAAGAGGTTGGATTACCAGTTGATAAAGTAAAACAAGTTATTAAAATCACTAAAGAGCCAGTTTCACTTGAAGCTCCTATTGGAAGTGATGATGATGGTAAGTTTGGAGACTTTGTTCCTGATGAAAAGGCACCAACTCCTATTGATAACATTATGAAAGAGGATTTACAAGGTCAAATTGATCAAATTTTAGCTCAGTTAAATGAAAGAGAACAAGCAGTTGTTAGGATGAGATTTGGTCTTATGGATGATGCATCTGATAGAACACTAGAAGAGATTGGAAAAGAGCTTTCTGTAACTAGAGAAAGAGTTAGACAAATCGAATCAAGTGCTATTAAAAAATTAAAGCATCCAAAAGTTGGTAAAAACCTTAAAAATTATGTAGAGAGTTAAGAACACATGAATTTCTTTGAAGAGTGGGTTGAACTTGATTTAAACCCTGTAATTTCTTTTTCCTCTTCTGGAAAATTAGTTTATTCTAACCAAGAAGCTCAATTTTTGCTTAGTCGTATTAAGCAAAAAGAGCTTTTTGATATAGCTTTAAAATATGCTCCTCAAACATTTGGGATTGAAACTACATATATCGATTTAAATATAAAAAACTATTCTTTTTACGCTATTACAGTAAGATATCATGATGAAGATGAGATTCATATGAAACTTTACAAAAGTGCAATGGTTAAAAAGAAATCTCAGCTTAGTACAAAAAATACAAATATCACAAATATTTTTACACTTGTTGATTTAGCAATTTCAACTAGAAAAATAAAATCAAATGCAAAATTTATTAAAAACTATGACCCATCAATTCCAGAGTTTAAAATCAATGCAAGTGAATTTATAAAAGTTTTAAATCTTATTTATGATGTATTTGAAAGCTCTGAGATGTTAACAACATCAGTTATATTAAAAATTGGTGAATATATTAAAATAGATAATAAAAAGCACTCTATAATTAGTGTAGAGGTATTATCTAGTACAAAATGTGATACAGAAGCATTTACTTATAAAGATGAAAATGCTTCATTTATTGTCACAAAAGATGAAGATAAAATTACTATTGATCTTCCTCTTCTTTTAAAGTAAGAATACTTTTAGCTACCAATACTGAAATAGGCACAACACCTAATCCTATTAAAAAAGGTATTGGTAGAAATATTTTATTGTTATTTAAAGCAAAAAAACCAAAAATCAAAAAAACATAACCTGCAATTCTATATATAGAGATAAAACCCGTAGCTGAAAAAATAGTGTTTTTAAAACTATTTTTTTTGATTTTTGATTTTTCATCTTGAATAATCTCTTTTATTTTCTCAGTTGTAAGTTCCTCTTCGGGCACCTCTTCATATTCACTATATAAATCAAATGGATCATCAATTTCATCAACTTTGTCTCTATCATCAGATAATATTTTTTGATCTGAATTTTGAAAATTTGAAAGTCTGTTTTGTACATTTTTTCTGTAAGATAAAAAAGAAGCAAGTATTACAAACAATGAACCTAAAAAAGCAACTTGAGTATTTAAAAGCCATAAAGAATCATAAACAACTATAGCAAATATAGCCAAAGCTATATCTACTACTAAGAAAATTTTTGCAAAAGAGATAATTGTATTTTTAGTCTTCATCATCTTCTTTGTCATAAGATTTATCACCATGTTTTGCTCTATAAGCATAACGTGGATCATTTTCTAAACCTTCAAACTCTTTTTGAGCTCTTCTATATGCTTTGTATATATTAAGTCCTGCTGCTGCTAATCCCCAAAAAACACCTAACCATAAAGTCCAAGTATAGCCAGTAAGTGATTTTAGACTATATCCAATACCAAAACCAATTAAAACTGCAGCAACAATAGATATACCTAAAGATAGATTATCTAATGCTCTTAGTTTGCCTTGATGTTTTGGTTCTTGATAGTTTTTATTTTCTTCTTGCATAATTTACCTATTCATTTAAATATGTACAACAATAATCAGTTATCTCATCTACTTTAATTTCAAAACTAGAATTTGCTGGAACATCAAAAGATTCTCCACCTTTAAAAGTTTCCCAATTACTATCCATACCAGCAAATAAAACTTCAACTTTTCCTGACATAATCTCCATGTTCTCTGCTGCTTTTGTTCCAAAAGTGTACTCACCTGGTAACATAATTCCAAGAGATCTTACTACACCATTTTTATCTGTATAGTTTCTACTTGTAACTTTTCCATCAAAATAGATATTAGCTTTTTTTAATAAATCTACATCTTTTTCTATCATACTCATAATATTTTTTCCTTTTAATATAGTCCAAAAAGGACTTGATTTTTATAACTTATTGTTTTTTACTATAAACTTTTCATAACTTCATTAGCTGCTGCTAAACACTCATCAATCATCTCTTCAGTGATTGCTGCACATATAAATCCTGCTTCATATTGACTACAAGCAAAATAGAAACCTTTTTTAATCATCTCATGATGAAACTTAGCAAATCTCTCAAAGTTACAAAACTCAGATACCTCTTTGAAGTTTTTTGGTTGTTTATCAGCAAAAAAGAATCCAAACATAGAACCTCTTGTATCAACTTGAAGTCCAATATTATTTGCTGTTGCAACATCTTTTAAACCATTTACTAGTTTTAAAGCTTTTTTATTTAACTCATCATAAATACTTGGATTTGCTTTTAGTTTTTGTAAACTTACTAATCCTGCTGCCATAGCAACTGGGTTTCCACTTAAAGTTCCAGCTTGATATACAGCACCTTCAGGAGAAAGATTTCCCATAATCTCTTTTGAACTAGCAAATGCTCCTACAGGCATACCTGCACCAATAACTTTTCCAAAAGTGATAATATCAGCTTTGATATCAACTACTCCATGAGCACCAGTTAAACTAGCTCTAAATCCTGACATAACTTCATCAAAAATAAGTAAAGCACCATTTTTAGTACAAAGTTCTCTACACTGCTTTAAAAACTCAATATCACCTGGAACAAGTCCCATATTTCCTGCAATTGGTTCAACAATAATACAAGCAATATCTGAACTATCCTCAAAACATTTTTTAAGATTTTCTATATTGTTATACTCACATAACAATGTATGTTTTGTTAAATCAGCAGGGACACCAGGAGAACTAGGAGCTCCAAATGTTGCCATACCAGAACCAGCTTGCACTAAAAGTGAATCAGAGTGTCCATGGTAATTACCCTCAAATTTTATAATATCATTTTTTCCTGTAACACCACGTGCTAATCTAATTGCACTCATAACAGCTTCTGTTCCAGAACTTACAAACCTTACTTTGTCAATATTATCATACATCTCAACAATTTCATTTGCAAGTTGTGTTTCAAGTAGTGTTGGAGCTCCAAAAGATAAACCTTTTTTCACTGTTTCAATAACTGCATTTTCAATATCACTATCACAATGTCCAAAAATTAGTGGTCCCCAACTTTGTACAAAGTCTAAGTATTTATTGCCATCAATATCAATTAAAAAAGCCCCTTCCCCTTTTTGGATAAATGGAGGCGTACCACCAACTGATTTAAAAGCTCTTACAGGTGAATCAACTCCACCAGGTATAACTTTTTTTGCATCTTCGTAAGCTTCAATTGATTTGTCAAACATTATAATTCCTAAATTCTATTCTTTTTAAAAGCGGGTATTATACAATAACTTTCTTGAATATAGAAACAGAAAAATACCCATAAGCAAAGAAACTTTTTACTATAATTTCACCCATGAGAATAATACTATTTGCATTTACAATATCTATATTAATACATATTTTGATTTTTACACCAATAGTAAAAAAAGAGAAAAACCAAAACAGCGCATCTACATCAAAAAAGGTAGATAAGTCTTCTGTACATTTTGTAAGATTACAAACTATTCCTAAAAAAGCTGTTCAAAAAAATGAAAATCCTAAACCTAAAAAAGTGGAACCAAAAAAAGTTAAGAAACCAAAAGAGTTTAAAAAAGTAGAGGTTAAAAAAATAGTACCTCAAAAAAAAGTTATAAAAGAAAAACCAAAAAAAATCATACCTAAACCTATAGAAAAACAAGAGGTTGCTCCAACTTTTACAAAAGAAGTTCCAGTAAAACCTATGAAAAAAAGAGAAACTGTAGAAAATAAATCTTTAGAAAATTTCCTTTTATCTGAACCAGTGCCTTTAGATAATGTTATGCTTGATGAGATAACTCAAAGTTACTTAAGACTATATGGGGAAGAGTATAACTCTTTTACAAAAGTTCAAAAAGTCTATCTACAAAAAAATCTTAAAAATATTGGAAGAATTACTCAAAAATATCTAAAATATCCTCAAATAGCAGCAAGAACTGGTCAACAAGGGATGAACATAGTTGAATTTGTTCTTCACCCAAATGGAGATATAAGTGATTTAAGAATAACAAATTCATCTGGATATTCTACTTTAGATGAAAATACAATAGAAACAATCGAAATTGCTTATAAAGATTATCCAAGACCAAAAGAGAATACGAGAATAAAGATTTATGTTTATTACAAGTTGTATTAAGTAAAATACGGGAAAATTAACTTTTTTAAGGCTAGAAATGCTAACAAATAAAATTAGAAATAAAGAAAATGGAATTGTATTATACGGAATTACACCACCAAAAATAAACCATACAGAAGAAGAGATAAAACAAATTGCACAAAAACATATAAATAGAATATCTAAGCTTGATATTGATGGTTTAGTTTTATACGATATTCAAGATGAATCAGACAGAACTGATGAAAAAAGACCTTTTCCATTTATAAAAACTTTAGATCCATGTGAATATTCTCATAACTATCTACAGGATTTAAAAACTCCAAGGATAGTATATAGAGCTGTAGGAAACTATACTACTGAAACTTTTACAAAATGGCTAGAATTTACAAAAGAAGGTGGGCAACAAGTTCATTCAGTATTTGTAGGAGCTGCCTCACACGAACAAAAAAATCCTCTAACACTAAAAGAAGCATATAAACTAAAAAGAGAAGTTAATAACAACTTATGTCTTGGTGGAATTGCAATACCAGAAAGACATACAAAAATGAACACCTAAGAGTATTTTCAAAAAAAGATGCCTCATGTGAATACTTCATCACTCAATGTGTATATGATGTAGAAGCAGCAAAAATTTTCTTAACAGATTATGCAAAATACGCAAAAGAAAACAACTACGAAATGGTACCAATCATTTTCACACTAACACCTTGCGGAAGTAATAAAACCCTAGATTTTATGAAATGGCTTGGTATAAATATACCAAACTATTTAGAGGAAGATTTAAAACAATCAGGGGATATCTTACACGAATCGGTTAAATTATCAAAAGATATATTTGAAGAGTTATATACTTTTGGATTAAAAAGAGGGATTCCTGTTGGTTGCAATGTAGAGAGTGTTGCTATTAGGAAAGATGAGATAGAGGCTTCTGTGGAGCTTTTGGAGGAAGTAAAAGCTATTATTAAAAAGTATTCTTGAGGAGTTTGATAAACTCAAATACTTTTAATGTAGTTTAAACTGTATGCAGTTGTCTTGTAGAGCAAGCTCTCCGCTTTCTCACTTTTTAGTTGTAAAAAGTAAGACAAAAAGCAACCAGACGGTTGTCGAAGCTAAAGTTCCCTACAGGTTCTTAATTATTTTCTGCCTTGCGAAACTCGTCGAAAAAGTGACATCTAGTCACTTTTCTCTCCTCAAACATTCTCAGGCTTTTCCGAAAATAATTAAAAACCTTCCGGCTTCAACAAAGTCTGGACTAAAATACCCTAGCCACAAACTTATGAGATGCTTATTGAGTATTACACTAATTCAAATAAAATGGTACTAAAAAATGCAAAGGTCATTATCCCCTATTCCCGCATTTGAGAAGCCGAGTGTTTATTTATTGTTTCGAAAAAGTTTTGTAACTGTCTGAGCATAAGAAATGTGCTGGGAGCACATTTTTATGTGAGTTTTACAAAACAGAAATAATAAATAATAAGCGAGGGAACCTTCGGCTTCGAAACCTGTGGGATGATTTCTTTGCTACTTTCTTTTTCACAAAAGAAAGTTGAGAAAACCAAGACGTACAGTAAAAGTTTATTTACACTCAAATATTTTGAAAATAGTTTTACCGTAACACTACATAATATATTTATCATTTTGTTAAACTTTCAAGATTTTCATCCAATAGTCATACAAAACAATAGATATTAAATGTTTTTATATATTATTTATATATAATACATTACTAAATAAATAGTAAGATTAAAAAAGGTAAAAGATAATATGTTTGATAAATTATTAATACAAAAAAAACTCCCTCTTTTATTGATCATTTTACTTATTTCTCTTTCTATGGCTCTATTCTTACCAGCAATGATGACTTTTTATATTTTTTATCCTATATTAGTCATTTCTTATCTTATTTACTTAAAAACAAAACAAGTATCTTTGGGGAAAATATTGTTATATGGTTTCTTAATTGCTTTAGGAACAGTTTTTACACTTGGATTTCCATGGATTTGGTCTTTTATGTTATTTATAAAGATATTTCCTACATATATCGTTTTTTTAATTACAATAATTATCATGACTTTACTTCCAATAAAAAAACTTTTGTTAGGAATAAAAATATTTATTTTTATCTTTTTATCACTAGTTATAGGTTTAAATACAAACCTTTTTTTTGCAGCTAAAAACTTGATAGGTTATGATCGAGAGGTAAATGAGATATTTAATAAAACCTTAAAATTGAATGATAAAGAAATTATTGAAATAAAAAGTAATAATAAAAGCATTCCACTTAAATATAATAAATTTGATTTTTTATCTTTTGGTTCTAACGAAGGTTGTATGTGTGGATATTGGACGCATCCATTGATTGAGAAGTACACAATAATTCCATATATTTTAGGTATCAAAGAAATACCATTTTCTCGTGTAGTCTCATCTGATAAAAAAATAATTATTGATTATAAAGAGATTCATGAAAAGTATAATTTAAATATTAAAATAATTGAGAAAAATGAATTATTGTCATCTTTATCAATAAAAGATTCCCTTCCATTTCAAGGAAAAATAAATAATAATCAAGCTAAAAGTTTAAATAGTTTTGATTATCGATTGGAATATTTATTGCGTCATAATATATGGAATGCAATATTTTACTATTTGAGAGTAGGTAAAGTTGATAATAAAAAAATCATCTCAAATTTTATGAATAAAAATATAAATACAATAAAAAGAGAGAAAAGTTGGATTAAATCAAATACTGATTCTATATTAATCCAAAATAGTGATATGAGTGTATGCACAACAAAAGCAGATTATAATTATGAATATTATTCATTTAATACATGGGCTCAAAAAGATAAAGATTATTCCATAAAATTAAGTCCAAAACCTGATAGATTTATATTCAATAATAATGATATTACTTACACAACTATATCTCAATCACAAGAATTCGTTTGGCATGATAGAATATCAACATACAAAACTACTAAGTATTTTTTTATACTAAAAACATCTTTTAAGCCTCTTAGAGTAATTTTGTGGAAATTCAATCATCAAGGGGATTTATTAAAAGAAATTCAAATAAAATTACCAAAAAATATAAAATTAGATGGTAGAAATTGGCATCCAATTTCCCATATTGAAGTAATCAACAATAAAATTAGTTTTAGAATAAACAATATTTATGAGCATAAAAATAAAAAGAATGAATGTAACTATAGTAAAGTTGAGATAGAAATCTAACAAATCAGATAAGCCAATAAATTAACCTATGGGTAATTTATTGGCTCATTTCAAACATTAATCCAAACTACTTTACAGTAGCCAAAACCAACTCTCTAAGCGTTTTACATGCAACAGCTGTAGAAACCCCACTTGCATCATATCTAGGACTAAGCTCAACAACATCCATCCCAACTACATTTTCAAGTTTTGACATAATAGAGATTATCTCTAACATTTGATGGAAGTTTATTCCACCTGGCTCTGGTGTTCCTGTTCCTGGGAAAACTGATGGGTCTAGTACATCTAGGTCTATTGTTATATATACAGGTTTATCTTTTAATCTTCTTACACATGATTCTAAAGTGTTATAAGTGAACTTTTCCAGGTGTGAGTGTTTTTTTGCCCATTCAAACTCCTCTTTTAGACCTGAACGGATACAGAATTGATTTATTTTTCCATCACCAACTTGGTCGTAGATTCTTCTTAAAACTGTTGCATGGCTAAGGGCTTCACCTAAGTAGTCTTCTCTTAAATCTGTATGTGCATCAAAATGGATGATATTTAAATCATCATATTTTTTACTTAAAGCTTTTACAGGAGCTAGTGAAACTAGATGCTCTCCACCAATCATAACAGGGATTTTTCCTGCATCGATAATCTTTTGTGTGAACTCTTGAATCATTCTAAGGGCATTTTTTTTATCACCAAATGGTAACTCTAAATTTCCATAATCAAAAAGTTTTAAATCCTCTAAATCTTTATCTTGGTATGGACTGTATGATTCAATAGCCCAAGAGTCTTCTCTCATGGCATTTGGTGCAAATCTTGCTCCTGGTTTAAAAGATGTTGTACCATCAAAAGGTACTCCAAAAAGCACTGCAACAGATTCTTCAAAATCATCTTCAAAACCTATAAAACTACTACCTTGTGCTTCCACTTATAATCTCCTTTCAAAACTATACATATGCATATATCTAAATGCCAAAAGATTCTCTAATATAGCAAATAGAACAATAAAATTAATAAAAGAACTACCACCATACGAGAACATAGGCAGTGGCAATCCAACAACAGGGGCATACCCTATTACCATCAAGATATTTACACTCATATTAAAAAATATTAAAAGTCCCAATCCGGAGGCAAAAGTACGTATTACAAAATCATCATGAAAAAAGAAATTCATGCTTAGAAGATGGAATATTATCAAACCATATATAAATATTAGGCCTAGTGCACCAATAAAACCGTGACGTTCTACAAAATATGCAAAAATAAAATCACTCGTTGCAATTGGTAAAAACTTCAATTGTGTCTGGGTGGCTTCCTCTACATCTTTTCCTACCAAACCACCGTTTCCTATAGCTATAATTGATTGTTGAACTTGATAACTAGGTTTTTCTGATAAAAAATCCTTTATCCTTTTCTTTTGATAATCTTTTATCAAATTTGTATAAATAAGTGGAGAGGTTAAAGCTATTGTTATTAAAATAGTGGTCCAAATTCTCCAATTTACTCCAATTATAAATAAAACTCCATATCCAACTAATAACAATACCAAAGCTGTACCCAAGTCTGGTTCTTTTGCTATTAGAACAAAAGGTAAAAGTATATAAAATGAAAAATATGCAAAATCTTTAAATTCATATCCAGTTTTTGGTGGTGGTCTATTTTGGATTAAGTATCCTAACATCAAAATAAATACAGGTTTAAAAAGCTCACTTGGTTGTATAGTTAAATCTACAAAAGGTAAACTAAGCCATCTTTTTGCCCCAAGTTTGGTAACTCCAATAAACTCTACTGCTAAAAGTAAGATTATACCAATCCAATACAATACAGGAATAATTCTAATATTTCTTCTCAAAGGAAAAAGAAAAACAATGATAAAAGAAATAGCCGAAATCAAAAAATATAGCAATTGTTTATTGGCTAAAAGTTCGCTTGTTTCACTAATTAAATTATGTGATAATAAAATTAATGGTATTATAAATATAATAATCAAATAATCAAAATGAGATATAATTCTTTTGTCAAATAAATACATAGTGAAAGAGTACCCAAATATGGATAAAAATTTTATTGTTTCTACAACTATGAGATTAGATAAATTTTTAGCAGAAAATTTAGATGAATCAAGAAACCAAATAGAACAACTTATAAAAAAAGGATTTGTAAAAGTTGATAACAAAATTTCTACTAAAACTGGTCTAAAACTAAAAGAGAATCAAAAAATAGAAGTAAATCTTCCAATTGTTCAACCAAAAGAGGTAAAAATTGAAAAAGATTTAGAAGATATAGATGTGGAAATAATCTACGAAGATGATGATATTCTTGTAATAAATAAACCATATAACCTAACAGTTCACGATGCACCAAGTGTAAAAGATGCTACTTTAGTGGATTGGTTAAAACAAAAAAATATCTCACTCTCTACTATTAGTGGTGAAGAGCGTCATGGTATTGTTCATAGATTAGATAAAGGAACAAGTGGAGTGATGGTTGTTGCAAAAACAAATGAAGCTCATGTTCACCTTGCAAAACAACTTGAAGAAAAATCTATGGGAAGATACTATTTGGCTATTATTGATTTGCCACTAAAAGATAATATAATAATTGAGAAACATATAGCAAGAAACCCCAATAATAGGTTAAAAATGGCTGTGGTTGAAAATGGTAGATTTGCCAAATCAGCATTTGCTAAAATAGCTCTAAGTAAAGATGAAAAATATGAATTAATTTCTTGTAAACTCTTTACAGGACGAACTCATCAAATAAGAGTTCATCTAAGTTCGATAAATAGGCATATTTTAGGTGATAATTTATATGGTTTTAAGGGCGAATTAAATAAAATAAATCGATTTTATTTGCATGCATACATTCTATATTTAACCCATCCAAAAACAGAAAAACAGATGAGTTTTACTGCAAAACTCGCGCCAGATATGCATGACTTTTTATGTACAAATTTTGATGCGGAGATTTTAAATGACAAAATTGATAAAACCAATATCTTTAATTACTTTAGTTTTACTAATTAGTGGATGTAGTTACAAAAACAATTTAGTAAAAACAGAAAAACCTAAAATAGATGATACTTTAGAGGTTGTTGATTCTAGTTCTATTAGATCAATCTCAGATGTTAATGCTATTGCATTTGAGTGGAGAAAAGTTGATGACCCTAGAGTTGTTGGATACCATTTTTATAGAGCAAATATGCAAAAAGATGGTGAAAAACTAAAACTAATCGATACAGTTGAAAATAGATACACTACTCACTATGTTGATAGAAACCTAAATCCTAATACAAGATATGTATACAAAATTTCATCTGCTACAAAAGGTGAAATGGAATCAAGAACTACACAAGACTATTCTGTAACAACTTTACCAAGAATAGAGGGTGTTAGTTTTATTCAGGCAATCTCAAACCTTCCAAGACAAATCAAAATTGTGTGGAGACCTCATACAAATGAGAGAGTTGAATATTATAGAATAGAAAGAAGTTCTCTAAAAACTTCAAAATGGGAAGAGTTAGATACTGTTGAAGGTAGATTACAAGCTGAATATATAGATACTGATTTAAAAGACAATGTTGTATATAACTATAGAGTTACTGCTATAACATTTGATAATATGGAAACCCTACCAAGTGAAATTGTAAAAGCACAAACAAAACCTTTACCAGAGGCTATTTTAACTTTAAAAGCTTCTACAAATCTTCCAAGAAAAATCAATCTAAATTGGGAACCTTCTCAAACCAGTGATGTAACTAGATACAATGTTTATAAATCATCTTCTATGGATGGTTCATTTGATTTAATCAAAGCTTTTACTGCAAGTGTACTTGAATATTCTGATATAGTAAACGAAGATGGTAAAAGTTACTTTTATAAAGTAAGCTCTGTAGATAAAGATGGTTTAGAAAGTGATTTAAATATCAATCCATCTATGGGAACTACTTTGCCAAAGTTAAGTAAACCAATAATTACATTAGCTCAAATACAAGGTGAAAGAGCAATTTTAAATTGGCAACCAGGAGATAGAAGAGCTGTTTCTTATGTAGTGCATAAAACAATAAAAGAGAACTTTTTTACAACTAAAAAGATTAGATTTGAAGGTATAAATGCTCTTAGATTTGAAGATAAAGATATTGTAAGAGGTGTATCTTATAGCTATGCTATTCAAGCAGTAGATGAAAATGGTATACTTTCTGAAATCACAAATAAAACAGAACTAATCTTACCTAAAATGAAAGAGCAAAACTAATCAATGCCACATATTACATTTAATAACCCTAAAAAAGAGTTACTTGTACCATCAGAACTTGATGGTACTAAATTTAACTTTTTAGCTAAATCGTATAATTTTACACAAAAACCAAGAGTTCCAGAATATAAAATCTGTGTAGAAAGAGAAAACAAAGAGTTTTTACTTACTTTAAAAAATAAAGATGAAGATTTTATTTTAAAAGCCGATAAAGTTACTAGAGTTACTCCTGTACAACTTGTAAAAGATTCAATAAACTCTTATATCAATCTTGTTGATGCAAAGGTATTATTCTCTAATACTCAAAATTTTTCACAAAAATTAAAACCTACAAAAAGTTACTTAAAAGATATAAACTATTTTGTAAATGAGTTTAATACCAATAAAGAGATTCAAATTGAGATTGGATTTGGTAGTGGTAGACACCTGTTATACCAAGCAAAAAACAATCCTGATGTACAATTTATAGGATTAGAGATACATACTCCCTCTATTGAACAACTTTTAAAACAATTAGAGATTCAAAATATAGAAAATGTTCTTGTAGTAAATTATGATGCTAGACTTTTTATGGAGTTTATAAAATCAAATCAAGTGGGTAAAATCTTTGTTCATTTTCCCGTACCTTGGGATAAAAAACCCCATAGAAGAATATACTCAAATGCTTTTATAAATGAAGCACTAAGAGTTTTAAAACTTGATGGTACTTTGGAACTTAGAACTGATAGTAGAAAATATTTTGACTATTGTGTTGGTCTTTTGACAAACCTTTCAAAAGGTAAAATTGTTATTGATATAAATAAAGATTTAGAAGTATCTAGTAAGTATGAAGATAGATGGAAAAGACAAGGTAAAAATATCTACGATGTTGTTTTGAGATGTAATCAACTTGATAAAGAGTTAAATCTAAATTATGATTTTTCATTTGATCAAACTATAGATTATGAACAAATTATAAAAACACTTAGTACAAAAGCTGTAGTAAAAGATGACTTTTTTATACATATAGAAGATTTATTTACAATTGAAAATGAAGAAAACTCAGGACTTATCCAAGTTACTTTTGGAAGTTTTGACAGACCTTTAAGTAAATATGTTTTAATAAAAGATGGAAAAGCTTCTTATTTTCAAGACTTGCCATTGCCTACAAGTGCAAATATTAAAGCACATAATCAACTAAAAGAGATGCTTAAAGTATGATACAAGCTAAAAATATCTATCTTTCATATGATGAAAATAAGTATATTATAAAAAAAGGTAATTTTAGCATCAAAGAAAAAGAGTTTGTTTTTATAGGTGGGACAAGTGGTAGTGGAAAATCTACACTTTTAAAATCTTTTTATGGAGATATCCCCCTAAAACATGGTGACTTGATAATTGCAGGTCAAAATGTTATGGGTATCAAAGGTAAAGCACTAAGGCATTTAAGAAAAGATATAGGAATAATCTTCCAAGACTATAAACTAATCAAAGAGTGGACTATAGAAGAGAATATTATGATTCCACTTAAAATCAATGGTTATTCAAACGATATCTCAAGGGAACAAGCAAACAAACTATTAGCCCATGTAAAACTATCACACAGAGCTGGTTATTATCCAAATGAGCTAAGTGGTGGTGAGCAACAAAGAGTTGCAGTAGCAAGGGCACTTGCCCACAATCCAAAAATAATAATAGCTGATGAACCAACAGGAAACCTAGATGATTATTCAGCAGAAGTAGTATGGAATCTTCTAAAAGGGGCAAATGAACAGCTTGGTATTACAGTTGTTGTTGTAACCCACAGAGTTCCTAAAAACTTTGGAATTAGATTTAGACAATTATCTATTGAAGATGGGATAATTTATGAAGTTTCTTAAAAATATTTTTGCATTTATAGTGCCACTTACTGCTATGTTAATCTCTTTTTTAATATATCTATTTGCTTCTAATATTTTAGAAAATTATAGAATTAAAATAGCAAATGATTATTCTATAGTTATAGTTACAAACACACCTTTAGTAAAAGAGGAGATCACTAAACTAGGTGGAATAAATGTTGAAAAGATTATCACTTTAGAGAAAGAAAAAATCATAAATGATATTAAAAATGATTTATCTTCAACTTCAATAGAACTACTAAAACAAAAACTTCCAT
Source organism: Arcobacter sp. (assembly GCA_003252105.1). Lineage (GTDB taxonomy): Bacteria > Campylobacterota > Campylobacteria > Campylobacterales > Arcobacteraceae > Halarcobacter. The sequence goes on from QKDL01000009.1 coordinate 28,467, forward strand.
TTTTCTATAAAATTCAATTAGAAGTTTTTCCTACAACTTCTGAACTTAATATTATAAAAGATACTTTGTATCAAAATAAAAACATCCGAAAAGTTGAAATATTTTCTAAAAATCACAACAATGTATATTTACTGTTGTTGTTACTTAGTCAAATTAGTTTTATTTTATTTACTATAATCACTGTTTTTGCAGTTATTATAATCTCTAAACAAATTAGAATATGGTTTTATGAGCACCATGAAAAAATCACTATTTTAAAACTGCATGGAGCTTCTATTTTATATAGTTCTTCTACTATTTTAAGATATGCAATAATAAGTGCCATACTATCATTTATTGTTGTTTCTAGTTTGTTTATCTATCTTATTGGAAATATTGGTGTGATTTTACCAAATGACTTAGAAAATATTGTTATTGTTAATCTTGATTTAAATGAATCATTAACAAAAATCTTTTTATTATCATTTGGGATATCTATATTGACTATTATTGGTGTACTTCTAAAATATAAGTTGAAACATGACTAAATATTTTTTTTTATTTTTATTGGTATTTGTTTTATCTAATTCTTTTGCAAGTAATATTGATAAAAAAATTAAAAACAATAGACAAATTTTAAATAAAAATAAAACAGTTCAAATCAGAACAGACCTTCAAGTAAAAATATTAGCAAAACAAATATCTAATCAAAATAGTGAATTAACAAAACTAGAAAAAGATATAAAAGATATCAATAACGATATTGAAGTTCACGAAAAAAAATTAAAACAAGCAAAAGATACTTTAGTAGATTTACAACACAATTCAAAAACATTGATACAAGAAAAAAGAAAAAATGAAGAACAAATTGTAAAAGTTATTATTGAAGATTTTTCCTCATCAATAGCTTTAAAATTGGCAAATGAAAGTAGTATTGATGAACTGATTGATTCAGAAATATATAAATTACTTTCACAAAATTCAAAAGATGAAATTTTAAAACTAAATAATAGTTATGAGATTGTTACTCAAAATAAAAAAGAAAACCAAAACCAAATTGAAAAAATATCTGATTATATTGATGATAGAAAAGAAAAAAAGAAACAACTAGACGTTTTAAGGGATAAATATTCAAAATCTTTAATATCTCTTGGAAAAAAACATAAAGAGTATCAAGAACAATTAAAAAATATTATTTCAAAACAAGAATCTTTAAAAAATTTACTTGCAAAACTGAATATTCTTAAAAAAGAAGAGATTGAAAAAGAGAGAGAAAAAAGATTAGCAGCAGCAAAAAAAGCTGCAAAAAACAAATCTAAAAAATCTAAAAGTTATGATATCAATGATGAAAGAAACAACCAATATGCAGATGATATGGATGTAAGAATGATAGGTTCATCTACATCTGGTGTAAAAATTTCTAGATATAGAGGTAAAAAAACTATTGCTCCTTTGGATTCTTTTAAAGTTGTTAAAAACTTTGGTAAATATTTTGATCCTGTATACAAAATTGAGCTTTTTAATGAATCAATGATATTAAAAACAAAAATTCCACAAGCAAAAGTAAAATCAATTTGGAATGGTAAAATTGTATATGCTAAAAAAGATGCTGGATTATTAGAAAATGTTGTAATTATCCAACATACAAATGGAATCCATACAATATATTCCCATCTAGATAAAATTTCACCATCACTTAAAGTTGGAAGATGGATTAAACAAGGATATGTAGTAGGAAGAGTAAATGATAGTCTAACATTTCAAGCTACAAAAAATGAAGCACACATAGATCCTAAAGATTTATTCAAAATTTGATTACTTATATAATAAATTAAGTTTTTTTTAAATAAAATGTACAGTTTTAAGGCGGTTTTGTTAATGAAAAAAAATATTATTTTAAATTCTATAATAATGGTAATTATTTTATCTATCTCTATAACTGTATTAAGTTTATATAACTTAAGAAGCTCTGGTATTAAATCATCTATTCATAATGCTCTATCCATTTCAGAAGTTGTAAAAAGTGGTCTAACTTCCCATATGGTAAATGGAAATATGGATAAGGTTGATACTTTTATGCAATCTGTTTCAAATCTAAAAAATATTGATAAACTTTGGTTAGTTAGAAGTGATTTAGTAAATAACCAATTTGGACATATAAGAAATAAACCTAAAGATGAAATTGATAAAAAAGTTATCCAAACAGGTAAAATGTCATATACTATTGATGAATCTATTACAAAAAGCACTGTTAGAGTTACAATTCCGTATAATGCAGTAGCAGACAAAGGTATAAATTGTCTAAATTGCCATAATGTTCAGCAAGGTGCAACTTTAGGTGCAGTTTCATTAGTAATGGATATTAGCACATTAAAAGAGATTGGTATTGAATCATTATACATAATCTCTGTAATAATTTTGATAACTATTATATTCTTCTTACTATACAGTAAAAAAGTAATATCACCATATTTTAAACTTTATGAACTATTTAAAATAAATATGTCACAAGCTACACTTGGAAAATTTGAAGAAGTTAATCCTCCTGTTGGATTAGCAAAAGAGATGGTTCAAATCACACAAGATTATAATCAGTTACTACAAACTTTTAAAGAAACTGCTGGTGATATTGATAAAAAACTACAAGGTTTTATAGGATATAAAATCTCAAACATAGATAGAAATCCTTTAAAAGAATCAAAAGAGATTATCGATAATTTATCAAATCTTTATCAATTTAAAAAACAAGTTGAATTAGATAGTTGCTTAAGTGAAATATATAATAGACTTGCTCAAATGTTAGAAAATAAGTTTAATCAAAAAAACTTTACTTTTGTAGAGATAGATATGGTTAAACAAAAAATGACTAAATTAGTTCAAAGGGGTGATTCATTTTATTGTGAAAAAGCAATGAGTGAAAATCCACAGTTTTGTAGATGCGCAAGAACAAAAACTGATGTTGCATCAATTGATTTCCATAACAGCTGCCAATATTTTAAAAATGATGAGAAATTTTATTATTGTATAAATATCAATGTTGCAAGAAATAAATTTTTAATAATACATTTTACATGTAATACAAAAAAAGAGTTAGAAGAGTTAAAAGATAAAATCATTTTTATTAAAAACTATTTAACAGAAACTGCACCTGCTATAGAGGTTAAACTTCTTATGAGTGCTCTTAAAGATTCTGCATTTAGAGATGGATTAACTGGATTATATAATAGAAAATTCTTAGATGAACACTCTAAAAAACTCATTCCTCAAATAAAAAGAAAAGAATCAAATATTGGGGTTCTTATGCTTGATATGGATCATTTTAAAGCTGTAAATGATGAATATGGTCATGATATTGGAGATAAGGTATTAAAAGAGTTAGCAGCGATTTTAGAGGAAACCGTAAGAGAATCAGACTTAGTTATTAGGTATGGTGGTGAAGAGTTTATAGTATTACTTGTTGATGTACAAACAGAAGAAGATGCGTTAAATGTAGCTCGTAAAATTGCCCAAAGAGTTAGAGAAAATGAAATCTCTGTTTATGCAGGTAATAAACTTAAAAAGACAGTAAGTATTGGTCTTTCAATGTTTCCAAAAGATTCTAATGTACTTGATACAGTTATTAAAAATGCTGATATTGCACTATATGAAGCAAAAAGTACTGGTAGAGATAGAGTTGTTAGATTCACAGAAGAGCAAGTTTCAAGTATAGACTTGTTTTAAAAAATAGTTTTCTAATATATAAAAAGGGATGTGTTAAAAACACATCCCTTTTTTATTATCATTAATTTAAAATTAGTGTAAGTCAGCGTTTAATTTAACTTCTCTTGTTGATCTCATTGCAACAATTTGACCATTTACAGAGTTTTGTCTAAAGTGAACTCCATTTACACCTAAGAAATCCATACCTCTCATAAGTGTTGTAATCTCTTTATCAGGATTAATCTCTTTTAATTGCGCTACAGCTTTTTCAGATAATGTAACTTTTGTTCCTGGTAAGATTGTAACACCTGCATCTAAAATACAACCATCACCAATAGCTGTACCAGTACAAGAGTTAGCACCAAGAAGTGTATTTTCACCAATAGAAACAGGAACACCATCAGTTCCAGAAAGAACACCAAGGATTGAAGCTCCTCCACCAACATCTGAACCTGCACCAACTACAGCTGAAGAAGAGATTCTTCCCTCAACCATTACAACACCTTCAGTACCAGCATTAAAGTTAATATATGCAGCACCAGGCATAACAGTTGTTCCTGCTGCTAATTGTGCACCAAATCTAACTTTACTAGTTTCTAAAATTCTTGTGTTATCAGCTGGGATTACATGAGATAAGAATCTTGGGAATTTATCTACCATTGTAATCTCTGGATATTTGTTAGCTAATTTTAACGTAATTTCATGTTCTCTTAACCAGTCTAACTCAATTGGAGTAGAACCAGTCCAAGCACAATTATGTAATGCACCAAAAATACCATTTAAGTTTAAACTTCTAAGTTTAGCTTTTCCAGTTGATAATGCATATAGTTTTAAATAAGCTGCTTCAACTGATTCAACAACAGTATCTTCAAAAATAAATACAACTTTATAATTATCTGCTGTTAATCCAGAATCAATAGGTAATGAAGCTAATTGAGAAACAACTTGAACATTTCTATGATCTTGACCTTTTGCCTCAGGGATATATGGTCTGAAAGACTCAATACAAGCAGTTAAAAATGCATCACTTACTTCACAAACTAATTCTGATTTTGAACTATCAATCTCAACACCAGCTTCTTTTAATGCATCTAAAAATATTGCTGCACTTCCAAAGTTTTCATTCCAATTTACTACAGGGAAAGTAGCTTGTAGAATTTTCTCAGGGTTCAATTGTCCTCTGTCAACTCTTGCAATACCAAAACCTAGTGGGTTTTTGTACCATGATTGAGCTTGAATCTCTTCTACTTTCTTTGTAAAATCTTCTTTTGTAAATGCCATAAACCTTCCTTAAATTTTTCTGGATTATACTCAAATTTTACTAAATCTATATTAAACAAAAAGTGTAGTATTTATAATTAATAGTTGGTATCCATATCAATTGAAGCCATAGCAGAGTTTATTGAGTGTAAGGCTGTTAGTAAAGCTTTTATATTAGCGGATCTTATAATTATCTCATATCTATATTTATTAGCCATTTTAAATATACCACTTTGTCCAAAACCAACAACTTCTATATCGTTATTGTTTTGTAAAAGTTTTACATATTTATCCATCTCATCTTTTACTTTTAAACCATTTGTATGGGAAAATATAACTCTAGCTAGTTTTAAATAGGGAGGATATAACTCCTCTCTAAATTGTAACTCCCCTTCCAAAAACTCTTTATAATCACTTTGGATAAGATAGTATTTAAAAAACTCTTCATTTTGTGTTTGAATTATAACTTCACCCTCACCTTTTCTACCACTTCTTCCTGATATTTGAATAAGTAAAGACAAGGCACGCTCTCTTGCTTTATATGAGTTCATATTTAAAACAGAATCTATTCCTAAAACTACTGCAAGTTTTACATTGTGATAATCATGCCCCTTTGAAAGCATTTGTGTACCAATTAGTATATCTATTTTGTTGCTGTTAAACTCATTTAAAACCTCTTTTAGTTTTTTATCTGTTTTTATCTCATCTCTATCAAATCTTTTTATATTTTTATTTGGATAATACTCTTTTAATAAACTTTCAATCTCAGCTGTACCTACTCTTAGATTATGAATTATTCCATTCTCACAACTAGGACATTTATCAGGAATTTTTTGTGCATAGCCACAATAATGACATTTTAAAGCCTTATCATTTTTATGTAAACTCATAGATACAGAACAATAAGGACACTCTACAGATTTTCCACAACTTGTACAAATTTGATATTTATAATTAGCTCTTGTAGGTAAAAAAACAATAACTTGATTTTTATTTTCCAAGGTAGTTGTTATTTTTTGCAAAACATTTTGAGATAATTCAGAAGAAGAATTATCAAAATATATCTTTTTGGAAGTATCATAATAGGTTTTTTCCAATCTAAAATAAGGAAGTTTTAGAAAAGATGAAGTGGAAGCTGTAGCACTTCCTAAGATAAGTCTAATATCATATTTTTTTGAAATATATATACTTAAATCTTTTGCATTTAATCTTGGTTTACTGTCACTTTTATAAGACTCGTCATGCTCTTCATCAACTATAATTAAACCCAACTTATCAAAGGGTAAAAATAGTGCAGATCTAGCCCCTGCTACTAATTTAATTTTTGAACTTAATATCCCTTCAAGTATCTCTTCTTTTTTCTTTTTAGTAATTTTTGAGTGCCAGATAGCAACATGACCTTTAAAAACTTTTTCCAATCTCTTTTGCATTTGAGGAGTTAAAGATATTTCAGGCATCAAAAGAATTGCTTGTTTACCTTTATTTAGTATCTTTTCAATTGTTTTTATATAAATCTCTGTTTTACCACTACCTGTATTTGCAAATAATAAAGCTTGTCTTTTCTCTTCTAAAAATTCATAAGCTTTTTGTTGCTCAATAGATAAATTAATGCCACTATCAAAACTTATCTCTTCTTCAACACTATTGTTTATATCAAAAGGGGTATAAACACTTAAAGCTTCCCCTATAGAACAAACATAATATTGAGAAATAAAATTTGCAATTTCCAACATGGTTTGACTATAAAACTTAGAAGTAACCTCTTCTATATTGCTACACTCAAACTCTGGTTTTGAAACTTTTTTGTATATTACTGCTTCATTTAAAACTTTTCTATTTTTTAGTTTGATTAAAACCTTTGTTCCGATTTTTAAATCTTCATTGTACTGAAAAGTTAAAGCACCTAGAGGTGATTTTAATAAAACAACTTCATAATAAATCATTCAAACTCTTTACACAAAGTTGTTTCACTTAAACATTTAAATATTCCATCTTCATACTTAAACTTTAAAAAATCATTTTCATCTAAATATATCATATAACTATTTGAAGAGGTTTTTATCCACTTTGATTCCTCTTTTTTCCCTGTTGTTGTAGAAACTAATGGAAAATCTAAAATATTTTTAAATAACTGACTATTTTCTAAATTGACTGGTTCATCATCTAGCTTAATAGTATCATCTATATTTTTTAAGATATTTTGAGTATTTAGTTTTTGTATAGAGTTTCTAATCAATGCAATTTCAGATTTTATTTTTGTTTTATTACTATATGTATAAGTATCTTTGAATTTAAAAAAGGCAAAGCCAGCTATTATTGATACTATAACTAATACAACTATCAATTCTAAAAGAGTAAAACCTTTATTCATAAGTTAAAAATTAGGAATCTTATCAGTTATTTGTTCCAAGTCTCGTTTTAGACCATTGAACTCTTGAGCGAGTCTTATATATGCTGCTAAAAGCTCTTTGGTATCTAAATTTTTTTCAGTATCAAGATTTCTTGTTAGTTCTTCTTTTAACCCTTCATCTACATTTATAGTATATGCCATATTATTTATATGAAAAGTTAATTTATTTTGCATTTGTTTTAGCCTCTACAAATGTTAAAGTACTATCAATTTTCAATAACATATCTTGATTGTTTCTCTCTAATTCATCATTTTTATTTTTTAATTCATCTAAATCATTTTTTAATATTTGATTCTCTTTTTTTAGAATCTCATACTCATATATTAATTTTTCAATTTTTTGATTTAATTTTTCAACAATTTTCATAAAATTTATTCTACCCAAATTTTATAGAAAATTATTTTAACTTCATATGTCATACTATTAATCTTGGATAAAAATTTTACCCTGTTGGTAAAGTGCAGCTACAGCTTTTCCCCACTGTGAATAAAGTTCCACATCATCATCACTAAAATTAAAAGCCTCAGAGATCTTTGATATAAGTGTTCTTTCTTTTAAATCAAACTTATCATCTGCATGTATTAAAATAGTAAGTTCTAAAATAACTATTTTTTTACTTCTTTTTGATTTAAAATCTTTTAAAGTTTGTTCTAAACTAAACTCATCTATATCAAACATATCATCGTTGTCGATACCCATTTCAGCACAATATTCTAAAATAACCTCTTCTTCTTTTACTCCATATTCATTGTCTATTCTAGCTAAGTAGTGTGCAAGTTGTAAAAAAGAGAATTTCTCTTTTGGTTCTAATTTCATTAAAAGCATATTTTTCCTGTAAAGTATATTTAAATATATTTTGTAATTTTATTCAAATAAAGTTAATACTTGATAAATAGTATAAAACTATTTACCCTCCTAGGTATTTTTTTCTAATTTCATCTGAGTTTATTAGATTTGAAGCTACATCTTCTAACACAATCTCTCCGTTTTCTAAAACATAAGCATAATTAGAAACTTCTAAGGCTGCATAAGCATTTTGTTCTACCAATAAAATTGTAATACCCTCTTCTTTTAGTTTAATAATTGTCTCAAATAACTCTCCAACAATTTTTGGAGCAAGTCCAAGTGAGGGTTCATCTAACATCAATAATTTTGGAGAACTCATCAAAGCTCTTGCTATTGCTAACATTTGTTGTTCTCCACCACTCATTGTTCCTGCTAATTGTGTTCTTTTTTCAACAAGTCTAGGAAAAAGCTTATAAGAGTGTTCTAAAAGTTCTTTATATTTTTCATCATTGTTAAAAGCCCCTATTCTAAGGTTTTCTTCAACTGTCAAATTTATAAATACTCTTCTTCCTTCAGGAACTAAAGAGATACCCTCTTGGATTATTTTATGGGTTTTAAAAGAGCTTATATCTTTTGAGTCAAACTCTATTTTTCCTTTTTTATTTACATCATTTACTATTGATTGTAAAGTAGAGGTTTTCCCTGCACCATTTGAACCAATCAAAGATATTATTTCACCTTTTGGTACCTCAAAACTTATCCCTTTTACAGCTTTTATCAAACCATAATAAACTTCTAGGTTTTTTATTTTAAGCATGTTTAAAATCTCCTAAATAAGCTTTGATAACCTCTTTATCTTGTATTGCATCTTCAATATGACCTTCAAAAATAGTTTTTCCATAATCTAAAACCATCACCCTATCACAAAGATGATTTACAAACTTCATATCATGTTCTATTAGTAAAATTGTGATATCAAATTCATCTCTGATTTTAAAAAGTAATTGAGCTAACTCTTTTGTTTCGTTTGGATTCATACCTGCTGCTGGTTCATCAAGTAATAATAACTTAGGATGTGTAGCCAATGCCCTTGCAATCTCTACCTTTCTTTGATTTCCATAAGATAATGAAGTAGCTAACTCATTTGCATATTTATCAATCCCTAAAAACTTCATAATCTCATAAGCTTTTTCTTTGACTATCTTTTCTTGTGAAAAAAATCTTGGTAATCTAAATATCGATTCTAAATAGGTATATTTTGCCGTATTATCTAAACCAATCAAAATATTATCCAAAACACTCATTGATGAAAAAAGTCTTATATTTTGAAAGGTTCTAGCAATTCCTGCTTGAACTATTTTGTAGTTTTTTTTATTTGTTATATTATTTCCATCTAAAAACACTTGACCTGAGCTTGGTTTATAGTTACCAGTAATTATATTAAACATAGTTGTTTTACCAGCACCATTGGGACCAATAAGTCCAAATATCTCATTTTTATTTATATGAAAAGTGGTATCGTTTATAGCAACTATTCCACCAAAATTTTTTGTGATATTTTTAATTTCCAAAATCATTTTTTCTTACCTTTGATTTTAAAAATATCACTTAACTCTTTTTTGCCAAGTAAGCCCTCTCTAGCAAATAACATGACCAAAATAAGAATCAAGGAAAATACAACCATTCGTAGCCCTGGATGAGCACCAGTTTCAAATCCAAAAATATTCATAGATGAATCCAAAAATCTCAACCATTCACTACCACCAATAACGATAACAGTTCCTATAATAGTTCCAGTCATGGAACCTAGTCCACCTAGAACTATGATAATAAGTAATTGAAAGGTTAAAAAGAAAGTAAATAAATCAGGACTAATCGTAGTTAATAAAATAGCCAATAATCCACCACCAATCCCTTCAAAAAAAGCTGACGTTCCAAAAGCTAAAGTTTTTATTTTAAAAGTGTTTATACCTATGGCACTTGCTGCATCCTCATCATCTCTTACAGCTTTCATAGCTCTTCCAAATTTTGAATAAACAATATTTAACATCACTATAACTGTAATAATTGCAATACCACCAGTCCAGTATATATCTATCACTTGAGGTATCTCATTTAGACCTATTGAACCATTTGTAAGTTGAGGATTGTTTATAGCAATTACTTTTATAATAAAACCAAATCCTAAAGTTACAATAGCAAGATAATCTCCCCTTACTCTAAATACAGGTGCAGCTAAAAATACAGCCACAACTAAAGCACAAAATCCACTTAATAACAATGCTGGTATCAAAGAACTATTTAATGCTAAAACTAAAGGGGAAGGATCTTCTAGTTGAAAAAGCTCCCACTTCATATCTTCACTTAATAAAGATAAAGCAGTCACATAAGCTCCAATAGCCACAAAACCATTTGGTTCTAAAGAAAACTGTCCTGTTACACCATTTATTAGATTATATGAAGCTGCAAGAATCAAAAAGATAAAGATATTATTCAAAATTCTAATTCCATAATCATCAAAAATATATGGAGCCAGAACTATAAAAGCTATTGATAAAAATAGATATAGAATAAAATTTTTATTTAAACTCATAACTAAAACCTACTCTTTTCAAAATTAATCCCCATAATACCAGTTGGTTTAAACAATAATACAAGGATTAAAAATACAAAAGCAATTGCATCTTTATAACCACCAAGTTCTGGATAAAATGCCACAAAGATAACTTCTGTAAATCCTAAAATAAAACCACCTAAAACTGCACCTGTAACTGAACCAATTCCACCAAGCACTGCTGCTGCAAAAGCTTTTAGTCCAATCATAACTCCCATATATGGAGTAAGTATTGGATACGAGATTGCCCAAAATATACCTGATATACCTGCTAGACTTGAACCTATAATAAACACTATCATAATGATTTTGTTTGAATCTATACCCATCAAAGATACAGTTTTTATATCAAAAGCTAAAGCTCTAATAGCCATACCATATTTGGTTTTAAATAAAATATATAACAATACTGCTAGTAATAAAATAGTGATAATTGGAACTATAAACACGGTAGGAGTTAGTGTAGCTCCTTTTATAGATATTAATTGTTCAAAAAACTCTGGTACTGTAAAAGATTTTGGTGTACCTCCAAAAGTAACATTTACAAGATTTTCTAAGAAAAAAGAAACACCGATGGCAGTTATAAGTAAAGAGATTCGAGGAGAGTGTCTAAGGGGTTTATATGCAACTTTGTCAGTTAGTATCCCAATTACAATTGAGACTAAAATTGCAAATAAAACAGAGATATAAAAAGCAACTTGAAAACTATCAACAATCCAAAAAGCAGAAAATGCACCCACCATCATAATATCAGCATGGGCAAAATTTATAAGTCTTAGAACCCCATAAACCATAGTATAACCTATGGCTATAAGGGCATACATACTTCCAAGACTAATTCCATTTATTAGTTGTTGAAATAAAGTTATAATATCCATATAATCACTTTTCTTATGGATTAACTGTTGTTAAATATACTTTTTTACCATCTTTTATTTGATTTATTATCGCAGATCTTACTGCATCACCATTTTCTAAAGAGATAACTCCAGAAGCTCCTTGGAAATTCTTTGTTGCTCTTATTTTCTCATTTACACAAACTGTATTAGTTGGGTCTTCACATTGATTCATTGCATTTACAATTACATTATATGAATCAGCAGATAATACTCCAAAAGGGTGAACATCTTTGTTTAATTTTTCTTTATATACTTTTGTATACTCTTTTGATAAAGCTGTATTTTTTGGTGCACTTGGTGAATAAAGATCAGTTCCATAGAAACCTTCTACTGCATCACCACCAACATTGAAAAATACATCATCAGCTGTCATACCATCAGTTCCTAAAAACTTTGCATTTATCCCTAATTGTTTTGCTTGTTTTGCTATAAGTCCTGCCTCAGCTGAATAGATTGGAAAGAAAATCAATTTTGGATTTAAAGCTTTTATTGAAGAAAGCATAGCTTTAAAATCTTTATCTCCCGAATTGATTCTTACATTTTGAATAATTTTACCACCAAGTTTTGCATACTCTTTTTTAAACACTTTTGAAATACCAATAGAATAATCAAGTTTAACATCAGTGATTAAAACAACCTCTTTTTCTTTTAAAGTATTTACTGCAAAGTTTGCTGCAACCTGACCTTGGAAAGCATCAGAGAAACAAACTCTTGAAACAAAATCTTTTCTTTTTGTGACTAAAATATTTGTGGCAACGGGAGCAACTACAGGAACTTTTGCAGCTTCTGCAATTTTTGTCATTGCCATTGTATTGTTTGAAGTTAAGGCTCCAATTATTGCAGAGACTTTATCATCTGCTGTTAATTTTGTAGCGGCATTAGCAGATTCAATTTTATCTGATTTATTATCAACTAATAAAATCTTAATAGTATCACCATTTTTTAGTTTAGGTGCCATTTCATGCATAATATTTAAACCCTCTACTGCACTTTGACCAAAGCCACCAATAGGACCAGACATAGGCATAATCACACCAATTTTAACCTCTTTAGCAAAAGCCATTGAGCAACTTAAAATTGAAGCTACGGTAATACTTATTAATTTTTTCATAAAATCTCCTCTAAACATAAATATCAAAAGAGTAACATATTATTACAAAAGCTTTAATAAGAGATTTTAATTTTTTAATTGTAATTTGTTTATTTTATGATACTGTATTTTTACCTTTATGTTTAGAGTTGTATAAAGATTCATCAGCCCTTTTTATTATGGCTTCAATATTTTCATCATTTTGATTGTATTCTGTAGTACCAATACTTACAGTAATGCTTAGATATTCATCTTTAAAAGGGTATCTAATTTCATTTATTTTTTCTAAAAGTTTATTGGCAACATTTATTGTATTTTCTTGATTTGTATCAGGTAATAAAACAATAAATTCATCTCCACCAAATCTTACTATAATATCGTTTTCTCTTAATAAATCTTTCATTTGTTCTACTAATAAAATCAATATTTCATCACCAACATTGTGTCCATAAGTATCATTTACAAATTTAAAATCATCTATATCTATTATCATCAATGAAAAAATACTTTTTTCACGTTTTACAATTTTTAGATAACTTTCTGTGAAGTTTGATAAAAACCTTCTATTATATGCCCCTGTTAAAGCATCAATATTGGCAAGATGTTCTTGTAATTCTCTTTTTGCTTCAACTTCAATTAATTTTTTTGTTCTTTCTTCAAGTTCTTTAACCATATTGTTAAAATTTTCATTTAGTAAATCAAGCTCTGTAACTCCTGTTGAAGTTAATTTTTCCAATTTTCTCTTTTTACCCACATTTTTTGTCAAAGATATAATTTTTAATAAAGGCTTATTGATTCCTTTTACAAAGTTTTGTGCTTTTTTATATAAATATACAAAGAATATTGTATAAAAGATTATAATCATAGAGATGATAAATACTCCTAAACCAACATAATAATCTTCAAGTTCATTTACCTCTTTTAATACATCATCCTCTTTTATTAAACTAATTATATACCATGAAGTTTTTTCAATATATTTTGTAAATATAAAATATCTTTTTCCATCAATTATTAGTTCACGTTCATAGTTTTGTTTTGACAACATATTTTTTAAAATAGAAACTAATTCTTTGTTTTTATGTTTTAAAATATTTACTTTTTCTTTTAAGATTGTTCCATTTATTTTTTCATTTTTTTTGTATTTATATTGCTTGTTATTTGTACCTAATATATCATCTATTTTATTTGTTGTAGCTATCACCTCTCCATTATTATTTATCAAAAAACTACTTCCATTATAAGGGATTTTGATTTCAAATAAAGCTTCTATAATTTTTTCAATTGTAATATCAAAACCAGTTACACCTTCTAATAAATTATTATTGTAAATAGGAACAATAGAACTAATCATCCATCCCTGCCCTGCTGGGTCTAAATATATATCTGTCCAAACAGCTTTTTTTTCAGGATTATGTAACAAATCAGCTTTATAATAAAAATTATACTTTTTAATATCATATGAAGGGGGAAATACATTGTAAATATCATTTATAAAAGGGTAGTATCTACTATAATTATATCTAGAATTGAAATATGCAGAGCTAATCATTTGATTATTGTCAACAACCACTTTAAAGTTGTTGTCAAAGAGTTCGGTTTTGATTAATTCTGCTTCTAAAGTTTTATCTATTTTCATATGTTTAGATATAACTACAGAAGAGCCTTTATTGTCCACAGCTTTATAATACATACCATTAGGAGCTTTTTTCAATATAGGTACTTTATCAATTTTTATATTTTTATAATATTTAAAAAAGTTTTGATGCTCATTTTGGAATAGATATGCAGTTTTTTCTATTTCAAATAGGTTTCTATTTATATTGTTTTTTATATCATCAATTTTAGAATATACAGTTTCTCTAATATCTTTAAGTATAAATTCTGAACTTTTATTTACTAAACTATTTGTAACATAAAAATATAAAATAAGTAAAGTAATCTCTATAAATATGATAGAAGTTAATGCTGTCTTTAAATAATTTTGGTAAATTAGTTTTTTTAAATTTATATTTTTCATAAATATACCCGATACTATCGATAAGTCAAACTTATTTTATTACGTCTATTGTCAATTTATTATCAAAATAATAATTCAAGAAACTAAATTAAGTTTAATTTAATTCTAAACTCATCAGATACATCTCCTCACCATCAATTACTTTTATCATATTGCTCTGACATTTTGGACAAGAGAATTCATTTTTTTCTAAAGTTGAAGTGGTGTTACAATCCATACACTCTATGACAACCTTTTGATGATTTATAATAAACTCGGCATTTTCGCAAACTGTTTTCTCTTTAAAGGTATCAAAAGCTGTTTGTAATAAATCAGGTTCTACACCACTTAAAACCCCTATTTTCACAACTACTTTTGTAACATTTGTAGAATCGTTTTGTTTTGCGTGCTCTTCACAACTATCTAATAAAGATTGTACTATCGAATATTCGTGCAAGTTGTATTCCTTTTATATCTTTTTTAACATATTCTTGGCAATAATTCGCCAGTTGGTAAGTCAATAAATCTTTGTGTTCCCCATGCTGTTTGAAGGATTACTTTCCCTTGATGTTTTAAAGTTACTTTTCCTATTATACTAGCTTCTTTAGTAATCTCACATTGCTTTAAAACTTCCATTGCTTTTTTTACTTCACTTTGAGGAAGAGCTAAGATAAAAGTTCCTTCATTAGCAAGATTTAAAGCTTCAAATCCTAACATCTCACAAATACCAGTTACCTCATCACAAACAGGTATTTTCTCCTCTTCTATCTCCACACAAATATTTGACTGTTTTGCCCATTCATTTAAAACAGCACTAACTCCACCTCTAGTTGCATCTCTTAAGGCTCTTATTTGCACACCTGCACAAATAAGCTTCTCAACTGCCAGCCAAAGTGAAGCACAATCAGATTTAAGTGTAGTTGAAAAATCTATCCCTTCCCTAGCAGCAAAAATAGTTGCCCCATGTTTTCCAATAGAGTTTGAAACAATTATCACATCATCCTCTTGGATATTATTTGATGAGATGCCATCTTTTTGAACCTCACCTATTCCAGTTGTATTTATAAATATCTTATCAACACTACCACGTGGTACTACCTTTGTATCACCACTTACAACTTTAGCACCATTTATCTCAAGCTCTTTTTTCATACTTGCAACTATTCTTTGTAAAGTCTCAACTTCAAAACCCTCTTCTATAATAACAGAACAAGTAAGATACTTAGGTTTAGCTCCCATCATAGCCAAATCGTTACAAGTACCACAAATAGCAAGTTTACCAATATCAGCTCCATTGAACTCAATTGGACTAACCGTAAAACTATCCGTACTAAAAGCTAAAGTACCATCTTGAATAATAGCCGCATCTTCACTTTTTGCTAATATATCATTTTCAAAAGCCTTATAAAAAACCTTTGAGATAAGTTCATTGTTTTCTTGCCCACCATTTCCGTGTGCTAGTGTTATTGTTTTCATAAAAGGTTCCCATACTTATAATAGGCGCTACATGCACCTTCTGAACTAACCATACAACTTCCAAGAGGTGAACTCGGTTTGCAAGCTGTTCCAAATACTTTACAATCATTTGGTTTAGCAACACCTCTCATAATATCTCCACAGATACAAAGCTTATGGTCGTCTATTTTTTCATTTGGTAAGATATCTTTGTAGATAATCTCTGTATCTAAAGCTTTATATTCATCCTTTAGCTTCAAGGCACTATTTGGAATATCTCCTATACCTCTCCATCTAAAACTTCCTCTTTTTTCAAAGTATTTATCATTTAGTTTTTGAGCTGCTAGATTTCCATCATATGATACTGCTCTTGAGTATTCAATTTCTAATTCACATCTATTTTCATTGAATTGTTTTAAAATACTTAATATTGATTGCATCACATCTACTGGTTCAAAACCACTTACTACAACTGGTCTATTATAATTCTTTACAAACTCATCATAAATCTTACTTCCAGTTATAACACTCACATGTGAAGGTCCTATAAAAGCATCTATTTTACACTCATCATTATCAAGTAATACTCTCATTGGTTCTGGTACAGTTATATGGTTTATATGAAAATAGATATTTTCTATTTTGTTTTTTGTTACGTGTTCCAAAAGTGCTGCTGTCATTGGTGTAGTTGTTTCAAAACCTATAGCAAAGAAAATTATCTTTTTATTTGGATTTTCTAAAGCTACTTTGATTGTATCAAGGGGAGAATAAACAAATCTTACATCTGCACCTTTACTTCTTGCATCTTGTAAACTTCCATTTGAACCTGGAACTTTAACCATATCTCCAAGGGTTACTAAGATTACATCTTCTTGTAAGCTAAGATTATATGCATGGTCAATTCTCTCTTTTGGCATAACACAAACAGGACACCCTGGTCCATGTATAAACTCAACATTTGATGGCATTAGTTGATTTAATCCATATTTCATGATAGTGTGAGTATGACCTCCACACACCTCCATGATATGTATTTTTTTATCTAATTTACTTGCCTCAATATCTACAAGTTTTTTTAAAGCTTTTATTGTTTGAGGGTCTCTAAAACCATCATATAAATCTTTTAGTTGCAGTTCACTCATAAAGATTACCTATTTGGACAGTTTTCGGCATCATCAATTGCAGCTAAGCGATCTTGTTCATCCATTTTGTCTATTATCTCTTGATACACTTTCAAGGACTCTAAAGCATCCTCTTCATCTATTTTATTCATAGCAAAACCTATATGGATAAGTACATAATCCCCTATCCCAACAGGTTGATCTATCAAATCTAAACTTGCATGTCTTTCCACACCCATAGTATCTACAGTTGCTATATTGTTCTCTTTATCTATACTTTTAATTTTTGAAGGAATTGAAAGGCACATACTATTATCTCATCTTTCTTTTAAAATTTATCCAATCAACAACTGCTTTTAAACTAGCCTCATCTTTTGTTGAAACCTCTAAAATATCAACATTTGGTTTTAGTTTTCTTGCCATTGCTTTCTCTTTTTCAATATCATATTCAAAATATGGAAGTAAATCTACTTTTGTAAATAGGATTAAATCAGCAGTTCTAAACATAACTGGATATTTTTCTACTTTATCTTCCCCTTCAGGAATAGATACTAATACTATATTTAAATGTGTCCCCACATCATATGAAGCTGGGCAAACTAAGTTTCCAACATTTTCCACAAAACAAACATCTAGGTCATCAAGTGGCATATCATGAAGTCCTTTATGAACCATAAAAGCATCTAAGTGACAGGCACTTCCTGTTTGGATTTGTACAGCTTTTATCCCTTTGTTTATAAGTCTATCTGCATCTCTATTTGTCTCTAAATCACCCTCAACAACACCATATTTAAAATCAGCTAAATCAGCCATATGTTCTAAAAGTGTTGTTTTCCCACTTCCAGGACTTGACATTAGGTTGATTCCTAATACTTTATGCTTATCAAAGTGAGCTCTATTGTGAGCTGCTTCGTGGTCATTTTTATCTAAAATCTTTTTGATAACTGAGATTGTTTTACTATCATTTAACTGTGGGTTATGATGTAAAGTTTCATGAGCTGCTTGATGAGAAGCTGAATCTCCATGAGAATGTTCGTGTGAATGTGAATGATCATGACTATGGTCATGGTCATGATGGTGATGATGATCTGTTATGCTACAACCGCAATCTTGGCACATGTAATTTCCTTTTAAAATGTCCCATTTTAAAAGGGACCTTATTCTTAACTAACTTCTTTTATCAGAGGAAATAAATTCCTCTTAAAGAAGCAAACCCTAAAGAAGGCAACAAGTTGCCTTTATACTATATGAATAATTATTCATTTTTATTGAAGTTTAATGAATAGAATCTGAAACTAAACTAATAGTAGTACACGCTTATGTATTTTTAGGACTTTAATTGTATAATAGTGTATGAATATAACAACTTGTCCCTTTTGCAACAATAAAAGATTATACGATTTACAAGATGACTATAAAAAATGTGCTTCTTGCAAAAGAAAATTTTCTTTAAAAAAATACGATACAGATATAACCATCATAAAACTATTTTGCAATAGTATCAATGCAAACAGATGTGCTAAACTGCTAAATGTAAACTATAGAACCGTACAAAACAGATATATGCTTTTTAGAAAACTAATAGCTATATACCTTGAAGAAGAATATCAATCTTCAATAAAAGATAATAGCTCTTATGAAGAGTATTATTATTTTACAAATCGTCAAAAGAAAAAAAAGAAAAGATCACTTTATGATGCCATAAATATTATAGGATTTTATTCAAACAAAAAAGTATATACACTTTTAATGCCAAGACTTCCAAAATATAACACTTTAGAGGATAATAAAACCTTTGAAAACTATCTAAAATGGCATAGAATATTTTCAAAAAATTCTTACTCAACTCCACTTCATATTTTTTGGAAATACCTAGATGAAAACCTAAAAAAATATAAAGGTGTGGATGATGAAAACTTCTTTTATTATCTAAAAGAGTGTGAGTTTAAATTTAATTATCTTCAAAACAAACAAATAGAGATATTAAAAAAACTTTATTTTAAATAACTCAATTAATATTCAAGCTAATCCTACTCTAAATATATTTTTATATAATTTCACAAAATTTTTGAAGGACAATTATGAATGCAATTAAAAGGTTTAGAGTTATTTCAGCTATTGAAGGTATTTCATTTTTACTTTTAGTATTTATTGCAATGCCTATTAAATATATTGGTGAAAATCCATACCCTGTAAAAGTTTTTGGTATGATTCATGGAGTTTTATTTATTATTTTTATGATTTCACTTTTTGATGCAAAAAGAAAAGCAAGTTTAGACACAGGGTTTATGTTTCAATTATTTGTGCTATCATTAATCCCTTTTGGTGCATATTTTATAGAAAAAAGAGTTAAACCTTTGGATATTTAAAATAAGAGAGTAAAATCTCTTATTTTAATCTTCAATTAAAAATCTTATATTATAACTTCCACTATAAGCTTCAATTTTACCATATACTTTTTTCCCATCACCTCTATCTTCTATTTCAAAATATAAATCGTTTGAATTCTTTCCTACAATTTTTGCATTGTATAAAGAGAGTATAGTTTCATAGTTATTGATTATCTCTACTCTCGAAAAACTTTTATCTATTTTTCCATCAGAAACAATCTGATAAGATATTAATTTATGTAGTCCTTTATACTCTTTTGTTTCATTGTTTTTTGAATATGGTTTTATATATTTAATATTTATATCATCATTTGGATAATCTTTTTCAAAAGTGATTTTAGAATTTGGTATTGGTTTTATAAAATCGATATCAATAATTGCTTTTTTATTACTACCACTTACTTTATGTATTTCAACACGTCTATTGTTTGCTCTTCCATCTTCGGTATCATTTGTATCAATAGGTTTTAACTCTCCAAAACCATGAGAAACTATCCTTTTTTCATCTATACCTTGTTCTGATATTGCCTGTTTTACACTAAGAGCTCTTTGTGTTGATAGTTCTAAATTATATTTATTATCACCTTTATTATCCGTATGTCCTTGTATATCTATTTTCAAATCTGGATATCTTTGCATCAAAGATGTTACAAGTAAAATAGCTTTATGTGATTCTTTTTTTAGTGTAGATTTATCAAAATCAAAATAGATTCCATCTAAAACTATTTTCCCTTTTTCATCCAATTGGGATTTTATCTTATCTGATGACAATACTAGCGACTGTTCAAACTCTTTTTCTTTTATTATCTCTATATTAAAACTATGCTCATAAGAATTAAAAACTATAAAATATTTTGCACCATCATAATCTATTTCACAAAAAATTTTATCATCATCATCTTCAATAATTTTAGAAGGATAATCTTTTATTTTTTCTTTATAACTATGGGCAATTATATATCGATAAGAGGTTTTATCATCTGATATTTTTTTGAAATTTACTTTCCAATATTCACCTTTTTTTATGATTGCTTTTTTAGCAATGATAAATTTTTTTTCATTGTATTTATTATGTTTAAAAGATTGAATTGCAAAATCTTCTACAAAAGGGATAAATATAGATTTTGGTAAAAGTGCATATTTGTCTTTGTAAGATTTTTTTAGATATTTATACTCACTATTTTCATCAAAGCTTACAATATTTTCAAAACTTGCAACTTTCAATAAAGTAAAACTATAAGTTGAAACATTCACATTTAAATCAAGCCAATATTCTTGATTATTAATAAAAAAATGTCCTTTACCTTTTTCATTTATATCTGTTGAGTTTATTCCTAGCTGTTTTACAAAAAAATCTTTTATCTCATCAAAGTATTTTTTATCATTTGTTTTTTTATATTTAAACTTTTGATACCAAGTTTCACCATATGATATTTTGTTCTGTTTATTGTAATAAATTTTTAACTTATCATACTTTTGATATATTAACTTTTCTTCTTTAGTTACCGTTGGATATTTTAAATCAAAAGGAAATGTTGCAGAAAACAAACTTAAACAAAATAGCAAAAAAACAAAACAAATCTTATAAATCACCATATAAACCTTTTTTTATAATAGATTAGATTATATTGAAATATTATTAAAAAACTAATCTACTTGGGAATATATCTGACCTACTGATATACCAGCATCATTTAGAGGCACTTTTTTTGAATAAAAATATTTAATATAATTTTTATCTAATTGTTTAACAACCAACTCAAGAAGAGTTTTATTTTGAAATACCCCACCAGTTAAAACAACAGGAAAAGTTCTGTGATTCTTACTAATATTTATAATAATATCAACTAACATATTCAAAAACTTTGAACAGATTATTTTAGCATCCTTATCAATTACAATCTCTTTAATACAAGATGATATATCTATTTGAGAGTTTATAATCTCATAACTATAGCTTTCTTTTATACTTTCATCATAAAACATCTCTATTTTTAATCCAGTTTCACCTTCAAAACTTTGTTCATGTACTAAGTTTGCAAATGAAGCAATAGCATCGAAAATACGTCCTAAAGAGCTAGTTTCTGGTGAATTCAAACTATTTTCCCACATCTTATGATATAAAATCAATTCCGAATATTTTATTTTTTTAAGTAATGGCAAATTTAAATTTTTTATCTCATCTAAACTAAAATTTTCAAACAATAAAGATAAAGCTACTCTTTTGGGTTCTTTTATACTTTTTTCACCACCTAAGAGTTTAAAATATTTGAAATTAAATATTCTTTTAAAATTTTTTTTAGATGACATAAAGACTTCACCACCCCAGATATTTCCATCATCACCAAGTCCTGTACCATCAAAACAAAAAGCCAATACTTTTTCATCTAAATTATATTCACACATAGTAGCCAATAAGTGCGCATAATGATGTTGAATTTGCACCACTTTACAATTTTGCTTTAATGCCCACTTTGTACTTTCATAAGCATTGTGTTTATCACATACAATTAAATCTGGTTCAAAATCATAAAACCTTTTAAAAGTTTCTATTGTTCTTTCAAAATACTCCATTGAAGTAATAGAGTCTAAATCAGCAATATGTGGAGAAGTTATTATCACATCTTCAAAAGCGATTGATATAGTTGATTTTTGGTTTGCACCCAAAGCTAAGATCTTTTTATCTATTTTTTTAGGTAATTTAAAAGAAACAGGAGTATATCCTCTAGCATTTCTAAGTATTTGCAAATCATTGTTTACAACTTGAACTACTGAGTCATCACAAGCATTTATTATATCTCTATTGAAATCCAAAACATAATCAACAACTTTATTAAGTTTTATTATTATCTCATCTTTAAATCTAATAATTGGTTCACCTGATAAGTTAGCACTCGTAGCAATAATAGGTATATCTAAATATTTAAAAAGTATTAAATGTAAAGGTGTATAAGCTATAAAACATCCCACTCTATCAAGATTTGGGGCAATATATTTACTCAATCCCATACTATTTGACTTTACAATTGTGATTGGTTTCTCTTTTGAAGAGATAATCTCTTCCTCTTTTTGGGTTATTGTTAGATATTTTTTTATTTGTTTTAAAGATTTAAACATTATAGCAAAAGGTTTTGCTGGTCTAATTTTTCTATCTCTTAATGTTTCAACTACTAAATCATTTGTTGCATCACAAACTATATGAAAACCACCCAAACCTTTTATTGCAACAATTTTACCTTCATTTATAAATCTAGCTATATCTTTTATGGCTTCATTATCCTGCGATATTTTATTATTCTTCATATCAAAAAGTTGAACTTTAGGACCACATTTGCTACAACAAAGAGGTTGAGCATGATATCTTCTATTTGATGGATCTTCATACTCTTTTTTACAATCTTTGCATAAAGAGAATTTTTCCATAGAAGTATTTACTCTATCATAAGGAACTGTCTCAATAATAGAATATCTAGGTCCACAATTTGTACAATTTGTAAAAGGGTATTCAAATCTAAAATTATTTACATCTTTTATATCTTTTATACAATCATCACAAATAGCAATATCAGGAGAAATTATTGTAGTTTTATTAGAGCTTGTTTCACTTTTTACAATTTCAAAAGTCTCAAATCCTTCAAAATCTCTTTCTAAAGTATTTATCTCATCTATTTTTGAAAGTGGTGGCGCAAACTCTGTAATATCATCTAAAAAAGACTCAATAGCTAACTCATCACCCTCAATACAGATATTTACACCTGTATCAGAGTTGTTAACCCATCCTTTTAAACTATATTTAACAGCTAAATTATATATAAATGGCCTAAATCCAACACCTTGAACTGTTCCTTTTATTCCAATTTGTAATGTTTTCATCAAACCTTCTTTAGTAATCTAAAGGATACTCTTTTGGAATTAGAATATTAAGGTTTGTTATCTCTTTTTTAATTTTTGAAAGTAAAATTGAATTACCAAATAAGTCTCCACAAAGGATTAAATCTTTTGCTTTCAATTCAGAGTTTATTTTTTCTACATTATCTTTAATAAAACTACTCAAACTTTCATAAAAAGAGAAAGCAAGCATTGTATCTTCAACCCCTGCCATTTTATAACTCATTATACTTTGAATAATTCTTCTATAATCTAAATAATTTTTACCATCAACTTTCACAACATACATATCTATTTGAATACCACTTTTTGCATTGTATAAAAGTGCAGTATCTTCAAACTCTTTATAGTCTCTCATACCTAAAGTATAAGCCAAAAGATTTAAGATAGATTCAAAACCATCAGAGTCTGTATCCCTAAACTCTTTTTCAAAATATAAAGGGAATTTAGCTTTATAATTATCTACAAGTTTTGCTGTATTTTCATCTATACTTTTAATATCCTCCATGCAATTGTCTATACAATTAATCACATTTGGAATATGAATAACATCTTTTATACCCATATTTGGAAGATTTATTTTAATAGCTGATTCATCACTTTTATATGAAAAATAAACCCCAATTGTTGGTGTCATCTTTTTATAAAATTGATCAATACAAGCTTTATATACACAACCATATTCATCAAAATAGTCATTTATATTTATAACTTTTCTATTTAGTTTATATTCATATTTAGGGAATAAGCCCTTTTCTCCATGAATTATGATATTTTGATTATCATTATATGTAACTTTCAATCCATCTTGATATATATCATCTGCTGCATAAAGAATATTGTTTATTCCTTCATTTTTTAATGCATTAGCAAAAAGTAAAGTCTCTTTATCATCTGGAATTTTTGCATAAATAAATCTGGTATTAGAATACTCTTTATTAGCATTTTTAAGTAGTTTAAATTTCAATTTTACTAAAGGTCTTTCAATAGAACAAAGAAGTTGCAAATCTTTTTGTGATATTTCGAAAAGCTCTGAGATTTTATTTATATCTGTGATTAATAGTTTTACCTCATAACCATTTGATTCAAATTGTTCTCTTAGCTTAGTTGATGGCATAAAAAAATCTTTTAAGCCATTATGAGTATCAATTCTTGATACTCTTCCTTTTTTTATAACAGCTAAATCATTTCCAAAATCAATATGATTTTCTTCTATAGTTTTTATTATTTCATCATTTGTTAAAAGTGCAAGATTTACTTTAACATCTTTATCTTCAATCTCTTTAAAAGAGTCAAAATCAAATTTTTCAATAACTCCAGACTCACCCAAAAATATTGATAAAGGTAATTTTTGTTCTAAAATTTTAAATAAAGATTCTATTTTTTCTGCCTCATCATTACATACAAGTAAAATCAAATCTTCATAAAATTTTGTAGTTGCATTAACTCCTGATTGCTCAATTAAATCATCAATTATATGTTTGTAATAAAAATTTGTAGAATTAAACTCTATTTTATAGATTAGTTCCATGTGGTATCTTCCTCATTTGGTACTCTTGTTAAGTGTTCTCCATTGTAACTACCAATTAACTCTTGTGCTATTTGTTTTATTGTTTTATTATCTTTCTTTTTTGTTTTTATCCCAATAGATTCAATCTCTTTTATAGCTTGTAAAGTAAACTCTTCAAATCTATCTTCTATAATTTTTGTAAGACCAATCTCAACACTTACTATATCTTCAGGAATAATTCCAAGTATTGTAACTTCAGCATGTTTATCTAATACAGAACAAATCTCTAACATCTCAACAATTTCAACCTCATGGGCTGTTTTTCTATATTGTCCAAGTCCAAGTAAAACATCAGAAGGAAGTCTAAATATTTCACCTGCTTTATCCTCAATAGAAACAGTATCTAAAATAACAACATTGTCATATTCTTGGAAATATGCCATAAGTTTAAAACCCAAAGTTCCACCCTCTATTATCTCTAATTCACCATCAAATTCATAATTTTGTTCTAAATATTTTGAAGCGTAGATTCCTACACCTTCATCTTTAAATAATACATTACCAACACCAACTACAATATTTTTCATTACCTCTCCCTAAAAAGCACTAAAAAAGTAACTCTTATACTTTTTATAATACTTTTGTAAAATAAAAATGGGCTGTAGTATAGATAAGCTACAACCCATTTTTTTAATTGTATCAAAAGTTTAAATAATTAAACTTACTATTTATCACCTTTAGATGATTTACTTGCAAATTTGTAACCACCTAATACAATATTTATATCTCCCTCTTTCCAGAAGATAGTTCTCCAAATTTGATAATAAATATGAGACATAACCCACATAAGGATTAAGTACATTGCAGTATGATGTGCAATTCTAACACCCATATTTCCACCAAATACTTGAAGCGTCCAATCAGTTGCAAAGTGTAGTAAAGCAGGCCACCAAGAACCAATTGAACTATAACCAGATTCTAAACCATGTACATATAGTTGTAAACCAGTTAATAACATAAATACCAACATAATGTGAAATAATGTAAAGAACATAATGTTGTAACTATCACTATGTGTAGAATCAAATTTCTTTCTTCTATTAAAAGTGATTAAGTTAAAGAAAACTTCACAAAATTCAATAAAATTCTTTTTAGTTGGCAAAATCTTTTTATATGGTTTTTCAAATCTTGAAAATAGATATAAATAACCAATTAAAATTGCAGTAACATCAAAGATGATTGCAGCAATAAAGTGCCCCCATCTATTCCATGCCATCACATATTTATCAACTGCAGGATCTGCAATAAATGATTGATAATATGGATGACCTATATATAGCCCGGTTATAACTGCAACAAGCATGCAAATTGCATTCATCCAGTGAATGCTTCGCATGATTGGAGTCATTCTCTCAACCCGCTTCATTTTAGGCACGGCATCCTCCTACTGGATCTACTTTATAAACTGCCAATTCTTTACCTTTTGTATCTACAATATGAACTGCACAAGCAATACAAGGGTCAAAACTATGTACTGTTCTAATAATCTCTAATGGTTGATCTGGATTAACAACTTTAGTACCTACTAAAGAAGCTTCATATGCACCCATTCTATTTTTATAATCTTTTGGAGCTGCATTCCAAGTTGATGGAACTACCGCTTGATAATTTACAACTTTACCATCTCTGATTTTAACCCAGTGACCTAAACCACCTCTTGGTGCTTCAGCCATACCATAACCTTGAGCATCTTTTGCAACTTTATCAAAGTCAAACTCTGTCCAAGTAGATAAATCTCCAGCAGCTACATTTCCTGCTAATTCATCACACCACTCTAATACTGCATCACACATTAAAACAGTTTCAACACATCTTGCAGCAGTTCTACCTACAGTTGAGAATAATACAGCTGTTGGTAAGTTACCTTTTTTAAGGAAATCAGTTACATATTTAGTGATTCTTTCATCACCTCTTGCAACCCCAACAATCATTCTAGCTAATGGTCCAACTTCCATTCTATTGTCATCATATAATGGAGATTTAATCCAAGAGTATTTTTTGTCAGTATCTAAATAAGCAATACCATCTTTTTTCTCTTTAAATCCAGTATAGTTAGGTTTTGTTTTTCCATCAAATGGGTGAAGA
Source organism: Arcobacter sp. (assembly GCA_003252105.1). Taxonomy (GTDB): domain Bacteria; phylum Campylobacterota; class Campylobacteria; order Campylobacterales; family Arcobacteraceae; genus Halarcobacter. Next base: position 55,713 of record QKDL01000009.1, read on the forward strand.
TTATCATTACCTTCATACCAAGCATGAGTAACATCTTCTGTGATTTTAGATTGGTCTAAATCAAATACTTTTGATAAATCTTTATTTAATACAATTCCACTTGGGAAAAGTTTTTTAGCTTCATAAAATGGTGTATCATCTAAGTTAAAATCTCCATAAGACATGAAGTTTCCTAAACCACCACCAACACCTGCTAGTGCTTCATCTGCATACATAGTTCCAGCCATTAAAACATCAGCTACATAAGCTTGTTTTGTAAATGCAGTTGCTTTTTGGATAATATCTTTAAACTCAGCAACTCTAACTGGATTTTTAATATCTTGAACACAAGTTACTCCACCAACAACAATTGATTGTGGGTGTGGGTTTTTCCCACCAAAAATTGCTTGTGCTTTTGCAATATCTCTTTGTAAATCAAGTGCATCTAAATAGTGAGATAAACCAATTAGGTTTTGCTCAGGAGTTAATTTATATGCTTTGCTTCCCCAGTAAGCGTTTCCAAATACACCAAGTCTTCCTTGTTTTACATATTTAGTAACTCTTGCTTGAACAGCTTTATAGTTATCTTCACTTGCATTCCATGCTAATCCACCTGCAGCACTTGCCCATTTTTGAGCTTCTGCAACTGTAGCTTTTGGATCTGCTTCTAATGCTTTTGTAATATCAACAAAATCAAGTGCATGTAAATGATAGAAGTGAACAATATGGTCATGGATATATAATCCACCTTGCATTAAGTTTCTAACTAATCTTGCATTTTTTGGAATAGTTACACCAAATGCATGCTCAACAGCTTCGATACTTCTTTGATAGTGAGTACCAGTACAAACTCCACAAATTCTCATAGCTAGTAGACCACAGTCTCTTGGGTCTCTACCTTTTAAAATCTCTTCAATTCCTCTGAACATTGTTGAAGCACTGTAAGCTTCTGTGATAACATTATTATCATCAATTACAGCTTCAATTCTTAAATGCCCTTCAATCCTTGTTATAGGGTCTATTACTACATGTTTACTCATTGTTATTCCTCATCCTCATGAACTGATTTTTTTCCTGCTACAGCAGAAGCTACGGCATGTACACCAATACCAATTGTTGTTGCTGTTAATAATCCTAAACCGAACTCATCAACAGTTTTTTCTACTCCACCAGTAGGAGCTTTGATATTTGCATCTGCCATTGGTCTTTCATATGCATATTTATCCCAGAAATCTGGTTCAGAACATCCAATACATCCCCTTCCAACACCAATTGGCCAGTTTGCACCTTCATTGTATCTGATAATAGAACAGTTATTAAATGTCATAGGACCTTTACAACCCATTTTATATAAACAGAAGTTGTTTTGAGCACCAATATCACCCCACTCTTCCACAAACTCACCTGCATCAAAGTGTGCACGTCTTTCACAGTTATCATGAATTCTATAACCAAATGCAAATTTTGGTCTTAATAAAGAGTCAAGTTCTGGAATTTGACCTGTTAAAATAAATTGTAAAACTACACCAACCATATTAGCTGGATTTGCAGGACAAGCAGGAATATTAATAACTGGTTTACCTTTTACAATATCCATAACACCAACTGCACCAGTTGGATTTGGAGCAGCAGCTGGAATACCACCAAATGTAGCACATGAACCAACAGCTACAACAGCAGCAGCATCTTTAGAAAGTCTAACTAAGTGTTCTTGAAAAGTCTCTCCACTAGCACCAATTGTTCCATATTGTCCATTCATTCCAGTTGGTATTGCACCCTCAACAAATAAGATATATTTACCTTTAAAGTGATGAATCGCATCTTCAAGTTGTGCATCAGCTTGATGACCAGAAGCTGCCATAATAGTTTCATGGAACTCTAAAGATAATACATCAAAAAGTAAATCATCTACAGTAGGAGTTGAACTTCTAAGTAAAGCTTCTGAGTTACCAGCACAATCTTGTAACTCAATCCAGATTACTGGAACTCTATTCATAAGTTCTGTTGCCTCAGCCACTAAAGGAGTAAACATAGGAGGTAACATCAATGTTGCAGTTGTAGCACTTGCCCATTTCATGAAATCTCTTCTATTTACACCTTCACTCTCAACTACTTCCATCATATCGATGTCTTTAAGTGCAGGTTGTTTTCTTAATGCTGCTAATCTACTTTTTGCATTTTCAAAAAGTGTTTCATAGTAAGCATCACCTTTATTCGTATCAACTCTTGAAGAATTAGTGGTAAATACTTTCTTTACCATCTCTTGAGAATCAGCCATATACTTCCCCTTATTTGTTATTAAATGAATGCTCATTTATCATCAGTATAAAGTTAACGTTATTAAACTTAATATTGTCTTATAAAAAAAACGTTTTCTTGGTAGTTTCGTAGCAATTATATAGCATTAAGAAAATGAATGTTCATTTACCACTATTGTTAATAACTAATTAGTTCTAAAAATACATAAGTATTATTAAATTTAATTTTTTTTTGATTTTATTTTAAAATGTAACTTTTTAACACGTTTTTTTTATTTTTTTAGTGAGTTGTACAAACTGAACAAACATCAAAGCTTCTAAGTATAATTTTTGCTTTTTCTATACTATCTGAACCTACAATTGCATTTTGTGCTATTCCCAAATCGTCATTATTTCCAGGTCCTAAGTTCCAAACTGTAGGTGTAATCACATCATATTTTTCAATTTTTCCATTTTTAATAGTAGCTTCATGAAAAAGTGAACCTCTACATGCTTCTACAACACTAGAAGCACTAACTTCTTTAATCTCATTCAAGCTATATTTTGGTTTTATATAAGATTGTTCATCTATATCTATCTTTGAGATAAGTTCTTTAGTATTTTGTAAAAGATATGCAAGTTCATCCATCCTAGCTATTACTCTTGTAAATAAAGAATCTTGATAGTTATGGTGTAAATCTTTTAGAAACTTTCTATTTGATATAATTGCTCTTGATAAAGGACCTGTTTCATAAAATTTTCCATCATATTTTACACTTTTTGCCCAACCATAAGCATCTTTTGATTGTTCCTCTTCATCAACATTAAAAGTAAAATCTGAATTTTCAAATATTTTTTTGAAATCTAATTTATGAATTATTCTTCTATTTATTTTACCCTTTTCAAAAAGTGAAGATTCACCTAAACAGATATGTCTATCATAACTTTTTCCTATTAGCTCAAAACCATTTTCAAAAGAGATATCTATAAAATCTTTTAGATTTCCCCCTATCTTAGAAATATCATTTGTTTTATTAAAAGATAAATATGTATCAAAATCTAAAGAAACAAGATTTTTTTGAAAAAAACTAATTGCCAAATCAATATAATTTTTCATTGTAGCTAAATCAATCAAACTAGGATCACTAACAACTCCACCTGGAACCATATAAGAAGTATGGGGCCATTGACCTCCAATTATTGCTAAGGCTTTTATTGTCTCACTAGCACAACTTAAAGCTTCAAGCCAATTTTTTCCCTTTAGAGGTTTATAATCAAATAAATCTTTTTTTGAAAACTTCACAATATCAGGCATAATAAACATATAAAACCATTTTATATGAGAATCAATTATCTCAATATTTAAACCAATTTCCCTTAATAGTTTTGCTTTAGGAGTAAGTGGTATATCAATACCAGCATTTTTATATAAATTTTCTAATAGATTAACAGTTGCAAAAAGATGAGCTTGTCCACAGATTCCACAGATTCTTGGTGTATAAACCAAAGCATCTAGAATTGGTTTGTTTTTTAAGATATATTCAAATCCTCTAAAGTTTAGAAATTCAATTCTTGCATCACTTATTTTGTTTTCTTCCCAAGAACAAACAAGTTTTGCTTCACCTTCTATTCTTTCTACTAAATCTACTGTTTTCATTATGACCTTTCAATTGGGAAAAATTTTAGCATATTTTTAATATAAGTTTTGTGATGGGTGTTTGTTTTATATTTTTTAAAGTAAGGTTTTTAGCTTTTGAAATGGAGATTCAACCTCAGGGGTGTAACGTTTATATTAAACTTAATATTTAATATCATTTGGTCGCTTAACTCTTTTAAGTAAAAAATCAATTTCTTCTTTAGTTAAATTAATTCCAGATTTATTAAAATAAAAGTTGCTTGCTTTTTTAAAACCAAAAATATTTTTTCCTAAATATACATTTTCCAAATAATATTTTAAAATATTTTCTTTTGACTCTAGTCGTTCATATTTTAATGCAAATATAATTTGTTTGATTTTTCTTGAAAAATTTCTTTTTCTTTTATACTTTAAAGTAATATTTTGTTGTTTTATATCATAAACTTGTTGAGTAAGAGTACTTGCTCCTTCTTTAATTTTAAAGTTTTTTAAATTTACAATACTTGCGCCTACAATGCGAATAAAGTCTATTCCATTATGTTTAAAAAATCTTTTATCTTCACTTGATATTAAACTTAAAATCAATTTTTTATCTAGTAAAATATCTTTAGAAATTTTATCAATTAAATAATTACACATTAATTTTTTTTAAAACTGCTGTTCCATTTGAATTTGCATCTTGTCTATCAAAAGTACCTTCTAACAAACTATTTGGTGAAACTATTTTTAATTGTAGTTGTCCAGCAACAATACGTTCTTGACCATTTTCTTTTATATTTAATATCAAATTATGATTCATAAAAGCTCTTTTTATATAACCTTCATATTCACTAAATGTTTTTTCATTTCCTTCATATTCCTTAGTACTATTATCTTTTAATTTTTCAAAATATTTCTCACCTTTTATAGTGATATAATTATTATTTTGATTAATAAACATTTTATATGTAACTTCCATATTTTTATATGGATTGTAGTCAGTTTTTTTATAGATTAATTTCATTTCCCATATACCCGATATATCAGGTATATAATAAATTTTTTCTTTAATAAACCAGAGAATAATTAATAATAATAATCCGTACAAACCAAAGCTATTTAAAAATTCTAAAACTGTTCCTGCCAAAATATTATACCTTTTAATATAACTATTT
>QKDL01000012.1 GCA_003252105.1 Arcobacter sp.
TCATTGGTAAGTCCTTATTTATAATTTTTTAGCGAATTTTATTATATCTAAGGGCTTACCAATATCCCCTTAGCAATGCAAATATATATATTTATTCTTAAGTCCTTTATTGTCTAAAAAAACAGTAAAAAACAAAAAAATATACTCCTCCTTAGTATATACAGTTGACATGCGTGCGAACAATGACTAAAGCTAGATGGCAATAGAGGGCTTAACTTTGAATATTGGAGTTAGCAATGATTATTGAATGTGGATACTGGGATATAGAATCTGAGGTACAGAAAAGGTTTGGTCATAGATATTTTGTGGCTAAACATAGGTGCAATCCTACAAAAGTTGAATTAGTTTTTTTAAAAGCTGATGGGCTTGAGGGTAAAAAAGAACTAGTTGAGTTTATAAAAAAAGAGAAGTTAATAACTTGATGGAGGTTGGTTGATGAATATAAAGCAAGATATTAAAAATGTAAAGGTTGATAGGAACTTTAGATTGGTGACTTATGAAGATGAGGAAACAGGTCAAAAAGAAGTTATGACAGCACTTAGATATAGATTTAGTAAGATAAAAACTATTGACAGAACTGAATGGCTTAAAAAACATAAACTGGAAAAAACAACTCTTACTAAACTTCTAAGTAAAAATGCTCGTGTAAATGGGTCAAAAATTAGAGACTTGGAAGGTAATACTGCAAGGATAATAAAACAACTTAAAAAAGATGGTGTTTGGGTTGGTTCTTTACCTTGGGAAGATAAAGAGGAGGTGAAAGATGTTTGCTAAAGAGTTAGCTGGATTACATAGTGTTTCAGAGAGATATATAAGAGCTGAAACAAAAAAAGCCTCAGACAAAAATGAATTATATGTAAATATTGGTGGTGTTAAATATAGCTATTGTCTTAAAGCTCAAGGTCGAGGTAGACCTGCTTATTTTTATGAGAAACAAGAGATTAAGGTAGTGAAAAGGCAGATTGATACACCTAATATAAATATAGAACTAGATGAAAAGCAAAAAGAGAAGTTAGATAAGAAACTAAAGATTGTAACTGGTTTTGCTGATTTTAAAAAGAAGGGTCAAGGTGGTGTAAAAGAGTATGTTGCATATGTGTGTAAATATATTGATGAAACTTATACTTCTAAAAAACACTATGACTGGCAAAGAGATTATAAAAATCATGGTGCAAGGGGTCTAATAGATAAAAGAGGCAAAGAGAAAGGAACTACGAAGCTCACTTTACAGCAGCAAAGGTTTTTGATACGAAACTTTAGAGCATTTGGAGCTGGAGAGATAAACTATGCACAGCTTTGGGAAGAGTTACATAGAGAGGAAGAGAAGATAAATGGTTTTGACTTTATGGCTTGGAAAAAGAATAAAGTACAAAATCTTTGTGATAGAGGTACAGTTCAACGTTTTATAACAAACTACTATGAAAAAAGAGTTTTAGAATGGACACTTGTAACTCAAGGTGAAGATATAAATAAATCTTACAATCAACCCGCACTTGGTAGTAGAAAAGAGCAATTTACAGCTAAAAATCAATGTTGGGAGATAGATAGTACACCTGCTGATGTGATTATCTATCATGAAGGTAAACAAATGCGACCTGATATTTTAGCAATTGTTGATTGCTATACAGGAAGATGTGTTGCAGTTCTTGCTGAAAACTCAAATAAGCTTGCAATTATAAGATTACTTTGGAGAGCAATATCTGAGTTTGGAATGCCTAAAATGATAAAAGGGGACAATGGACGTGATTATTTATCAAAACAATTTCAAAACTTGCTTGATAACTTACATATAAGATATGACAAAGCAATAGCTTATAGTGGAGATCAAAAAGGTCAAGTTGAGAGAAAGTTTAGAACTTTGCAACACTCATATATGAGATGTTTGGCTGGATTTATTGGACACAATGTAAGCCATAGGCAAAAAATAGAGCAACAAATAGCAAAAAAAGATAGAAAAGCAAAAGATGAGTTTGGAAATATAGCTAAGACACAAGCTGCTAAATCATCTGAATTACTTTCTTGGCATGAACTTAATGCAAAGCTTCAAGAAGCTGTATGCCTTTGGGAAATAGATAAAAAAAGAAGAAAAGGTGACAGTCCTGTTGAACTTTGGAATAACTGCTTAGAAACTATTGTAAAGATTGATTATGAAAACTATTTAGTATATGCAGGTGGATATGAGCAAAGAACTGTACAAAAAGAAGGAATCAACTTTGATAGTCGAACTTATATTAGTACATTTATACATAAATATAGAGGTCAAAAGGTTTATGTATCTGAAAATATAGACAATATGAGTGAAGTTTTTGTATTTGATAAAACTGGTGTTTTAATTGGTATTTGTGAAGATAGAAATATCTCATCTATGACAAAAGAAGACTATGTAAAAGCTAAAAAAGAATTTGCAAAAGATACAGCAGCTATACAAAGAGAGATTAAAGAAGACAAACTATCTGCTAGATCTAAATCTACTCTTCAAGATGATTTAAGAAGAGTTAGAAAAGAGCATAAAGATAGTTTAAAACCAGTAACAACTAAAAAAATCACAAATGATGAGATTCAAGAAAAGAGTAAAAAAGAGATTCCAAAATTTGATGATAGAGAGATTGTGAAAGTAGTTAGTGTAAAAAAAGAGGTGGAAGAGAGTCCATACTCTGCTTATGCAATAGCATATTAAATGATAGTTAAAGAGGTGATAAATGAATATTGAAGAGATAATGAATTTAGAATTTGATGTTTTAGTTGAGGAATTCAAAAATAAAACAGGAATAAGTGCTAATAAACTAGCATCTGCCATTGAGGTAAATCCTTCTCAAATAACTGGTTTGAGAAAAGGAACTTATAAAGATGTGAATAATACAGAGGAAAAAGCTAGAGCTTATATAAGAAATGAGCTTGAAAAGTTATCTACAAAAAGTTATGAACACAAAAAGATACCTTTTAAATTTATAGCAGAGGCTAGTGGAAAAATAAAAACAAGTATTGAAAAAAACAAAATAGTGCTTCTAAGAGGTGATAGTGGTTCTGGGAAAACCACCCTCTTAAAAGCTTTTGCAGATGTTTATCCAAACCATATTTTCATACAAGCTTATAAGGGCATGAAAAAGAGCGAACTTATAAGGTTGATTAGTGGAACTAAAGAAACATCTCTGACTTATATTATACCAAAAGTTAGAGGAAAAATACTAATCCTTGATGAAGCAAACAAACTTTCTGGTGGAAGCTTAGAATGGTTAAGAAGTTTACATGATAAATCAAATATGGCGATGGTTTGGGCTGGAACATATGAAGATATAAATGATGTACTTT
>QKDL01000004.1 GCA_003252105.1 Arcobacter sp.
ATCAAGTGTATTGATAATGTTTTTTATGATGGACTTTGTATATTCAACAGTGGTTTCAATAAAAGGGAACTTAAAAGGGATAATAACAGGGAAATATCCAAGAGAACATTTAGAACAATTAGCACCTGATATTTTAGAAGATATTGAAAGAAAAGGGAAATAGGCATGACAAGGCCATACAGAAGTGAAAACTTCTCCCCTTTTCAACTTGCCGATTATACCAAAGAGGTATTAATCGAGCGAGTTGATTATGATGGGGTAGAATTAATCGAAGACAATGTTATAAAAGAGGAAAAAGTTGAGTTTTATTTAAACGGAAACAAATTTCTTTCAGTGATGACTATTGCACAAAATCAAGATGCACATATAATTGGCTTTTTATTAAGTGAAGCAGTTATTAAAAAGTATGATGATATTAAATCTGTAACAATAAGTGAAGATGGACTTAAAGTTGAAGTTATAGCAGATGTTAGTGAGGAAGGGTATGCAAATCTTTTCAAAGAAAAAACATTGACTTCTGGTTGTTGTATAGGGGTTACAGGAAATGCAGAAAAAGTGTTTGATTGTTCTTTTATAAATACAGATTTTAATATAGATGCAAAAGATATTTTAAATAATATGAAAGAGTTTAATACTCCAACACAATTATTTAATGAAACAGGTTGTGTACATACAGCCGAATTAGTTTTAGAAGATAGTACAGTTTACAAAAGTGAAGATATTGGAAGACATAATGCTATAGATAAAGTGATAGGTCTTGCTTGTATGGATAGGAAAGATATAAAAAAATCTATTCTTTACGCAAGTGGTAGATTATCAATGGAGATGGTTGTAAAATGTGTTATGCACAAAATACCAATAGTAGTATCAAAAGCTGCTGTAACTTTTCAAGGAATTAAATCAGCAAATGAACATGGTGTTACACTAATAGGTTTTGCAAGAAATGGAAAAATGAATATTTATACACATTCTGGAAGAGTAAATGTCTAGTTTAGAAGAGATAAATACTATATTGATTGATGAAACTCAAAAAGAGTTAATATTTACAAATTTAGATGAAGATGGAAAACTATCTTGTATAAAAGCTTTTAAAGTTGCAAGACTTATTGGTAGAAAACCAAAAGAGATGGCAGATATTACAAAAAGTTTAGGGATTAAAATCACAAATTGTGAATTGGGAGTTTTTGGAAAACTTAGATTTCAAGATGCAAATTTAGCAGTTTATAATAGATTGAAACAAAATTATAATGGACATAAGAGTTTAGAGTGTAAAATACTTTTTGAGGAAGCTCAAAAAAGTAGTCTTAAAGTTGTAGGTTCTACTGTAAAAAATTCTGATATTGAAGTTACCCATTGTCAACTTGGGTGTTTTAGAGAAAAAAAAGGTAAACTAGTTGGTAAAACTAAACACTCTACAATATAATAAAATTGAAGACATAAAAAATTTAGAGAACTATTCATTAGATGCATTAATTGATAATGAAGAGTTTGAAAAGCTTTGTTTAGAGTATAAAAATAGATTTTCATTTAATAAACTGAAAACATTTTCATTTTCTAAAGAGGGCTTTTTAGGATTATTCTTAGAATTAAAAGGAAAAATTGCAATCAGTCTTGGTGAAAGTAAAGCTATAGTTGATGCAGGAAAACTTTACGAAACACTAGGTTTTGATATAAAATGGATAACTCTTAAAAAAGATGGGAAAGTAAATTTAAATGAACTAAAAGATTTAGATATTGATTTTCTTTTTTTATCTTCTTATGTTATGGATACCTTTGTAAAAACAGATTTAAATGAAGTAAAAAGTTTAACAAAAGCAAAGATAATCTCAAATGCAAGTGCAAATTTTGATAATCTAAGTGATATTGTTTATTTTGATAGTTATAAACTTATAGGAATAAATACCTCTTCTGTATTGCTTTTTAATAATGATGAGTTTGAACTATTAGCTGTAGGACAAATTGATTCACTAGCTGTTAAACTAATATATGAAGCACTATCTTCACAAAAATTTAATTATGAGATGAAAAATATCTTTTTGGAAAAATTAAAAGATGTGTTTAAGGATGATATTTATTTTTTTGTAAATGCTGATGATACTTTAGAATACTCTTTGCATTTTGCATTAAAAGGGATAAAAGCTAGAGAGTTTATAAGAACATTAGCTTTAAATAAAATTTTCCTAACAAATGGTGAAGGGTGTTCTTTAGGATTATCAAAACCATCTTTTATAATACAAGCTATGGGATATGAAGAATCTGTTAGTAGAAATAGTATCAGTCTTACCTTTACAGAAAATCTAGATAGTGAAAATCTAGATAAACTAATAAAAACAATGTATTTAAAATACAAACAAATTAAAACCCTAAATTAATTTAATAAAATCTTTAATCACTCTAATCTAGTTATATCTTGAAACAATTTTAATATTTAAAACACATAGGTAAAAAATATTTTACTTATTAAGTATATTTTTATTTAAATCACTATAGAATTGGTAAAAATATTTTACTTAAAATAAGAGCAATTTATTAGTATACTGGATGTATAAGTGAAAAATAGCCTTATAATATATAATTATCTACATTCACACCCACGCTTAATCACAAAAAAATAGTAAAAAAAAATTAACTAATATGGAAAGATCCCTTAAGGACTCACTGAATTCTTAAGGGGTTTTTTGCCCACTAAAAAAATAAGGAGTTTAATTTGGCTGATGAGTTAAGAAGAGGCTTTATTAAAAGAGCAGGAATTGCAGCTGGTGTATTAGCTGGTTCTGTTGTAGCTACTGCTGCTACTTCTGAGAGTAAGGAAAGAGGTGCAGGAAGCAACGTTGGAAACGGTGTTGTTACAGAAAACAGCAGCATGGGATATGTTCTACAGCGCTGCAAAATAAGAGAAGAAAAAGAAGGAGAGAATAAATGAATATGCTAAAAAGCTTTGGAAGAAGAAGTTTTCTAAAAATGGCTTCACTTGCAACAGCAGTAACTGCTACATCTGCCTTTGCTAGCAATAATGTTTTAAGAAGTGCAACAGAAGAAGAGGTTAAAAATCCATATCCGGGTTCTAAACTTGTAAAAACTGTTTGCTCATACTGTTCAGTTGGTTGTGGTATTATAGCTGAAGTACAAAAAGGTGTATGGGTAAGACAAGAGGTTGCTCAAGATCACCCAATTAGTCATGGAGGGCACTGTTGTAAAGGTGCTGATATGATTGATAAGGTTAGATCTTCACATAGATTACAATATCCAGTAGAAAAAGTAAATGGAGAATGGAAAAGAGTTTCTTGGGATAATGCAATGGATAAGATTGCAAAAAAATTAAATACTCTTAGGGAACAACATGGTCCTGATTCTGTTCAATTTTTAGGTTCATCAAAAGTTAGTAATGAGCAAGCTTTCTATATCAGAAAATTTGCTTCAATGTTTGGTACAAATAATATAGATCAACAAGCAAGAATTTGTCATAGTCCAACTGTTGCTGGAGTTGCTAATACTTGGGGATTTGGTGCAATGACAAATCATATTGGTGATATGCAAAATTCTGATGCAATTATTATATTTGGAGCTAACCCAGCTTCTAATCACCCTGTTTCTATGCAACATATATTAAAAGCTAAAGAGCAAAATGGGGCGAAAATAATTGTTGTTGATCCAAGATATACAAAAACAGCTGCTAAGTCTGATATTTATTGTAGAATCAGACCTGGTACTGATATCGCTTTTATGTATGGAATGATTAGAATCATTAAAGAAAATGGTTGGTTTGATAAATCATTTTTAGATGATAGAGTGTATGGAATAGAAGAGATATTTGCAGAATCTGAAAAATATACACCTGAAGTCGTTGAAGATATTACAGGATGTCCAAAAGAGAATTTAATTCATGCAACTACAGTTTTTGCAAATGCAAAACCAGGTTCTTTGATTTGGAATCAAGGATTAACTCAACATACAATAGGTTCTTCAAATACTAGGTTAGCATCTATTGTACAGCTTGTTCTTGGAAATATGGGAAAAACTGGTGGTGGATGTAACATCTTAAGAGGACATGATAACGTTCAAGGAGCAACAGATTTAGGTTGTTTATCTCATACATTACCAGGATATTATGGATTATCAGAAGGTTCTTGGAAATATTTTGCAAAACAATGGAATGTTGATTATGAGTGGTTAAAAGGAAGATTCAAATCTAAAGAGATGATGGAAACACCAGGATTTAGTTTAAGTCTTTGGTTACATGGAGTTTTAGAAGAAGAGAATGCAAAAAACAATGCAGGAACATCACTAAAAGCTTTAGTTGTAATTGGTAACGGTATTTCAACTATTACTCAAACACATAAAGTAAAAGAAGCATTAGATAAATTAGAACTTGTTGTATTTATAGACCCATATGTAAATGATGCTTCTGTTTTAACAACTAGAAATGATAATCTATTTTTATTACCTGTTGCAACACAAATGGAAACTACAGGAAGTATCGTAAATACATCAAGAAGTATTCAATGGAGATATAAAGTAGTTGAGCCTTTATATGAATCAAGACCAGATCATGAAATTTTATTTGATTTTGCAAAAAGATTAGGATTTTATGAGCAATTTGTTGCAGGAATGAGAAAAGGAAATGATTTTAAATGGCCTGAAGATGCAACAGATGAGATTGCAAGAAGCTTAAAAACTATTGGTATGCAAGGAAGAACTGCTGCTAGAATTAAAAAACATACTGATAACTGGCATCTATTTGATTCAGTTTCTTTAAAAGGTAAAGGAAAAGTTTCTAAAGAATATTATGGATTACCATGGCCTTGTTGGGATGAAAGTCATCCAGGAAGCCCAGTACTTTATAATGTGAACTTACCAGTATCACAAGGTGGTATGGGATTTAGAGCAAGATTTGGTTTAGAAAGAAATGGTCAAAATTTATTAGCTGCTGATGGTGTTGCACCAAAAGGAAGTAGAATCAAAGGTGGATATGCAGAGATTACTTCAAAAAATATTGAAGAGTTAGCTGGTGTAAAATTAAGTGAAGAAGAGAAAAAAGCAGTAGAGGGTAAAAACTGGAAAACAGATGATAGTGGTATCTTAGTAAAATATGCTCTTCAAGCAGGACTTGCTCCTTATGGAAATGCTAGAGCTAGGGCAATTGTATGGAGCTTTACAGACCAAATTCCTAAACATAGAGAACCATTACACTCTCCAAGATTGGATTTAATTAATAAATATCCTGCAATTAAAGATAAAAAGAAATTTTATAGAGCAGAAGTTAGATATGAGTCTGAGCAAAATGCTCAAGAATGGGTAAAAGATTATCCAGTAAGTATTGTATCTGGAAGAATTGTAGAACATTTTGGTTCTGGTACAGAAACTAGAGCAAGTAAATATTTAGCAGAGTTAAGTCCTGAAATGTATGGAGAATTACACCCAGATTTCGCAGCAACACTTGGTATAAAAGATGGTGAGATGATGTGGGTATATGGAACTGGTGAAGGTAAAATCAAAGTTAAATGTAAATATAGTCAAAGAGTGGCTTATAATTCTGTGTTTTTACCACAAAATTTCTCTGGTATGTTTAGTGGAGAGAGTTTAAAAAATAGATATCCAGCAGGAACTGCACCATATATATATGGAGAGTCTTCAAATCAAATAACAAGTTATGGATTTGACCAAGAGACTGCTTGTCCTGAAACAAAATGCTCATTAGTTAGAATAGAAAAAGCATAGGATTGTAAAAATGAAAATTAAAAATATCAAATTTTACATATTGAACATAAATATAAGAGGAGGTTTCAATGAGTAGTCAACCAGAATTTGCGAGAATGAAATTTTATTGTGATGAGAACCTATGTATAGATTGTAACGGATGTGTAGTAGCATGTAAAGAGGCACATGAAGTACCAGTGGGAGTAAATAGAAGAAAAGTAGTAACAATAAATGAAGGTGTAGTAGGTCAAGAGATA
>QKDL01000051.1 GCA_003252105.1 Arcobacter sp.
ACTTTTTATATGAAAGAGATAAAGATATATTATTTTTATCTAATATTCCATTAAATCAAAAGATTTTAGAAGAGTTTTATAAAAATAAAAATAAAGATATCATTGTACATAGTAAATATAACTATGATGATGCAACAAATAGTTGGAAAAGTGAAGAAGAACTAAAAAGAATCCCAAGATCAAAAACTACAGCAAACTTAATTGATAATGAAAAAGAGTTTAATTATACAGATCCATTAGTTCTAAAATATGAACCTTTACCTATATACAAAGAGATTAATTATTTTGATTTGACAGGGAAAGAATTACTAAAAGTTTCTCAAATTAATAAAAAACTTGTTGATGTTTCAAAACAAAAAAATACCTATATAAACTCAGAAACATACTTTGAGGAAATAAAAAAGTTAAAAAAAGGTGAGATTTATGTCTCTGATGTAGTTGGTGAATATATTCCATCAAAAATAATTGGCACCTTTACAAAAGATAAAGCACAAAAAGCAGGAATTGAATTTGAACCTGAAAAATATGGTTATGCAGGTGCTGAAAATCCTGTAGGAAAAGAGTTTGAAGGGATTATTAGATTTATTACCCCTATTTATAAAAACAATAAAAAAGTAGGATTTATATCTTTAGCTTTAGATCATAAACATATTATGCAATTTACTGACACATCTAATCCAACAAGTGTAGATGCTTTACAAGATATTTCAGATGCGTCAAAAGGAAACTATGCTTTTATGTGGGATTATGAAGGAAGAAATATTTCCCATGCAAGAGATTATTTTATTGTTGGATTTGACAAAAAAACTGGTAAAAGAGTTATCCCTTGGCTAAGTTCTGATTTGGCAGAAAAATATAAATCATCAAATAAAGAGATAAACGATTTTTTAAACACTTATCCAAAGTTTGAAGAGCAAAGTTTAAAAAAGAAGCCAAATATTGCTCAGTTAAAATCAGATGGAAATATTGCACTTGATTGTAGATATCTAAACTTTGCACCACAATGTGAAGGTTGGATGCAACTAACACAAAATGGTGGATATGGGTCATTTGTAATTTATTGGAGTAAAGTATGGAAATTAACAACAGCAGCAGCAATTCCATACTATACAGGGAAATATGGTCAAAGTAAAAGAGGTTTTGGTTTTGTTACAATTGGTGCAAATGTAGATGAATTTCACTCAGCCGCTAATGAAACAAGAAAAAACATCAACTCTATTTTAAAAGTACAAACTTCAAAAATGGCAGAAGCTGTAAATGATAATAAAACTGAGATAGAAGCATTTATTCATGCCCTAATAAATGAGCTATCTGTTGTAACCTTTGTAATGATTTTATTAATTATTGGTATTGCAATTTGGATGTCAAAATATATCACTTCTAAAATAGAAAACCTACTTATAGGTACACAAAAGTTTGCAAACAATGAGCTTGACTATAAAATTAAAATTACATCAAATGATGAGATTGGAAATCTTGAAAAATCATTTAATACAATGACTTCGCAAATAAAAGATTTAATTACCTCTCAAAATATAGCCCTAGAAAAAGCAAAAAAAGCAGATGAGGCAAAATCAACATTTTTAGCAAATATTAGTCATGAAATCAGAACTCCATTAAATGCTATTATAGGATTTTCAGAAGTATTATCAAACTCTAATGAATTGGATACAAAAAGTTTAAAATATGCAAATATTATCCAAACTAGTGCTAATTCATTATTGAGTATTATAAATGATATTTTAGACATCTCTAAAATCGAAAATGGAAATTTTGAGATAAAAAAAGAACCTATGAATCTAAAAGTTATTGTGGAAGAAGTTACTGAACTTTTCTCTAAAAAAGCTTATGAAAAATCAATCTCATTGATACTTAATCTTGAAGAAAATGTTCCTTATAAAGTGCTAAGTGACTCCCTTAGAATAAAACAAGTTTTAGCTAATCTATTAAGTAATGCTATAAAATTCACGCCTGAAAATGGAGAGATTACACTTAATATTATACTAATAGAGCAAAAATCATCAAAAGCTAAAATAAAATTTGAAGTGATTGATACAGGTATAGGGATAGAAAAAGAGAAACAAAATACAGTTTTCAAACCATTTATGCAAATAGACCATAAAGCAAATAGAGCTTTTGAAGGTACAGGTTTAGGACTAAGTATTAGTTCTCATATTGTAGAAGCTCTTGACTCTAAAATTTTATTAGAAAGTGAGACAAATAAAGGTTCTAAGTTTTATTTTGAAGTAGAGTTTGATATATATGAAAAAAATGAAAATGAAGGAACACTTAATTTAAAATTTTATGTTACCAATAAAGATGAAAAACTTTTTCTATATTTAAAAACTTATCTTTTAAATTTTGGTACTATCTCTTATAATATAGATGACTGTGATATTGTTATTTGCTCAGATATTAAATCAAAAGAAGATTTAGAAAAATCAAGAACACAAATAGTAGATAAAACTAAATTGATATTACTTAGAAATGATAAGGTTTTAGATTTAACTTTAGAAAAAAATGAAAAGATTTTATCATTACCTTACTATGAAACAAAAATTAAAGAAATTCTTCAAAATATGACTAAAGATACTAATATCAAACAGAGTATAAAAGTAGAACAAAAAAACTTTAGTGGAAAAGTATTAATTGCTGAAGATAATAAAACAAACCAAGAGTTAATCTCTTATTTAATGACAGATTTAAATTTAGATTATGAGATTAAAGATAATGGTTTGGAAGCTTATGAAGCATATAAAGAAAATCTGTATGATATGGTACTGATGGATATAAATATGCCTGTATTAGATGGTATAGAATCATTTAAAAAAATAAGAGCTTATGAAATTGAGAATAATCTAAAAACTACACCTATAATAGCAATAACAGCAAATGCTATAAAAGGGGACAAAGAAAGATTTTTAGAATTAGGTATGGATGAGTATTTAAGTAAACCAATTAATAGTGAAAAACTAAATAATATTTTACAAAAATATTTAAATACTATAAATGAAACTCCTATGAAAAAAGAAGAAAATACAAATAAAGAAATTCTACAAATAACTTTAAGTGTAGAAAAGATTCAAGGAAAAATTGGTATTAGTGAAAATGTTGCAAAAATGATTCTTGAAAAGTTTAAAAAAGATATTTTAAATGATTTAAAAGAGTTAGAAAGATATATTATAGAAAATAAAAAAGAGGATATAAAACAAAAAGCACATTATATAAAAAATTCTACATTAAATGTAGCTCTAGATGAGATAAGTATTCAATTGCAAAAATTAGAAAATGTTGAAGAGTTATCAAAAGAGGAACTACAAAAGATTTTTAATATAATAGACTCCTCTATTAAAAGTATTTTATAAAGATACTTTTGATTAGAGAAACTAGATTACAATGAATAAGATTACTAATTATAAACAAAATATTATAGCACTTTATTTTTTTATTTTTTCCCTTGGATTAATTGTATCATTTATAGCTATAGATATAATCTATTTATCTAAAAAAGATAGTGACTTTATACTTACTAATGGAAAAAATATTCTATTTGAAAAACAAGATATTATAAAAAATAGTTTTTTAAACTCAAAAAGAATTTTAACAACACTCAATGATTCAAAATATTTACAAGATTTAAAAATAGATAATAATATTGAGGAATTAAAAAATATATTTTCAACAATTTTAAAAACAGATGAAAATATATTACAAATAAAATACCTTGATATTAATGGTAAGATAAAAGTAGATATTAGTCAAAATATTACACTAAATAATTTTGATAAAAAATATTTTGAAATATTAAAAGAGAGACCCCCTAGAGTTTGGTTTTCAAATATATTTACTGAGGATAACTATTACATAGATGTAATCTCTATATTAGAAAAAAACGATAACTTTAATGGAATAATTATATTAAGTTATAAAATTCCTGATTTTAAAGAGTTTAATTTAAATTCAAATCTTTATGAACTTTCTTTATTTAATGAAGATAAATTTTCTATAAATAGTAAAGAGTTAGATAATAATCATTTTGTTTCACTAAAACTAAATTTACCTACAAAAGAGACATATATTTTAATGGCCAAAGTAAAAAATAGTGCCCTTAATATACAATATAAAGATAAAATTGATAGATATTTAGTAGTTTCATTATTAGTTTTATTTTTGTCTTTTATAGTAAGTTTAATTTTTTCAAAATATTTCCAAAAACTAAATATTATTTTAAAAAGTATTCAAAGAAGAAATATCAATTTAGATGAAAAAATCAAGAGTAGAACAAAAGAATTAAAAGAATCTAAAAAAAGACTTAGTGATATTCTAAACAATGTTACAGATTTTGTTTGGCAAATTGATAAAGATGATAAATATATCTATGCTAGTTCACATGTAGAAAATATTTTAGGTTATAAAGTAGAAGAGGTTTTAGATAAAACACCTTTTGATTTCATGGCAAAAGACAATGAAGAAGATATTAAAAAATATTTTTTAAATATAAAAGAAAAACAACTCCCTTTAAAAAATTTGGAAAATAAAAATATCAATAAAAATGGAAAAACTATTTGGCTTGAAACAAATGCAACACCTATATTAGATGATAATGGCAATCTAATTGGTTATATTGGAACAGATAGAGATATTAGTGAGAGAAAAGAACAAGAAAAACAAATACAATTGATAAATGAAGAGTTAAAACTTTTAAATAAAACTTTAGAGGATAGGATAAAAGAAGAGGTTGAAAAAAACAAACTTCAAGAGGTTCAATTATTTAACCAAGCTAAAATGGCAGCGATGGGAGATATGCTAGGAAATATTGCCCACCAATGGAGACAACCACTTAGTTATATTTCAACAACAGCATCTGGTATAAAATTAAATTATGAGTTTAATATATTAAAACCAGAAGATATTCCCCACTCAATGGATGAGATTGTATCAAAAACACAATATTTATCACAAACTATAGAAACTTTTAGAAACTTTTTAAAAGAGAAAAAAGAGTATCAAGAGGTTATTTTACAAGATAGAGTTGAAATGGCATTGAATATTGTAAAAGCTTCTTTAAAAGATAATCATATCTATTTAGAAAAGATTATGGATTATACATATCCTATTAAAACAAATATTGTTGTAGGTGAACTAAGTGAAGTAATTATAAATATAATAAATAATGCAAAAGATATTTTAATAGCAAGAAACATCCCTAATCCATGGATTATTATAGAGTTATCTCAACAAGAAAATAATGCTATCTTAACTATTGAAGATAATGCAGGAGGAATTAATCCAGATATTATCCCAAGAGTATTTGAACCATATTTTACAACTAAAGACTTATCTGTTGGGACAGGTTTAGGACTTTATATGAGTTATAAAATAATAAAAGAGAGTCTAAAAGGGAAAATTGCAGTTGAAAATAGTGATTATGGTGCAAAATTTATAATCGAGATACCAATTGTAAAAAAATAATTTAAACCTTACATAATTAAATTTTCACTAGAATATAATATTTTTAATAATTAGGCTTTAATTGAATAAAAACACCAATGAATATTACAAAACTCTTTTTAATAATGCATATGAACCTATTTTATTGCTTGATAAAAATGGGTTTATCGATGGAAATAAAGCTGCAATAAAAATATTAAATATGAAATCCAAAAAAGAGTTACTAAAACTTCACCCCTCTCAAATTTCTCCAAAAACTCAACCGGATGGGGAAAACTCTTTAGAAAAATCAAATAAGATGATTGATGTTTGTTTAAAAAAAGGATCTAATAAATTTGAATGGTTACATAAAACTATTGATGATAAAGAGTTTTTAGTAGAAGTTAGTTTAAAAAAAGAGATTATAGATAAGAAAGATATAATTCATGTTGTTTGGAGAGATATAAGTGAAAAGAAAAAATATGAACAATATCTAATAAATCAAAACGAAGAATTAGCAAAAAAAAATCAATATATAAATAAAATTAATACAATAATTAATAGTTCATCAGAAGATGATCTTCTTAGCTCTTTACTTCTTTTTGAAGAATATAAAAGAGCCATAGATGAAAGTTCAATTGTTTCTAAAAGTGATTTAAGTGGTAAAATTACCTATGTAAATAAAAAGTTTTGTGAAATTTCTGGTTACTCAAAAGAAGAGTTAATTGGTAAAAATCATAATATAGTACGACATCCAAATATGAGAAATAGTTTTTTCAAAGATTTATGGACAACAATCAAAAGTAAAAATATATTCCATGGAATCATTCAAAATAGGAAAAAAAATGGAGAGACCTATTATGTAGATTCTACAATTATTCCTATTTTAGACAAAGAGAATAATATTGTAGAATTTTTAGGTTTAAGACATGATGTTACATCTATTTTTGAAAAAGATAAACTAATCTACGAACAATTTACAGATGAATTAACACTTCTTCCAAATAGACAAAAACTTTTGGATGATATAAAAAAACTTATATTCCCAAAAATTGCTATTATTAATATAGATAGATTTAAAGATATAAATGATTCTTATGGAATTGAGGTTGGAGATGATGTCTTAAAAGAGGTAGCCAAAAGACTTCTACGTTTTAAAAGTTTAAATCTAAATGTTTATAGAATTGGTGGAGATGTATTTGTATTATTAGCTTATGGCAACATTTCAGAGGTAGAACTTTTTAAAACTTGTAAAGATTTTAACAAATATATGGATGAACAACCTATTAATATTGAGGATAATATTTTTGATATCTCTGCTACTATTGGTATAGCATCAGGAAGAGATAAACTTATAAGTCATGCAGAAATAGCATTAATGCATGCAAAACAAAAAAATAAAAACATAGTTACTTTTGATGAAGATATGCCTATTTATAAAAACTTGAAAAAGAATATTGAACTTACAAAAGATATAAAATATGCATTAAACAATGATGGAATATTAGTTTATGCACAAAAAATCATTGGAAATAAAACAAACAAAGAGAAATATGAAACTCTAATGAGAATGAAAGCAAGAGATGGACAAATTATCTCTCCATTTTTCTTCTTAGAACATGCAAAAAAAGCAAAGCTTTATTCACAAATGACAAGAAGAATGATTGAAAAATCATGTGAATACTTTATGCATAAAGATATAGAATTTTCTATAAACTTGATGATTGAAGATATTTTAAACAAACATACAATCAATTTTTTAATAAATAAACTAATTCAAACAAATACAGCCAAAAAAGTTACTCTAGAGATTGTAGAATCAGAAGGTATTGAAAAGTTTTCAGAAGTTGAAGATTTTATAAGAAGATTGAAAAACTTAGGATGTAAAATAGCTATTGATGATTTTGGAACTGGTTATTCTAATTTTGAATATGTAATTAAATTAAATGTTGATTACTTAAAAATTGATGGTTCTTTAATTAAAAATATCCATATAAACAACAATATAAAATTAACTGTTGAAACTATAATAAATTTTACAAAAGTATTAAATATTGAAACAGTTGCAGAATTTGTTCACTGTGAAGAGGTTTTGAATATTGTTAAAGAGCTAAATATTGATTATTCTCAAGGCTTTTTACTTCATGAACCAGAATTTTTAGTTTAATTATCAAACTATCTTTTTAAAATATTACTGTAGCGGTAAAATAATCGAGAATTTTGCACCTGTGTATTTTTTATTTTTATAAATAAACTCTTCATTTTCTACACTAATATTACCTAATAGGTGTTTTGTAATAATTTGATAAGTCATATATAAACCAATACCCGTTCCTTGAGATTGATGTTTTGTCGTAAAATATGCTTCAAAAACTTTTGAAATATGCTCTTTTGCTATCCCTTTAGCATTATCTTTAATAACAATACTTACACAATCATAATTTTTTGTTTTTTTACAATTTTTATATAATCTACAATCATTCAAATCACAATCAATAACTTTTTTCATCTCTAAAAAAATCAATTTTTCATTTTCATTTGAATTTCCAAAAGCATCAACTGAATTATTTACAATATTTATTAAAGCTTGAATCAGTTCATTTTCATAACTTATAAGTTCAATATCTTCAATATCTGCAATAATTTGTATATCTTTTGAATCAAATCTAGATGAAGTGAGTTTTAAAGTTTTTTCAAACAACTGTTTTGTTGAAAACTCTTTTGCTATCTTATTAGGATTGAAAAACTCTCTAAAATCATCAATTGTTTGTGATAGATATTTTGAAGATTTAATTATCATATCCAAAGAATTATACATAGAATCTTTTGTAGATAACTGCATTTCATCCTCAAATTTAACTTTACTTGCTGCTGTACTAATTACAGTCAAAGGTTGTCTCCACTGATGTGCAATATTACCAATCATCTCACCCATTGAAGCCATTTTAGCTTGTTGATAAAGAATCAAATCTTTTTTTCTATTTGAGTTGATTTCTCTTAAAATACGTTCATTATAACTATCAAAAAAGTTTTTAAGAATCTTTGAAACATACATTGCAAGGAAAATTAGCGTTATTGATAATACTATACTTATTGCTATTGTTTTTTTCATTGTATCTGAATGCATCTGCACTAATTCTGCTTCTTTTCTTTTTAAATATTGTTGTAAATCCTTATCATAAAACCCAGTAGCAATTGCCCAATTCCATTCATTTATCCCTTTTATATAGGTTGTTTTACTTGCCGGTTTGCCAGTTTCAGGTAAAACTGTACCAATATAACGAATATAACCTGAACCATTTTTAGCTACTTTTATTATCTCTTTAGTAATCTCAAAACCATCACTATCTTTTAAATCAATACGATTTACTCCAATATATGATTTTTTTACGTGACTTAAATATACCCCATCATAATCAACAACAAATATATATCCATTTTTACCAAAAGAGACTTTATCAATATACTCTTCTAAAATATATTTTTTTACCTCTTTTTCAAAATCATCAAGATATTCTCCTGTTCCGATTACTAAATCAAGTGGTTCATACTTTTTATTTATTGTAATTTTTTTAAAAAGTTTATTATCAAAATTTGGTTTATACCAATAAAATGTTAGATAATAACTATCTTTCTTTTTTAACTCATCCATGAGTTTTCTCATAAAATAAAAACCTTTTTTATCTTGTACATCAATAAGGCTTTTACCCTCTAACTCCGGCTGAATTGGATGCATTAGATTTTTTCCATTGATATCGTGAATATAAAAATATCCTCTACCATCATTGAAACGGATATTTCTCAAAGATTCTTTAACTATTTTAATTACTTTTTCTTTTCCTTCATGGAAGAACTTCTTGTTTATATTATCAACTATAGTATAGACTTCATCTATCCTATTCATTAACTTTATTTTTAATTCATCTTCTAATTTTTGTTTTTCATTAAGAACATTTTTATGTATGCTTTCAATTTGATCTTTTATTAGTTTTTTATTTGTCTCTATATAATTTTTTTCATAAAGTTTTAAATCTCTCTCATTATAAACATCATTTTGAAAATAGATAAAAACATTAACTAAAATCGTAATAAAAATAATAACTACAATAGGAGAATATTTAACGAAATTAATTAATTGTTTCTCATTTTTTATCAGCATCAATTTTCCAATATATTTATAATTTCTTGTTTTGATTTTTCATCGGAGAAATATTGGGTAAATAGTTTATTTACTTTAAAAAACTTCTTTGATTCTGTAACTATATTTGATAAAACACTATTTGGATTTAATACTAGATGTAAAAAAAGTACATCATCTTTACTTTTGAAACTATTAATAACTTTTATTTCATCTACAGAACGCAAAGCAACTTGCTTTGCAATGCTATTAATATCTTTTTCAAAAATTGCTGAGTTTCTTTCATTTTTTGAATACTCATTTAAAATTATTTTTGTTTTTGAGTATATTTTTTTGATTAAATTTTGTTTTCCATTTATCAAAGCTACTTCTCTATAAAACTTATAATCTTCAGATTTTATATTTTTTGCAACACCTAATTGGGTCATATACCCTTTTACTTGTGGATTACTTACCCAATCAGGGGAATCTTTAGAAATAGAGATTTCACTTTTTTTTGTTTCCCAAAAATTTAAAAATGAAAAACATCCGGAGAAACTAAAAATTACTAAGATTAAAAGAAAAAAAGTTTTTTTCATCTATTAAAAATCACTAAATTTACTAATTGCTTCTTTTGCTTTATCTAATGCTTTTTGACTTGATTCTTTATCAAAAGCTAAGGCAACTGCCATTCTTCTTCCCATATGAGATTGTGGTTTACCAAATACTCTTACATATGTATCTTTTGTAAATGCCCCATCTTCTATTTTTACAATAGGAGTAAAAGTGTCAGCTTTTGCTTTATAAGCTGCACTTGCCCCACAACCATAATCGATATAATCCAATGGCAATCCTAAAACAGCTCTTACATGAAGTGCAAATTCACTTTGAGATTGTGTAATCATAGTAACCATACCTGTATCATGTGGTCTTGGACTTACTTCACTAAAAAATACCTCATCACCTTTTACAAACATCTCAACACCAAAAATTCCTCTTCCACCTAATCCGTCAGTTACTGTTTTTGCAATCTCTTGAGCACTTTTCTTAGCAGTTTCACTCATATCCATAGGTTGCCATGAGAAGATATAATCTCCATCTTGTTGAATATGTCCTATTGGTTCACAAAAAACAGTTTGTTTTTCATTTCTAATTGTAAGCATTGTAATCTCATAATCAAATTTAATAAACTCTTCAACAATAAGTTCACTCGCATCACCCCTAGCCTCTTTTGCCATCTCCCAAGATTTTGGTAAATCCTCTTTAGATTTTGCCACACTTTGACCATGACCAGAACTACTCATAACCGGTTTTATAACACAAGGAAAGCCCATATTATCTGCTGCCTTTTCAAGCCCTTCAAAAGTAGTAACAAACTCATATCTTCCTGTATTTACTTTTAACTCTTCTGCTGCAAATTGCCTAATATTTTTTCTATTCATTGTTTTATTAACAGCATCTGCATTTGGAATTACATGAAATCCTTCTTTTTCGGCATCAAATAAAGCTTGAATATTTATCGCTTCAACCTCAGGTAAAATATAATTTGGTTTCTCTTTCCTAATTACATCCAATACCTCTTCTTTGTTTTTCATATTGATTGTATATGCTTTATTTGCAACTAATTGTGCAGGAGCATTATTGTAACTATCAACTGCAACAGTTTCGATTCCTAATCTTTGAGCCTCTATAATTACCTCTTTACCTAACTCGCCACTTCCTAAAAGTAAAATTTTAATTGATTTTGATTTTAACGGTGCAGTGAATTCCATTGTTGTTTTCCTTTTAATTTATTGTAAAAAATTTTGTCAAAGTTATTTAACTCATATTTCTTTATTATCAAAGATAAAATTTTAACATAATCGTGTCCAATTCCAGAGTATTTATCCATTGTTTTACTTAATTTAAGTCCATCAATAAACTCTTTATTGTCTCTCATATATTTTCTCTCATCTCTAAAATTTTGATAAGCACTTGTTCTATTTAGATTTAGCATATATGCTGATATTGAGTCTTGAAGTGTTTTAAACACTCTTATTAAGTGTTGTTTCCCCTCTATTCTATCTAAAGGGACAATTCCTATTTCAGGATTATAAGTCCAATGACCAAAAATATTGTTTGCAATTTTAATGAATCTGCTTTTCCCCCATGCACTTTCAACAGCAGCTTGTGCAATTGCTAAAGAAGGAGGAATTACATCAACTCTTTTCAAAAAAGTTTCATAATCATAAATATCTTGAACTTTATATTTTATCTGAAGCTCTTTTAGTTTTTTATACTCCGAAGATTCTTCATCTAAATCTTTTTTATCTTTCAAAGAAAGAATAAAAACTCTTTCATTTAAAATTTTTTCATTTTCCAAATTTATTTTATTTGCAAAGAAGTTAAAAAAATAACTCTTTGCAATATCTCCTGTAAGCCTATAATACACCTTTGGCATACCATTATCAGCTTTTACATAATTTGAAAAGATAAAAAAAACTATTAAAATCTTTAAAAAGATTCTCATTTTACCTCTGCTGTAAATACCTCTTTTACAGCTCCTTTAAAAAATAGTGTTTCATCTATTTTTGATAAAGTTAACTCTTCACCACTTTTTGGATATACAAAACATCTATTCTCTACAAGTCCTAAATTATTTGCTCTTAAAAAACATGCAGCCATACCTGTTCCACAAGCCAAGGTTTCACCCTCTACACCTCTTTCATAAGTACGAACTTTTATAATACCATTTTCAATTTTTGCAAAATTTACATTTGCATTGTATTTATATCTCATTTTTGCACATAAGTCATGGTTATATTTTTCTAAATCTTCAACAATAGTTACCAAATGAGGAACACCAGTATCAACTAAATACCAAATAAATCCATCCTCTTTGAACTCTTCTTTTATTACTTTTGGTTGAGTTAGTTGAGTTTCAACAATATCCCCATCAACTTGTGATTGTATAACTCCTGCACCTGTTAGAAATGTCATTTTACTATTAGGAACTAATCCGTTTGCATATGCATAATGTGCACAGGCTCTAGTACCATTTCCACACATAGCAGCATCACTTCCATCACTATTATAAAATAACCATTCAAAATCTGCATTATCGTTTGGAACTATTACAATTAAACCATCAGCACCAATACCTTCAGTTCTATTGCAAAGTTTTATAGCTTCTTGTGAATAATCTTTTTTTACTAAAGTGTGAAATATTACAAAATCATTTCCACTTGCACTATATTTTTTATAGGTCATAAAACTTCCTTAATGATTCTTTCAACCTCTTTTTGTAGATTTTTTAAATTGGTTGAATTATCTATAACAAAATCTGCTAACTCTTTTTTCTTTTCAATATCCATTTGATTTGAGATTTTTAATTTAGCCTCTTGTTCATCTATATTATCCCTACTCATCAATCTTTGTATTTGAATATCTTTAGGTGTATATATTACCAATGATTTAGGTATTGGATAATGCATCTTTTCAAAAAATAGTGGAATATCTATGAAATAAGGTTTTCCTTGTTCTTCAAAAATTCTTGATTCTATTTCAATCTCATCTTTAATCAAGGGGTGAAGAAATGCCTCTAGCTTCAATTTATTTTCTTCATTAGAAAATATAATTTTACCAAGCTCTTTTCTTAATACTTTACCATTTTCAACATATTGTTCGCCAAACATTGTTGCAATCTTTGCACTATTTTGATCCAATAGCTTATGTGCAATTTTATCTGCATCAATTGTTAAAAACCCGTGTAACTTAAATAAATTACAAACAGTACTTTTACCAGTAGCAATACCACCTGTTAAGGCTATTGCATTTTTAAATAAATCATTACTCATAGTATATATTTTACTATAAGAATGATTTAATTTTAATTATTTGATTGTTATCTTTTAGCAATGCCCGTTAAAGCTTTGTGTTGAGAAGCTGGAAATACAAACGAAGCATGATGTATTTCAGTTGAATAATATTCTAAATCGTTTAATAAATCTGATCTTTGCAATATAATATCAGCAGTTGGATGATATTTTTTAGATGCAAGTATTGCTGTAGAGTGTCCAAATCTATATGGCATAGCTATCCAGAAATTTTTACCTACAAGTTCTAAATCAGATTTCAATTTTTCTTCATCTTTATGGAAACTATCTGTAGCAAATGCAATTAGACCATCATCATTTAATACTCTTTGAATATTTGCTAAAATCATATCATCTAAATTACCTTCAGTAAAAATTATTACATCAATATTTTTTTCATCTTTAGATGTTAAGATTGAGATATCTCCAAATTCAATATTTCCACTATGTTTAGAAGCTTCACTTTTTAAGCCATCACTAATTTTCCCTATAATTAATACATTTTGCGCTTCTTTGTGTGTACATAAAGGAGTATGTACCATCATTTCATTAAATGCTTGATTTTCACTCATTTACCTGTGTCCTTACTTTTTAATAAATTTTCGATATAATACCAAAAAATTTTTAAATAACATAAAGATATAAAAAGGTGAACTATTTTTACAGCTATATTTAATAGTCGTGTCATAAAGTATCACTTTTTTAAACAAAAGTAATAAAAGAAGAAGGAAAAGAATGTCAACAGTTAGTTACAAAGACGCAGGAGTAGATATTGATGCTGGAAATCAATTTGTAGAAAATATTAAGCCCTTTGTTAAATCAACTTTAATCCCTGGTGTATTAGGTGGTATTGGTTCATTTGCAGGAGCTTTTGAACTACCAAGTGGATACAAAAATCCAGTTTTACTATCAGGAACTGATGGAGTTGGTACAAAACTAAAACTTGCAATTGATTCTAAAAAATTTGATACAGTTGGTATCGATTTAGTGGCAATGTGTACAAACGATTTATTATGTAACTTTGGAGAACCATTATTTTTCCTAGATTATTATGCAACAGCAAAACTTGAAGTAGAAGAAGCAACTGATGTTGTAAAAGGTATAGCAGAAGGTTGTATTAGAAGTGAATGTGCACTTGTTGGTGGTGAGACAGCTGAAATGCCTGGTATGTACAAAGAGGGAGATTTCGATTTAGCTGGTTTTTGCGTTGGAATAGCAGAAAAAGAAGAATTAAATAGAATTGAAAAAATCAAAGCTGGAGATGTACTAATTGCACTTCCTAGTTCAGGAATCCACTCAAATGGTTTTTCTCTTGTAAGAAAATTACTTTTTGAAAAACTAGGTATGACATTAGAAGATGAATTTGATGGAAAATTACTTAAAGATGTACTTTTAGAACCAACAAGAATCTATGTAAAAGAGTTTAAAGCAAACAAAGATAAAATCAATGCTTTAGCACATATTACTGGTGGTGGAATCACAGAAAACTTACCAAGAGTTTTGCCAGATAATTTAAAAGCTGTTGTTGACAGAAGTAAAATAAGAGTATTACCAATATTTGAATATATGGGGCAATTTGTAGAACAAGAAGAGATGTATAGAACATTTAACATGGGTGTAGGTATGGTACTTGTAGTTAGTCCTGAAAATGTTGATTCTATTTTAGCAAATACTGACGGTTATGTTATCGGAAATATTGAACTAGGTAATAAAGAAGTAAGATTTATTTAAAAAGTTAAGTAGAAATTCTACTTAACTAATTATACATTTATCACTATATTTTATTTTTTAATATTTATCAATATTCAAAAGTTCTATTCTATATTCTGAATTATTCTGACTTGTGATAAGGTCCTTATGAACTTTATTTCTAAGTCTGAATAATATAGACCTAAAAGCTGCATATCCAGCTGGTTCATCTTGCCAAACTAAATATTCCATTTGTTCTTGAGTTACATTTTGTCCAGGTTTATTGCATAATATACTAATAATAGCAAGTTCTTTTGTTGTTAGTTTTACAGGTTCATCCCCGTAATATAAAATATTATTCTCTTTATCAAAAAGATATCCATACTTTAATTTTACAGTTTTAGATTTTGTTTCATTATCTAAGAAAAACTTTTGTTCCAAAGATTTATTTATATTTTTAACTGCTGCTAAATCTAAAGATTTTTTATTATCTTCATTTGATTTTTCTAAAGCAACTTCAATAGCTGCTAATAGATAACTTTTTTTATAAGGTTTTATTACATATCCATAAGCCATAGTTTGAGAAGCTTCTTTTATAGTAGATAATTCTGAATTTGCAGTTAAAAAGATAACAGGTACATTAGGTAACAATGTTTCTTTTAATTCTTTTGCAAGCATTATCCCTGTTGTTGAACCTTGTAAATAAATATCCATCAGAATTAAATCTGGATTTTCATTTTTTTCCTCTAATAGTTTTAATGTATTACATCTATTATTTGCAATTCCATAAGTTTCATAATCCAATTCCATCAAAATATGTTTTAGTTTAAGGGCGATGATAGGTTCATCTTCTATAATCAAAATCTTGATTTTACTCATTTTGGCTCCTTTTCTGGGAATATTATGTTACATTTAAGTCCATTGTTATTTTTAAATTCTATTGTTCCATTAAGTTGAAAATCGACTATTGAATGAATTAGTTGCATCCCAATTGAATCTGATTTTGTTAAAGAGTTTAAATCTTTTAATCCTTCTCCATTATCTTTGATTTTTACATGTATCTGATCACCTATTAATTTCATATGTATTGACAGAAGATTATATCTATTCTCTTTAAATGCGTATTTTAAAGCATTAACACAAAGCTCATGCAATACCATCCCAACTTGAATACATCTATTTATAGAAAATTGTAATTCATCTATATCCAAATCAACATTTATATGAGTATTTTGTGAGATATATAACTCTTTTATATCATCAAACAATCTTTCGATATATTTATTTACATTTATATAAGCAAGGTTTTCTCCAAGATATAAAAACTCATGAACTAAAGCCATTGCATGGATTTTACTTTGACTTTCTTTCATCGCATCTTTAAACTTTTTATCATCAGATTTATATGCTTGCATATATAATACAGATGAAATGATTTCCATATTATTTTTAACTCTATGGTGAATCTCTTTTAGCAAAATCTCTTTCTCTTCTAAAGATCTTTGTAATTCTGCATTAACTTCATGAATCTCTTTAAACAAAATCTCCTTTTCCTCTAAAGATTTTTGCAACTCTTCATTCATTGTAGTTATCTTATTTCTATTTTCAATTATTTTAGACATATCCCTTGAAAATGCACAAATATACTCTTTATCTTTGTAAACGACTGCATGTCCAGAAACCTCTATAGGATAAACTGTCCCATCTTTTCTTTTATGGGTAGTTTCTAGTCTCCAATTTGGAGTATTCCTTATAGTTTCCATAACCTCAAGAGTTGTTTCTCTAGTAAAATTTGGATTAACATCTTCCAAATACATATTATTAAACTCTTCTTTAGTATATCCATCCATTTTACATGTTGATTCATTTACATAAATATATTTCCCTTCAACTGTAAACCAATGGATACCATCTACTGAATGGTTTAGAGCAAACTCATAAGGTGCCATTCTGTCTTTTTCTTCCTCTTTTAACTCTCTATATGCATTTTCAATATTTTTGATTATTTTTTGCATATGGTTTATAGTAAAATGGATTATAATTCCAGTTAAAATAATAAACATGGCACCAAAACTTACCATCTCATTATTAAAAGAGTGATTATTGCTCATTAAATAAACTCTGATAACTCTATCTAAAAAGAATATTCCCAATACCCCAATAATGATATATGTTATGGCAAACCTTTTAGCAATATTACTTGTATTTTTAAAAAAATTTATCAATATTTTCTCCTAAATTCAACATTATATCAGAGAAAATTTTAATTGAAAAAGAGTGCGATTAATTTGCGAGTTAATTTTATATAATTTGAATAGATATTTTATTTTAAAGATAAAATATCGATAAAGTCAATATTATAAACCTAATAATAATTTATCTTAAAAATAAGAAATCTCTTTACTTTTCAAACTCTAAAAAAGATAGATATAAATGCAACAAGAAAAATCTTGTTGCATAAAAAAATACTAAATAAAAATGTTCGCGCTTTTAATCAAAATTTAGAATTTATAGTTTAAATATAATCTAGTAACATACATTTTACTATCACCAGGAATATCATAATCAATCAATGCTGTTTGTAGTCTCGTTGATAATCCTTTAAAAGAACCATCAAATGAATATCTCAAATCAACTTGTATTTCAGATACTCCATCATAGTTGTATGTAGAAGTAAGTGAGCCAGAATTTACAATACCTTCATCAGATTGTGAATATTTTGAATAAGAGAATAAAGTTTTAAGCCCCTTGACTCCAAAATTGGGAATTAATAAAATAGATGTAGCATCTGTACCAGCATAAAAATTATCTGTATACATCTGTCCACCATTATATTTAAAGTAATTTGGGACATGTCCTAAAGCACCAGTAAAGTTATTTGAATCTGATACTGATGTATATGCTAATTTAACAACAGTATTCGCAATCTTTGTACCTATTTTTACTCCATAAAAATTTGCATCTGATGCATTATCATATGAAGTACCAGCTTTAAATGCTCCAAATGACAAAGGAAATTCGATTGGCAATTTATAATTAAACGATGCAAAATAGTTTGAATATCCCCCATTAACACTAATTGGTTTATCCCCATTACTTCCAGTATGATTCGTAGTCATATATTGACCTTCCAATGCCAAACCTTTGATACTATCATTTTTTATATGGATAGAATAAACTGGACTTGTAAAGTGTGTAGCAGCAGAATTTCCACTTTCTGCTGTATATCTTTGATACCATTCATTTATTGCATATAAACCAACTTCAGTATTTGGTAAATCTTTGTTTATAATAGAGATTGCTTGAAATGAATCCCTTAACGGATGAACATTAGAACCAGCAATTAAAGGAGTAGAGATTAATTGCCTACCTACTTTAATAGAAGTTGATTCCCGGTTATACCCTAAATTCATAAGATACAAATTTGTTCCTGATACAGCAACTCTAGGTTCTGTTTCTGAAGTTGAACCAATTTGAAGGTCATGACCAGCTTGAAAACCAACTTCTGCATTAAAGCCATAAAAATCTGCTGTTTTATAATTTAGTTGTAATGCTATCCCTGATGTTTCTCTTTCTGGTAAAGGTGCACTTAACGGCTTACTATTAATAGCATCAGTTTTAGATGAATAATATGTTAATGATCTAATCTCACCTGTTGTTTTTCCTCCAACTAATGCTTCTTGCAATGTTATTGCATTTGCATATGTTCCAAAGGCAATTAATGTAATTAAACTAATATTTTTAAATCTCATATAACTTCCCTTTGTAATACTCTTTGAGTTTCAGTTTTCCCAACCATAGAGATTGCAAAAAAAGCAACCATGGCAGGGATAGCAAAAACGACAAAATTTGTAGTTAAAGATACATTTTGAGCTACTAAAACTCCACCTAACATTGGACCAAAGATTGCACCAGTTCGACCTACTGCAGAAGCCCAACCAATACCTGTAGATTTTATTGATGTAGGATAATTTTGTGCTACAAATGCATATAAAACAATTTGGGTACCAATTGTAGTTGCTCCTGCAATTGCTACAAATAGATTTAATATTATAAATGAGTTTAATTGACCTAAAAGTGAAATAGAGATTGCAGCCATCACAAAAAATACCATTAACGTTTTTCGTGGACTATATTTATCAGCTAAATACCCACCTAAAAGCGCACCAAATATTGAACCAATACTAAGAACTAATAATAGTGTCAAACTTGAACCCAATGGAAATCCTGCTTTCATCATCAGTTTTGGAAGCCAACCAGTTATTGCATACACTAATAATAAACAACAAAAAAATGCAACCCAAAACAGTATAGTAGTAAAGAAACGATTATTTTTAAATAGATCTGTAAAATGTCCTTTTTCTATATGGTGATCTTCCATAGTAAATCTATCTTCTAAACTATATTCTCCAGAAGGATTAAGTGCTTTAGCAACTCTTACTAATGTTTTTTGTTTATTTCCTTTAATTAAAAAAGCAGGTGAATCAGGCATATAAACTATGAATAATGGTAAAAGAACAAGTGGAGCGATTCCTACAAAAAATACTGAAGGCCAACCAAATTGAGGTATTAAAATGATACCTAATCCTGCTGCCATCATACCTCCAACAGCATAACCACTAAACATAATAGTTACAAGCATATTTTTCATACGTTTTGGAGCATATTCAGTTATCAAAGCAACTGCATTGGGCATAACCCCTCCCATACCTAAACCTGCAATAAAACGATAAATACCAAACTCTGTAGGATTAGTTGCAAATCCATTAAAAAAAGTTGTAATACTAAATAAAACTAAACAAGCTATAATAGTATTTTTACGTCCAAATTTATCAGCTAAAGCTCCAAAAATAAATGCACCAAACATCATACCAAATAAGGCATAACTACCTAAAGCACCTGCTGTAATAGCATCTATTTGCCACTCTTCCATCAGTTTTGGTAATAATGCTCCATATATAAAAACATCGTAACCATCAAAAATCAGAACAATAGCTGTCATAATTAACATTATCCAATGAAAGTTGTTGAATTTTGCATTATCAACAAGTTCTTCCATATCTATCTTGTTTATCTCTTTTTCCATTTTATAACCTTATATATTTATGAATTATTTGTTACCTTTTAACAATGCCAACACTTTATTGCTTATAGATTTATCAAATACTGCATGTGCTAACATTCCTAAAAGCATACCCCAAAATGCCGAACCTATTCCGACAAAATTCATACCTGATGCAACTGCTAAAAAAGTGATAACAGAGGCTTCGCGGTGTTCTTCGTCCAATACTGTATTCAATAAACTATTACTAATTGCACTAAGTAGTGCTAAACCAGCTAATACAGAAATCAATTCTTTAGGTAAGCCCATAATCATTGTAACAATCGTTATTGCAAACAAGCCACCTATTAAATAAAACAAACCATTTGCAATTCCAGCAATATAACGTTTGTTTGGATTTTCATTTGATTCAGGACTTGTACAAATTGCAGCAGTAATTGCTGCTAAAGTAATAGTAATACCACCAAAAAATGCAACAAATATAGATACTAAACTTGTCACAGATATAATTGATTTGGCTTTTATGTCATAACCTGAAGTTTTTAAAACTGCCATACCTGGTAAAAATTGTCCAGTTAAACTAACTAATACTAAGGGTAAGGCAAAATTCAAAGTGCTACGCCAATCCCATATTGGTTCTATAAAAATTGGTTTTTCTATACCAAATGGTATAGGCTTTAATTCTAAAGCACCAGAAAATAATGCTACTAATACTCCGACTATTAATACAATCACTACTGAATAACGTGGTAAAAATCGTTTAAACAATAGATACGAAATAATCATTATCCCAGTAAGTAAAGGCATACTCTGCATCGAAGTAAAACTATTAATCCCAAATTGAAACAAAATTCCAGCTATCATCGCAGAAGCAATACCTTTGGGAATATGTTTAGTTATGTGATCAAATGAGCCTGTTATTCCAATTACGAACAATATAATTGCAGCTATAATATAGGAACCTACAGCTTGATTTATTGTCATAGTGGTAAACTGTGTAACAAGTAATGCAGTACCAGGGGCAGACCAAGCAGTGATTACAGGAACACGTAAATATAAACTTAAAAAGATTCCAGATAAAGCAGCCCCCAATGAAATCCCCCACACCCATGATGCCATCATTTCATTACTAGCTTGTGCTGTATTTGCAGCTTGAAAGAAAATCAATAAAGGGCCTGAGTAAGAGATCAAAACAGCTAAAAACCCAGCCATAATTGCTGATGTTGAGATATCTTCACGAATACTTTTTAATCTGAAATTCATCATAATTATCCTTGGTCTCCACCTGCAACAGGTAGAATTGAACCAGTAATATATGATGCTTCATCTGATGCCAAAAATAAAATTGCTCCTACTTGTTCATCAATAGTTCCATACCTATGCATATAGCTAGATTGTATTGTTTGATCAACAATCTCTTGATTCCATTGTTGTTCTTGTTCTGATATAGGATTAACATTTCTTGGAATTTTTCTTGGTGGAGCTTCTGTTCCACCAGTTGCTATACCATTTACTCTTATCCCATATGGTGCATATTCAAACGCTAAACTTGAGGTCATTGCATTTATGCCACCTTTGGCAGCTGAATAGGGAATTCGATGAATACCTTTTGTTGCAATTGATGAGATATTTACAATAACACCTTTTTTTCTCTCAACCATATCTGGCAAAACTGCTCTACATGACCATAACGTTGGAAATAAAGATCTTCTAATCTCAGCTTCTATTTCATTGTCTGCATAATATTCATAAGGTTTTGTCCAGATAGTACCACCAATATTATTTATAACAATATCAATAGCCCCCAAATTTGTCTCAATCTCTTTAACAAAATGTTCAGCACCAGCATAGGTTTCCATATCGGCTAATACAACATGAGAAGAGCCATTTTCTTTACTAATTATTTCAGCAACTTCATGAACTAAATCAGATCGATCTACTAAACCAACTTTAGCTCCTTCAGCAGCTAAAGCAATTGCTACTCCTCTTCCAATCCCTTGTGCTGCACCAGTTACTACAACAACTTTATTTTCAAATCTTTTATTTTTCATATTAATACCTTATGATGCTGAAAATCTTTCATAATAGAAACCTTTGGGTTCTATACCTTTTTCACTTAACCAATTACGAACTGCTTCAACCATAGGTACTGGTCCACATAAATAGATATCAACCTCTCCATTATTTAACCATTCATCATCTATATGTGCAGTTACATAACCTTTTCTTTCATGATTTGAATTTTCATCTGCTACACAAACACGATATTCAAAATCACTTAACTCAGTTTGGTAATTATCTAGTTCATTCTGTGCAACTAAATCAACATCATTTGTTATACCAAACACCATTCTTATTTGTTGTGATATATTTTGAGGTTTTAAAACATCTAACATCGATAAAAATGGAGCAATTCCTGTCCCACCTGCTAAAAATATTACAGGTCTTTCAACAGCTCTTAAATAAAAACTACCGTATGGACCAGTAAAACTCATCTCATCTCCAAGTTTTGCAATTGAGTCAAGATAACCACTCATTTTACCTTGGGGTACGTTTCTTACTACAAAAGAAGCTTGTTTTGCTCCTGGTGCAGAACTTAACGAATAAGATCTAGTTTCTTCACTTCCAGGAACTTTTATATTTACATATTGCCCAGCTAAAAAACCAAACTTATCAGCCTCAGGAAAATCGATACTAAAAGTAATCGTCGTATCAGATATTTTCTCTAAGCTTGTTAAATTTCCCTTATATGTTTTTGCATTAACTTTACATACATCAGAAGTAACAGGTACTTTTATAATACAATCTGATGTGGGTTTCATTTGACAAGATAATACATATCCTTTTTGAGCTTCTTCCTCAGTCAAAGCATCCTCAACATAAGATGATTTTGGCATATCATATGAACCAGATTCACATAATCCTCTACATGTTCCACAAGCACCATCCCTACAATCCATAGGTATATTTATACTTTGTTGATATGCTGCATCAGCTAACTTTTCGTCCTCTTTACAGTGAATAAATTGTGTCACTCCATCTTCAAATTGTAAGGCTATTTTATAACTCATAATAAATCACCTTACAATTAGATATGATAAATATCAATCACAGTTGAGATATAATCATTTTTCAATACAACATATTTATTTATAATTTTTGGCTTATCTGCTGAAAAATCTATTATATATTTTGATTTACCAAAATATGTGAAATCTTTGTTATATCTATGAGACATAGTTATCCAATTAAAACAAACTGTTACGACACTATTCTCTTCTGACATAATCTCAATATTACTAATATTATGACTAGTTCTTGTATCAGGTATAGTTGCACTAGAACGCTCAGTTTTAATTCTGAAAACTCTATCTTCCAAACCTGCACGACTTGGATAATAGATTAAGGAAATCTCCTCTTGTGGATTAGTAGTCAATGTTGCATCATCATCCCAAGATGGCATCCAAAACTCAACATTTTCATCATATAACTCTAACCATTCATCCCATTGTTTGTCATCTAATAAACGACTCTCTTTATATAAAAATGTTTGAACATCTTGATAGCTTAAATTTTTCATTTAGACTCCTCTCTTGCAATTGCTTTTTTCATCACATCAATCCAATATTGATGTTGTACAACATATAAACCTTCATCTTCAGCTTTTAGTCCACTCATAATAGGTTTTAAATCAATATTCTCAGCTGCATTATCTGCTCCTTCAATCCAATGAACAGCCCCTCTACACATATCATTCCATTCTAATGATGAAGCATTGAATCCCTCTTGACATGCTCTAAACTCTTCTAAATCATCTGGTGTTGCCATTCCGCTTGCATTAAAAAAATCTTCATATTGACGAATTCTATGTGCTCTAGCTTCTGGTGCTTCACCTTTTGGTGCAATACAATAAATAGTAACTTCTGTTTTATTTGGTGCAATTGGTCTTAATAATCTAATTTGTGAACCAAATTGGTCCATTAAATATACATTTGGATATAAACAAAGATTTCTTGATCTCTCAACCATCCAATCTGCTTTTGCTTTACCAAATTTCTCTGAAAATTCTCCATGTCTAGGAAAATTTGGTCTATCTTCAGGATTTGCCCATTTAGTCCATAACAATATATGACCATGTTCAAAGGCATAAAAACCTCCACCTTGTTGAGCCCACTTTCCAGCATCCATAGCTTTGATTCCATCTTTTCTAGCTTCTTGTTCTTTTCTTCTTCCTGTAGTAGCTGCATAATTCCAATGTGTTGCTGTTACATGATATCCATCAGCACCATTTTCTGCTTGTATTTTCCAATTACCATCAAAAGTGTATGTAGAAGAACCCTTTAAAACTTCTAAACCATTTTCTGATTGATCAACAATCATATCTATGATTTTTGCTGCCTCACCTAAGTAATCTGATAATGGAGCAACATCAGGATTTAAACTACCAAATAAGAACCCTTTATAGTTTTCAAATTTAGCTACTTTTTTAAGGTCATGAGAACCATCTTTATTAAAACACTCTGGATATCCAGCGGCATCAGGGTCTTTAACTTTTAGCAATTTTCCACTATTGTTAAATGTCCAACCATGAAAAGGGCAAGTATAAGTTGATTTATTACCTTTTTTAAATCTACATAATTGCGCACCTCTGTGACTACACGAATTAATAAATGCATTTAATTCATTGTTTCTGTTTCTTGCAATAACAATAGGTTGTCTTCCCATATACGTTGTATAGTAGTCATTTATATTTGGTATCTGACTCTCATGTGCTAAATAGATCCAATTACCTTCAAAGATGTATTTCATTTCAAGTTCAAATAAGTCTTCATCCGTGAATGCACTTCTATGTAAACGATAGTCTCCAGCCTCTTTATTTTCGATGAGTAAATCATCAATGTTTTTGATATTATCTATTTTATTTAGATGAATTAATTTCATTCTAACTCTCCCCTTAATTAAGATATATTGCACTAAATGATGTCAAAATAACTTTTTTCAAATCAGTTATTAATAATAAATATATGGACTGATATGTAGTCAAAAAGCTCTAAGACCTTTTAGTAAGAAAAGTTTACTTATTTGAATACGCGACGTGTACGCAATGTAATCTAAAAACAAATTTTTTTAGGTTTTTTTCTGTTTAGAAGAGATATTTTATGAAATCTAATGGATATTTGAGTTTATTTTAACTTTTGATAGGAGTGTAATATGATTAGTTTTTTTCCATTAGACCAACTTCTAAAAATAAAAAAGTTGATCTAATTTTAAAATAGCTATTTAATAGTTTTATTAAAGCTCTTTCATCTCTATAAATAAAAAGTGTGAATTTGTTATAGCTTCAATATTTATTTTTGATTCTTTTGTAATTTCCATGGCATCACCATCTTTTAGTTCTATATCATTTATCTTAGATGTTCCTTCTATTTGGACAAAATAGATTTGTCTATTATCATTTACATCAAACTTAATTTTTTTATTACTATTAAGTTCACTAACATATATATTTATATCTTGATAGATTTTTACTTTTGCATCACCATTTTGAGATGAAACTATTTTTAACAATTTATTTTCTCTATCATCTTTAATAAATCTTTGAGAACCATAAAGTTTAGGTAAACTTGATTGGGGTGGTAAAATCCATATTTGTAAAAGTCTTAAATTTTTAGATTCATGCCAATTATGTTCACTGTGATAGATACCATCACCTGCACTTAGGTATTGTACTTCACCACGTTTTAGTGTCTCTTTATTTCCCATTGAATCTTTATGGGTAATCTCACCATCCACTATATATGAGATAATCTCCATATTTGAATGGGGATGGGTATCAAAACCAGAGTTTGGATGGATTATATCATCATTTAAAACTCTTAATACTCCAAAATTAATATTATCTGGATTCATATATTCGGCAAAAGAGAAATGAAAACGACTCTCTAACCATCCAAGGTTAGAACTGCCCATATTTTCTTTTTTCAATTTTTTTAACATAATTAATCCTTTAAGATTTCAACAAACTGTTCTAATATCTTTTTTGAACTATCTTCTCTTAGACTTTTTTCATATGTTGTTAAAATTTCTCTAGGCATAATAACTGCTCCTAGTCTTGTAAATTGTGTTCTCATAGCATTAAGTCCATCAACACCATTACTTCCTGAGTGAGTTGCAAGTTGAATTTTTTTCATAGTAAATAAAGCTCTAAAATCTTCACCTATTCTTGATATCCAAGCTATCATATTAACCAATACAGGTGGTAACGAATAATTATATTCAGCTGTTACAAAAACATACCCTTTTGCAATTTGCATTTTTTCTGCTAATTCCAAAGCCTTTTGTGGAATTCCATCATTTTGCTCTTTATTTGTATCATAAAGAGGAAGTTCTAATTCAACTAGATTTACTATCTCACTATTTATATTTTTTTCTATTAATTGCTCTTGCAAATTTTTTGCAAGTTTCATATTTTCATTTAAAGTAGCCACAAATATAAGTACCATAACCTACTCCTTAAATATTATTGTGTCCATTGCTTGATTCCCATACATAAATCTATTATGTAGAGATTCTCCTGCTTTTGTTTTTGAAGCACCCAAACTTACATATAAAGGTAAAAAATGTTCTAATGTGGGATGATTGTGT
The DNA here is from genome assembly GCA_003252105.1 of Arcobacter sp. Lineage (GTDB taxonomy): Bacteria > Campylobacterota > Campylobacteria > Campylobacterales > Arcobacteraceae > Halarcobacter. The sequence continues at coordinate 26,798 of QKDL01000051.1, forward strand.
TTTAAATATGGTGCCTCACTATAAAAATTGATTAATGATTGAATCTCTTTGTTCTCTAATTTTTCAACAATCCAATCTCTAAAAATCTTTGCATAATCTTTAACAAAATTTTCTTCTTCATTCCAGCTAATATCTCTTAAATTATGAGTTAAAGCTCCACTTGCAATAATCAAAGTATCCTCTTTTAGTTTAGATAATATTTCACCCAATCTAATAAGTTGCTTTATATCATAATTTATTGGTAATGAAAGTTGAATCACTGGTACATCTGCTTTTGGATACATAAATCTAAGAACAGACCAAACTCCATGATCATACCCTTCCCTTGATGTATCTTTTGTAATTTCAATATCATTTGATTCTAATAATTCTATTATCTCATCACTTTTTTCTATACTTGACTTTGCATTATATTCCAATTCATAAAGTTCTCTTGGAAAATTATAAAAGTCATAAATCAACCCTGGGTTCTCTTTATATAATATTTTCAAATCTCTTGTAACCCAGTGAGCTGAAACTACCAAGATATATTTCGGCTTATCAAATCGTGACGGTAGTTGTTTTAAAAATTTAGTAGTGTCATCATCCATTATCATCAAAGCTGGACTTCCGTGCGAAATATATAAACTTGGTAACATTTTAACTTCCTTATTTTTGAGCAATACCTTCTAGCTCAACGTTGATTTTAACCTCTTCACCTACAACAACTCCACCAGCTTCAAGTGCTTTATTCCAGTTTAAGCCATAATCTAATCTATTTACTTTTCCTTCAAGTTCTAAACCAACTCTTTTATTTCCCCATGGATCAATAACTTCACCAGTTTTTTCTATATCAAATACAACATCTTTTGTAACACCTCTCATAGTTAATTTACCATAAGCTTTTTCACCTTCAACTTTTTCAACTTTAAAAGTTAAATTTGGATGTTTTGCTGCATCAAAAAAATCTGCTGATTTTAAGTGACCATCTCTTTTTTCGTTGTCAGTGTTGATAGATGCTACTACAACATTTCCTTCTAAAGATTTAATAATTCCAGTTTTTTCATCATATTCAAAAGAACCATCAAACTTTTCAAAGTTTCCTCTTACGCTTGAGATCATTAAGTGTTTTACTTTAAATCCAACATGAGAATGTGATGTATCCACTTTATATGTTCCTGCAAAAAGTGCACCTGCTGCTAATATTGATACTAAACCTAATTTTACTAAATTCATTTTTGTCTCCTAAATTGTTACTAATTAGTATTATTGTATTAAAAAAAACTACTGCGATTTGTGTAGTTTTCTTAATAAATTATATAAAGTTTCCGTCTCTTCTTTTGATAAAACTTTAAAATGCTCTTCAAAGTTTTTTGCATGAGTGGGAAACAACTCTTCAATTATCTCTTTACCCTTTTGAGTAATAGATAAAATTGATGCCCTTTTATCTTTACTGTCAGCAATAGAATCTATTAAACCATCTCTTTTTAGATTTCTTACTACTACAGTAATATTACCTGGAGTGCTCATAGTTAACTTTGTGATTGCTCCAATATTTAAATCTCCTCTATGATACAAAACTTCTAAAACTTGAAATTGAATCATAGTTAAATTAAATCCATGAATATATTGTGTCTCTTTAGCTCTAATTTTTGTATAAGCTCTAAAAAGTTGTACCCATGTTTGCATAGACAAATCACGTAGTTCACCATAACTTTTTTTATTTTTTACATTCATCTCAAACTCCTAGTGAAATTATATTACTAATTAGTAATAAAGTCAAGTGATATTTTAATTATATTACTAATTAGTAGTATAATATAGGTAAAAAGCTCTATTTTATGGTATTTTGAAAAATTTAATTTTTTTTTGAAAATGATTTATGAAGTTAAAAAGAAGAGAAAAAACTCTTCTTTTTTTGAATTATGCAGCTTTTTTTGCAGCTTTTTTTGCAGCAACTTTTGCTTTTTTAGGTTTAGATAATTTTAATTTTAAAACTTTTTTTGTAACTTTTTTAGCAACTTTTTTTACGTCTTTTTTCTTTGCAACTTTTGATGCAGCTTTTTTAGCTATTTTAGCAACTTTTTTTTCTTTTAATTCTTTTGCCATTACTATTCCTTTTATAGTTATATTCTATTACTTATTGTAAAAAGTAATATATTATAGAGAATAATATCGAAATAAATTTTTTTTGTCAAGTAAATTTTTTTAAATTTTTATTTAACCATTTAATAAACTAATTTTAGATACTATATCCCGCTTAACTAAAAAGAATATATTTAATAAGAGGAATTCGAAAATGCTTTTAACACCAGGACCAACTCCTGTACCAGAGTTTGTTAGAAAAGCTATGGCTGATGTAACTATACACCATAGAACACCAGAATTTGAAAAAATATTTGAAGAAACAAGAACTTTACTTTTAGAATTGTTTGATATGCCTGAGGCTGTAATCTTAGCTTCAAGTGGAACTGGAGCTATGGAAGCTTGTGTTACAAACTTAACACATAAAAAAGCTTTAACAGTAAACTCAGGGAAGTTTGGTGAAAGATTTGGAAAAATCTGTGATGCATTTGGTATAGAAAAAACTGAACTAAAAAATGAATGGAATACTCCTGTATCTGTAGAAGATGTTGTAAACACAATAAAAGCAGATCAAGAGATAGATGCTATTTTTATTCAGATTTGTGAAAGTGCAGGAGGATTAAGACACCCTGTAGAAGAGATTGCAAAAGCTGTTAAAGAGATTAATCCAGAGATTATGATTGTTGCTGATGGTATTACAGCAATCGGAGTAGAAAAAATTGATACTACTAACCTTGATGCAGTAGTAACAGGAAGTCAAAAAGCTTTAATGTTACCACCAGGTTTAGCTATGATTGGATTATCAAATAAAGCAGTTGCAAAAATTGAAAGTGCACCAAAAGGATACTATTTTAATTTAGCAACTGAAATTAAAAAACAAAAAACTAATACTACAGCATGGACTGCTGCAACAACATTAGTAATTGGTTTAGGTGCAATTTTAAAACATATCAAAGAAAATGGTGGATATGAAAAACTTTATAGCGATACTGCGAAAAGAGCAAATGCTACAAGAGAAGCTTTAGTTGCTATTGGATGTAAAATATATCCACAAACACCAGCTGATGCAATGACTACTATATTTACAGAAGATGCACCAGCAATTAGAAAAATATTAAAAACAAAATATAATGTAAATATTGCAGGTGGTCAAGACCATATTAAAACTTCTATTTATAGAATAAACCATATGGGATTAGTAGAAGATTTTGAAGCTTCATGGGCAGTAAATGCTATTGAATTAGCTATGGATGAGCTAGGTCTTAGAACATTTGATGGAACAGCAAATAAAGTTTTTGCCCAAAATATGTTTAAAGGTAACTAATGATTTTTGAACACGAAATTCCAAAAGGGAGTAGACTTTACTTTGGTAAATCTGCTAAAGCAAAAAGGGAATTAGAAAATAAAATCAGTTCTATTTTAGACGGTAATGGTTTTGAAGAGATTGTTACACCAAACTTTTCATACTCGCAACACCAAGCTATTGCAAATGATAGAAAACTAATCAAGTTTTCTGATGAGCAAAATGAACAAGTATCGTTAAGAGCAGATTCAACTCTTGATGTTGTAAGGATTATTACTAAAAGACTTGGTAGAACAACTGACCATAAAAAATGGTTTTATGTTCAACCAATTTTTACATATCCATCAACAGAAGAGTATCAAATAGGTTGTGAATGGATAGACCATGATAATATAGTAGATATTTTAAATCTTACAGGAAATATTTTAGATAGTTTAGAGATAAACCCTATTTTGCAATTATCAAATATCAATATCCCAAGACTTGTAGCAAAAGAATTGGATATAGAGATTAACCTATTTAAAAATGGTGAGATTGCAAAACTTTTTGATTTGAGAGTACAATGGCTTGATGAATTAATAAAAGTTAAAGATATAGAAGATTTAGAAAATACATTAAAAACTGTTCCACAAAGCTTGAAAAATGAAATTGAAAAGCTTTTAAATAGTGCAAAAGCAGTTGAGTACAAAAATTTAGTAATAGCACCATTGTATTATGGTAGCTTAAAGTATTATGATGATGTATATTACAGAGTTATAAAAGACAATTTTGTACTTTGCAAAGGTGGAAAATATAGTTCTGAAGGGATTTCTTCTTTAGGATTTGCACTTTATACAGATAGTTTATTAAAAATTTTAGAGGATTAATGGGATGAGTAAAGCAGATTTAATTGTTGGTATTCAATGGGGAGACGAAGGTAAAGGTAAGATGGTAGATATGCTTGCCCAAAACTATGATGTAGTTTGTAGAAGCCAAGGTGGACACAATGCAGGTCATACAATTTGGGTAGATGGTGTACGATATGCATTACACTTAATCCCTTCAGGAGTATTAAATCCAAAAGCAATAAATATTATTGGAAATGGTGTAGTTGTATCTCCAGAAGCTATTATAAAAGAGATGGAACAATTTAACAATTTAGAGGGAAGATTATTTATCTCTGATAAAGCACACTTAAATTTACCATATCATGCACTAATTGACCAAGCTAAAGAAAAACTAAAAGGTGATAAAGCTATTGGTACAACAGGTAAAGGTATTGGACCTGCTTATTCTGAAAAAATTAGTAGAACTGGTTTTAGAATTGGAGAGTTGTTAAATCCTGAAAAATTAGCTGATGGAATTATTGAATATTTTGAACAAAATAAAGCTATTTTTGATGTATTAGAGATTGAAACACCAAATAAAGAAGAATTAACACAGCTGTTACTTTCATATAAAACAAAACTAGAACCATATATTGCAAATACAACAAATATGATTTGGGATGCAATAGACCAAGATAAAAAAATATTATTAGAGGGTGCACAAGGTACACTTTTAGATATTGATCATGGTACATACCCTTATGTTACTTCATCATCTTGTGTAAGTGCTGGTGCTTGTACTGGTTTAGGTATCTCTCCAAAAGATATTGGTATTGTTACTGGAATTGTAAAAGCTTATACAACTAGAGTTGGTAATGGACCTTTCCCATCAGAAGATTTTACAGAACAAGGTCAAAAGATTGCAAGTATTGGGAAAGAAGTTGGGGTAACAACAGGTAGAGGAAGAAGATGTGGTTGGTTTGATGCAATTGCAGTAAAACATGCTGCAAGATTAAATGGATGTGATCAACTATCTTTAATGAAACTTGATGTTTTAGATGGATTCCCTAAAATCAAAATTTGTGTTGCATATGAAGTTGATGGAAAAAGAATCGATTATATGCCATCTAATTTAGATAATGTAAAACCAATCTATGAAGAGTTTGATGGTTGGGAAAGTGTAGTTGGATGTAGAGAGTTTGATGCTCTTCCTGAAAATGCAAAAAAATATATTGAAAAAATTGAAGAATTAACAAATGTAAAAGTGGGGATTGTTTCTACCTCACCAGAAAGAGACGATACTATTATTAGAGGATAAGCCAATGAGAATGAAATTACATCACACACCGTATATATCTAGAAGAATTTCAAGGGATTTGGTAAATTGTGAATTTGTTGAAGTAAGAAAAACAAAAGATGAAATTACGGATGAAATTGAAAAAATATTAGATGCAGATATAGAAAAAGAACATGATTTAGATGAAAAAGTTGCAGAAATTTTAGAGTCGCAAGAGGATAATATAGAGTTTTATAATGCTGACTATAAACAACTTTTTTGGTTAACTAAAAAAAGATTGGCAAATGATTTTGGAGTTATTTTAAACAATGAAGATAGATTTTCTGACATAGCTCACAAAATCTTAGACTATCTTTGGGAAGAGGATTATATTCATTATACATGTTCAGATAACCAAGTAAAAAATGTGATTTTTGCATCAATAGATCAATTTTTAAAAGGTTTTGAACAAGCAGACGATGCTGTATTTGAGAAAATCAAACATTATAAAAGAAAGTTAATACCAGGAACTGAGGAATATGATATTGTATATCATAGATTATATGAAGAGGAATTAATAAAAAGAGGATTGATGTAATATGCAAAAGGTATGGCTATATTTAGAAAATGGGACTTTTTTAGAAGCAAATTCTTTTGGTGCAACAGGTACGTCTGTTGGAGAGATTGTATTTAATACTTCACTTACAGGTTATCAAGAGATAATAACAGACCCAAGTTATGCAGGACAATTTGTTACATTTACAATGCCAGAGATTGGAAATGTAGGTGTAAACGAAGATGATATGGAAAGCCAAACTGCATACTGTAAAGGTGTATTAGTAAGAAACTATCACCATGAATATTCAAACTTTAGAGCTCAAGGTGACTTAGACTCACTTTTAAAAGAGCATGGTGTATTAGGAATTTGTGATATTGATACTAGATATTTAACAAAAATGTTAAGAGATGAAGGGGCTATGATGATGATAGCTTCTACTGAGATTAGCAACAAAGATGAGTTAGCAAAAAAACTATCTGAATCACCAAGAATTGAAGATATCAATTATATCAAAGAGGTTTCTACAAAAGAATCTTATATCCACAAATTTGGTACATGGAACCATGAATCACTAGCTTATAACAAAGCAATGATGAGCGAAAAGAAAATTGTAGTAATAGATTTTGGTGTAAAAAGAAATATCTTAAATGAGTTGGTTGAAGCAGGACTTGAAGTAGAGGTTGTACCATCAACTTTCCAAGCTACTGATTTAATTAAAAGATTTGAAGCTGGTGAAATAGGTGGAGTATTTTTATCAAATGGACCAGGTGATCCGTTAACTCTTACAGAAGAAAAAGCACAAATCCAACAACTAATAGATAAAAACATCCCAATGTTTGCTATTTGTTTAGGGCACCAAATGTTATCAATAGCTCATGGATATGATACATACAAACTAAAATTTGGACAACACGGTGGAAACCATCCAGTTGCAAATCCAGAAACAAAGATTGTAGAGATTACTGCACAAAATCACAACTATAATGTTCCAGATAATATAGTAGAGATAGCAGAAGTTACTCATATGAACTTATTTGATAATACAATTGAAGGTGTTCAATATAAAGATAAACCAATCTTCTCAGTGCAACATCACCCAGAGGCATCTCCGGGACCTCATGAGAGTAAATATATATTTAAACAGTTTGCTGATATAGTAAAATAGTTTATCTTTGAGGAGTTTAATTACTCCTCATATCTCTTTTTTTTCCTTATGAAACTTCTTAATTTTTTTTATTTTCAATAGATATTTTTGTAGTTTTAATTGTAGGCAGTTGTCTTGAGGAGTAAACTCCTCGCTTTTTCACTTTTTAGTTGTAAAAAGTAAGACAAAAAGCAACCAGACGCGTTGTTGAAGCTAAAGTTCCCTACAGTTGTCTAATTATTTTCTGCCTTGCGAAACTCGTCGAAAAAGTGACATCTAGTCACTTTTCTCTCCTCAAACATTCTCAGGCTTTTCCGAAAATAATTAGAAAACTTCCGGCTTCAACAAAGTCTGGACAAATACTCTAGCCATGAACTTTTAAAATAATTATTGAGTATTACACCAATTCAAATAAAATGGTATCAAAAAATTAAAAGGTCAATTTCCCCTTTTTCCGCATTTGAGAAGCCAAATGTTTATTTGTCTCTTTTGAAAACAAATGACTAAACTGTCTGAAGCGTAAAGAAATGTACTGGGAGCACATTTTCTCACAGAGAGTGCAAGCACAAGAGCAAGTTTTTAGGTACTCAAAAGGGATGAATAAAAAGCGAGGGAAGTTTCACCTTCGAAACCTGTGGGATGATTTCTTTGCTACTTTCTTTTTTACAAAAGAAAGTCGAGAAAACCAAGACGTACAGTAAAAATTTATTTACACTCAAATATTTTGATAATAGTTTTAAGCATAACATTTTTACTATTATGTATTTAAGTTGTAAGATTTAAATACTTTTATAATTTATTTACATATAATATATTACTAATAAATAATTAGGAGTAGATTATGGAATATATTTGGATTTTACCAATTGCATTAGTAATTTTACTACAGTTTTCTGCAATAGTTATTGTGGCTAATGAAGATATATTGTATTCTACAGAGGAAAAAATAAAGAAAATATTTTTTATACTATTTGTACCAATTATTGGTGCAATAATTGAATTAAGAAAATTAGATAAATTTGCAAGATACCATAAAGATAATAATGGAAATGAAGTTATGGATTATGCATTCTGGGAATATTATACAACTTCTCAATCAAGTGGAAATAATGATGGATTGGGAGGAAGTGATGGTAATGATTGTGGAGGTGGAGGAGATTAATCTCCTAATAAATTCATACAAAATACAAACAATTTCCTAATCGTTTCTTATTAATAAATTATATGTTATAATACATCTATACATCACTACATAAAGGAGTATTTATGCATAGATTAAACTTAACTATAGACGAAGAGCTTTATGAACAAGTAAGAGCAGTAAGTTTTATAGAAAAAAAATCTATTTCACAAATGATTAGAGAAAGCCTTAGTGAATACATTGAAAAAAATTCTAAAACTAAACAACAAGCTAATCTAATACTAGAAGCTGATGATGAAAAAGAGATTTTATCAATATTAGCAAATGATGAATTTACTTCAAATGAAGATTTTAAAAATAAATTCAAACTATGAAAATCTCCTATTCTAAAACTTTTGAAAAGAAGTTTTCAAAATATGATAGAAAACTTCAAGAAAAGATTTTTGAAGCAATTCAAAGCTTACCAGATGGGGATGTGAAAAAATTAACAGGTAATGATATGCCTCCAATTTATAGAATTAGAGTATCAAAGTATAGAATACTTTTTCATATGGATGAAAAAGAGATAAAGATATTGAAGGTTGATAGTAGAGGGGATATTTACAAATAATCTTTTAACACTTGATATAAAATAGATTTTCTTTCCTATAGAATTTTATTGTTTTCAATAAATATATTATAGTTTTAATTGTATGCATCTGTCTTGTAGAGCAAAGCTCTCCGCTTTCTCACTTTTTAATTGTAAAAAGTAAGACAAAAAGCAACCAGACGCGTTGTTGAAGCTAAAGTCCCCTACAGCTTTCTAATTATTTCCTGACCTGCGGGGCTTGATATAAAACGTGACATTCAGTCACCTTTTATATCTTCGAACAAGTCCTCGGTCTTTTCCGAAAATAATTAGAAAACTTCCGGCTTCAACAAAGTCTGGACAAATTCCCTAGCTTCAAATTTTCTCTTAGTAATTGAGTATCACACCAACTAAAATAAAATGGTATCAAAAAATGTAAAGGTCATTATCCCCTATTCCCGCATTTGAGAAGCCGAGTGTTTATTTATTGTTTCGGAAAAGTTTTGTAACTGTTTGAACATAACAAATATGCTGGGAGCATATTTTTATGTGAGTTTTACAAAACAGAAACAATAAATAAAAAGCGAGGGAACCTTCGGCTTCGAAACCTGTGGGATGATTTCTTTGCTACTTTCTTTTTCACAAAAGAAAGTCGAGAAAGTCAAAACGTAAAGCAAAAGTTTATTTACACTCAAATATTTTGAAAATAGTTTTACCGTAACACCACATAATATATTTATCACTTTGTTAAACTATCAAGATTTTCATCCAATAGTCATACAAAATGATAAGATATTAAGGATTTACCTTAATAATCTAACATATAAAAGTACATATTTATTTACATTATTTTATATTTTATTGAATTTTGACTATTTAAGGCTTATTTGAGTTAATATCTTTACATTTTTAATGTTAAGATATTAGATGTTTTTATACATTATTCATATATAATGTATTACTAATAAGTAGTTAGCTTAAAAGGAATATATAATTAAACATCCATTTCAACCTCAAATAATTAAGAATTCAAAAAACATAATTATTGGAACATTACCACCAGATAATATAGAGTTTTATTATTCAAATAGCTTTAATACAAGAATGTGGGATTTACTAAAATCTATTCAAAAAAACATGGAATATGTACCGAAAAATTCATATAAACTACCAACTAATGAGAAAAAAGAAATTCTTGCAAAGCTTAATCTATCAATGACTGATATAATATTAGAATATGAACGAAAACAAATATCTACTGATGATAGTGATATTATTCCAAAAAAATATAATAATATAGAAAATATAATAAAAGATACTTCGATAGAAAATTTACTTTTTGTATATAAAAGTGCATTACAATGGTTTTTACACTCATTTAAACAAAAACAACCTATTGAGTTAAAAAAACTACCAAAAATTAAAAATAAGGAATATGGGATAATCTGCAGTGTATTGTTAAATGAAAAAACAATAAACTGTATTTTGTTGCCAAATCCATTAAGTAGAGGTAAAAAAGGGGAAACTTTGGAGTTTAAAAAAGAAGCTTATAAAAAATGGATTACAAAACAAAGCTAACAAAACATTGGAGAAAAATATTTGACCCTGCGGCTTAAATATTTCTCAACTCAAACGTTATTCATAAAAAAACCTACCCTACAACCCCGGAGCCTTCCACATAGAAGTAGTTAAACCTTGGTCTACCAACTCCAACTGTTTCGCATAAACCTCCTGCCACTTCTGCTTTATCTCATCATAAAGCCTTTTATTCTCCATATTAGGCAAATACTCTTTATCCCATACAACAAGCTCACTCGCGGCTGTTTTCAAATCTTTGTAAATACCTGCACCAACTCCTGCACTCATGGCAGCACCTAGGGCTGTGGCTTCTGTTACTTTTGGTATTTTGATTTTACACCCTGTTACATCTGCTAGGGTTTGGCACCAAAGTTTTCCTTTGCTTGCTCCTCCTGCGAATACTATTGTGTCAAATTCACTTTTTGTGAAAGTTTTTACTTTCTCTAGGTTTATGGCACTTACTATGCAGGCATTTTCTTGTAGAGATTTAAACATTGAGGCTTTATTGCAGATATTTGGGTCAATACTTAGGTTTAGGAAACTTGGGCTTGCGTGGTACCATTTACCATAATTCATTTTATCACTAAATATTGGCATTATTCCATATGAGCCTACTGGGATATCTTTTGCTTTTTCTTCTAAAATTTCATAGGCATCTTTATTTTGCTCTTTTGCTTGTAGTTTTTCTAAATCACAAAAGGCATCTCTAAACCATCTCATTATAAGCCCACTAAAAAATGTAATCCCTTCTGCTTGTGATTGGTTTGGCATAACATGGGGATTTACTCTTAGGCTCATATCTTTTGGTGGTAGAACATCACTTGAAATATTTACTATTTGTTGCCAAAAAGAACCACCTAAGATGGCAACTTGCCCTACTTCTACAACTCCTAGTCCTGCACTTCCAAGTTGAACATCTCCACCACCTGTTACAACTTTTGTATTTATACTAAGTGTTGTCTCTTCACTTGCTTTTTGTGTAACTGTTCCTATTACAGTTCCAACTTCGTGACAGGGGCAAAAGATATCATCTTTTATCCCGATCTCTTTTGCCATAGAACTATCCCAAACTCTATCTTTCAAAGAGAAGATTCCAGTTGTTCCTGCATTACTTGGATCTGTTGCTATCACACCTGAAAGTTTTGCTAAAACCCAATCCCCTATCATTGAGATAGTTGCTACTTTTTCATAGATTTCTGGTTTATTGTTTTTAAGCCACATTATTCTTGGAAGTGCACCCAAAGCAAAAGTTTGACCAGATGTTTCATAAAACTTTTCTTCTATATGTTCAAAACTATTTTTTAAGTATTTTACCTCTTCATAAGCTCTTGCATCAACATTAGCAACACCCCAAAGCTCATTTCCCTCACTATCATATAAGGCAATTGCTTCTCTCATACTTGTTGCACTAACAGCAAGGATATCTTCTGGATTGATAGCTGCTTTATTTATAGCATTTTTGATACAGTTTTTTGTTAATTCCCAGTTTGTCTCAAAGTCAAAACTCATACTATTTTGAACATTCTCTTCTTCTAGATGTGTCCACTCTTCTTGACTTGCTACGATTTGATTACCATTTGTATCAAAAATAACTGCTCGAATACTTCCTGTTCCTGCATCAATTGCCATTAAATATTGCATCATTAAAGTGTCCCTATTTTTTTAGTTTTGCTTGTTCTAATTCCCAGTATTCCATCTCAAAACTGTTCTTTAAAGATATGCTTTCATATCCACCAAGTTTATCAGCTTGAAGCACAGCTTTCATCGTGTGAGTTGTAATATCATCTATGATGTTTGCCTCTTTTTCATTTTTTCCAATTGTTATAGTTCCATAGTTTTTAACTACTATCCAATTTGGACTTGGATTTAACATAACTTCATCTTTGGCAAACTTTTTAAAATACTCTATATAGTTTTCTTTATATTTATCAATTGCTTTTTGGATATTGTTATCTTCTAAAATAAGAGGTTCTCTTTTTGTTCTAATTATATGTTCAGGAGTCAAAACACCTCTTGTGGCAAAAGTTTTTAAATCTCTTTGACTTGCATAATGTAAAGCTAAAGGGGATTGATTTACTTTTAAAAAAACTTCACACCCTTTTTCATTAGATAAAATCTTTTGAAGCTCTTCTAAATCAACTTCTGCTCTTGGCATAAATTTTTCTATTTGGATATCTGCATTTTCATTTAAAAACTCTTCTGCTTTTGTAACAGCCTCTATCATCTTTGTATATGATGCTTTTGCATCATCATCAAATGTAAATATCCCATGATTATGTAATATAATCCCATCAATACTATCAAAATCTATATCTTTACTCATCTCATATATTTTTTGTGAGCAAGTATAAATCCTGGCATAACATAAGGGATGATTAAAAAGTTTGGGAATACTTTTTTTATATTTTCAATCCCATTTACACAATTTGAGATTGTAACAACTGCATCTGAGTGTGTATGGTCTACAAACTTATATGGAATAATTGCATGTAAGATTGCTTCAACAGAAGGATTAGGAGCAGTTTTATCTATCATAGCTGCTTTTTGTTGACTAACCATATCAGAATCACTTAGAGTCTCTAATTTAGCCATTTGCTTAAGTACCTCAAGTTTTACAGGAGCAAACCCTTCCTCTTTTATACTTACCAAATCCCAACCGCTACCTTTTACAAAAAGGATATCTTCACCATCAACTACACTTTTTACAGAAGTATTTCCCCCACCATGTAAAACTAACTCATCACTAGCCCCAAGTAGGTTTGAAGTGTATACTCTAAACTCCAAATCAGTTTTTAAAGATGAAGCTTTTTCGTCATTCCAAAGAT
>QKDL01000001.1 GCA_003252105.1 Arcobacter sp.
CTCAATATCACCAATTGGTTCATATATATTCTCTTTTTCTATAAAGTTAACAGTTGCACCCATTTTTTTTAAAACTTGATAAGCTTCTATTCTTGTTGGATTTAGTGTAACATTTTTTATAACTACTCTTGAATTTGGAGTAATAGCAGCTGCTACAGCAAAGAAAAATCCTGAACTAGGATCTGTTGGAACTGTAATATTAAGCGGTTTTAGATGACCTGTTAATGGGTTGATATTTATATATCCTTCATCATCTGTGAAAATGTTTGCACCCATCCCTTTTAACATTCGTTCTGTATGATCTCTTGTTAGTTCATTTTCTTTGTATTTAGAAATTCCAGTTGCTCTTAAAGCTGCTAAAATCATTGCCGATTTAACTTGTGCAGAATCAACTGGAGATTCATATACAAAAGGTTTTAATTGTTTAACTCCTCTAATAAATAGGGGAGCTTTATTTCCATTTTCTCTACCATCAATATTTGCACCAATACTTCTTAAGGGATCAGCAACCCTTTTCATTGGTCTTTCTCTTAGATATTTATCACCTGTTAATGTAAATGCTCCATCAACAGAGGCTAAAAGACCACAAAAAAGTCTCATAGCAGTTCCAGAGTTTCCACAATCAAGAACATCTTTTGGTTCAGTTAAAATATTTGTTGGAGTGATTTCAACAGAAGAACCATCTCTTTTTACTTTTGCTCCTAACTGTTCAACAATACTTAGGGTATTTAAAGTATCTTCTGCAGTTAAATAGTTTTTTATATATGAAGTTTCATTGGAAAAAAGTGAAAACATAGCACATCTATGAGATATTGATTTATCTGTTGCAATAGAACTAATCTCTATATTAAATGGTTTATCTAATCTTTTAATACTAAAATTTTTCACTTTTTTCCCTTTTAAGCTCTTAATTCTAAACCTAATTTAGAGTTTAGATTTTCTAAAATTTTATTCATAGTTGAAGTGATATCTTCATCTTCTAATGTTTTATTATCATTTTGTAATATAAATCTAATAGTTAAACTTTCGTTATCCCCAAGTTTTTCATCACTATAAATATCAATCAGATTAAATTGTTTGATGTTTTCATCTTTAATACTATTTATTACTTGTTTAATCTCTTTAAATTCTAAACTTTTTGGAACTATGATACTTAAATCTTTTCTTGAAGATTGGAATTTTGAATAACTTTTTGTTTTAACTAAAGTATTTTCAAGTTTATCAAATTCAATTTCTGCAAAGAATGTATTGCTTAGATCATATTCATCTGCTACACTTGGATGTAATTTTGAAATATGACCAATAACTTCATCATTTACAATAATTGAACCATTTTGATAAGGATGAATTAAATCATTTGTAATTTTTTTCATAGGTTCTATTTCAAATTCACCTACAACATTTAAAACTTTTTTTGCAAATGTAAAAAAGTCAATATCTTCTGGTTTTCCTGCATTTCCTATATTTTCAGCTTCTTTTGCTCCTGAAAATATAAAAGAGATTACAGTTTTTTCTTCTCTATTTGTATCAAAAATTTTTCCAATTTCAAAAAATGCTGCAGATTTAAATCCAAGTTTCATATTGTTTGAACAAGCTTCTATTAAATTTAAAGTAATAGTCGTTCTAAATGTATCTAACTCTTTTACAATAGGGTTTAAAATATCTAAACTATCTTGTACTATTGGAAGTGAATATTTTTTTAGTTTTTCTTTATCTGAAAATACATATGTTAAAGTTTCATAAAAACCATTTGATACGGCTTTAAATCTTAAGTTGTTTTTCTTAATTAAGTCTATTGATGTAGTATTAACTCTGTTTACTTCATCAATTGCTAAAGGTTTAGCTTTTATATTATCAATACCAATAATTCTTACAATCTCTTCTGTAATATCTGCAATATTTTTAATATCATGTCTAAATAGTGGAATTTGAACAGATAATAGTCCATTTACACCATCTTTAACTTCAAATCCTAAAGAACTTAAAATTTTCTCAATAATAGATTTTTCTATCTCTTGACCAATAATTGAATTAACTTTATCTATATTTACATCAATTACAGATTTTTCAATATGGTCTGTATAACTTTCACTACCATTATAAATCTTAGCTCCAAACTGAGAAATTAAAGTACAAAAACAATCTATACCAACTTCAATTTCTGGTTCACTTCCTCTTGAACTTTTATAGTAAATATCACCTGTTTTTCTTTTTGTTTCAAAAACTTTTTTTGATAAAATTTCAGGATTTATATAACTTGCTTCTATAATGTATTCGTTATTTTTATCTTGTTCAATTTTTTTATGTTCTATACAAACAGTACTTAAGTAGTCATTACCTTTTACTACGTCAAAACCTTGATTGTCTTTTTCCACATAAATAGTAGCTAAATCGTTTACAATTTTTGCATCTTTTTTTGCGTAGGCGTTTAAAACTACGCCACATGAATGAGTTACATAAGTTAAACTATCTTCTAAATCATTTGCTTTATATTTATCAATAGTAGCTACTCTGATTTTTTGCAAAACTGGAAGTTTAAACTCTTTAAAATCAGCTACAATATAGATATATTTACAATCTAGATTATTAGCACTTTCAACTTCTAAAATTTGACCAATGCCTAAATCATTAGTTTCTAATACTTTTTCTTGTTCTATTAGAGGTTTATTATAAAAAGCACAAAGCTCTCTTGCAATCCCATGAATACTTAAACAGTCACCTCTATTTGCTGTAAGTTCTATTTCTATAATATCATCATTTAATAAAGGGTATTCATTTAGTGGTTTTCCAACTACTAACTCTCCGATTGAATCATCTAGTTCTAAAATACCATCATTTAATTTAGCTAGACCAATCTCAGTAGTTGAGCAAATCATTCCTGATGATTCAACACCTCTTAGTTTTGCTTTTTTGATTTTGAAATCTTCACTAAGTTTACAACCAACTGTTGCAATTGGTACAAATTGTTCAGCTGCAACATTTTTTGCTCCACAAACTATTTGTACTATTTCACTACCAATATCTACTTGACATACGCTTAATTTATCTGCATCAGGATGTTTTTCTCTTTCTAATACTTTTCCAACTACAACACCCTCTGGAATTCTAATTTTTGTTAAGCTATCAACTTCTAGTCCAATAGAGTTTAATGTTTTACAAATATCATCTATAGAGATATCTGAAATATCAATATGTTCTTGTAACCATCTTCTTGTAACTATCATTTAAACTGTCCTAATAATCTTAAATCACTTTCAAATAGAGATCTTAAATCTCCTATATTATGTATTAACATTGCAAATCTTTCAACACCTAAACCAAAGGCATATCCTGATTTTCCTTCGTATCCAACTGCTTTAAATACATTTTCATCTACAACTCCACATCCAAGTACTTCTAACCAACCTGTTTGTGAACATACTCTACATCCATCACCTTTACAGAATACACATGAAATATCTACTTCAGCACTTGGTTCCGTAAATGGGAAAAATGATGGCCTAAATCTTACATCAACATCACCAAACATATGGTGTAAAAATTCAACCAATACATGTTTTAAATTTGCAAATGAGATTTTATCTGCTTCATCTACAACTAAAGCTTCAATTTGATGGAACATTGGAGTATGCGTTAAGTCATAATCCCTTCTAAATACTGTTCCTGGAGCAATCATCCTAATTGGAGTTTTCTGACTTAACATTGTTCTAATCTGAACAGGAGAAGTATGCGTTCTTAAAAGAGTATAATCTTTATTGTAAAATGTATCTTGCATATCTCTTGCAGGATGATACTTTGGTAAATTTAGTGCTTCAAAATTATGAAAATCATCTTCTACTAATGGACCTTCTTCTACTGCAAAGTTAAGGTTTTGAAAATAGTTTATAATTCTATCCATAGTAAAAGCAACTGGGTGAAAAGCTGCACCTGATGGTGTATTATTAAATCTTGTTACATCAATTTTATCTTCAATTAACTTTTTCTCTAAAGCTTCTTTTTCTAATACAACTTTTTTATCTTCTATTGCAGTTGTCACTTCTGATTTCATTTTATTTAAATTTTCTGCAAAAGCTTTTTTCTCTTCACTTGGAATAGATTTCATTTTTGCAAATTCAGCTGTAATTACACCTTTTTTACCTAATGTTTCTACTCTTAAATTCTCTAAAACTTCAAGTGAATTAGCATTGTTTATTTTTTCTAGCCACTCTTTCACTTACAATTCTCCCATATATGTTATTTTCTAAAAGGTAGAGATTATACTCAAAATTTTATTAGAGTTTGGTTATAATATTTTTATTAATAAACTGATAAAAAAAATACAAGGTAAGATATATGTGTATATTTTGTAAGATAGTAAATGGTGAAATACCAAATCAAACTGTATTAGAAGATGAAAACTTTTTGGCTTTTAATGACATTAATCCTGCTAGAAAAATCCATGTTTTAATAATTCCTAAAGAACATTATGCTTCATTTGATGTGATTCCTCCAAAAGTTATGGCAGGTATGACAGAATTTATTCATAAAGTTGTATCAAAACTTGGAATAAGAGAAAGTGGTTACAGATTGATTACAAATATTGGAGATGACGGTGGACAAGAAGTTCATCATTTACATTTTCATCTATTAGGTGGAGAACCTGTAGGTAGATTAGTTAGATAGGATTTGTAGAAACTACAAACTCCTATTATTTATTCTCTTCTTGAAACTTTCCAAGATTCATTAGTTTTTGATATTTTCTTTCATATCTCTCTTGAGGTGTTAACTCTTTTAACTCTTTTAATGTAGTTAAGAAATAGTCTCCTAAAGCTTGGATTGCTTCCTCTTTTTTTCTGTGAGCTCCAATCAATGGTTCATTAATAACATCATCAATTAAATCTAAATCTTTTAAAGCTTCTGCTGTAATTTTAAGTGCATTTGCAGCTGTTTCAACTTTTGCAGGATCATTCCATAAGATCGCACTACACCCCTCAGGTGAGATAACTGCATAAACTGAATATCTCATCATAGCTAATTTATCAGCAATTGAGATAGCTAAAGCACCACCAGAACCACCTTCACCAATAACTACAGATATAGTTGGAGTTGTTAAATCTGAAAACTCATATAAGTTTTTTGCAATTGCCTCACTTTGATTTCTCTCTTCTGCTCCAATACCAGGATATGCACCTGGAGTGTCCACAAGCATCAAAATCGGAATATTAAATTTCTCAGCTAGTTGTGCAGCTCTTAGTGCTTTTCTATAACCTTCTGGACTTGGCATACCAAAATTTCTCATAAGTTTATTTTTAGTACCTCGCCCTTTTTGCTCACCAATAACCATTACTTTTTCTTCGCCAATATAACCTAAATAACAAATTATTGCATGGTCATCTACATAGTGTCTATCACCATGAATCTCATAGGCATCAGTTAATAATCCTCTTATATAATCAAGAGCATATGGTCTATCTGGATGACGTGCAAGTTGAAGTTTTTGATAATCATTTAAATTTTTGAAAGTTTTTTCAACCTCTTTTTCAAGTTTTTTTTCTAATATATCAACTGCATGCTCATCATTTTTGGTTTTTGCAACTATTATATCTTCTTCTAGTTTTTTAATTTTGTCTTCAAAATCTAAATAAGTTGCCAAATCTATTTTCCCTTCTAAAAAGCTATAGCTTTAATTATGCTTTGTATTTTTTAAATATAACAGAGGCGTTAGTTCCACCAAAACCAAAGTTATTACTCATTACTGTTTCAAGTTGAGCTTCTCTTGCAGTATTTGGAACATAATCAAGTGGACACTCTTCATCTTGGTTTTGAATATTTATTGTTGGAGGTATAACACCTTCATTTAATGATTTAATAGCAAAAATTGCTTCAATGGCACCAGCTGCACCTAAACAGTGTCCAATTTGACCTTTTGTAGAAGTAACAGGAGGGCAATTTTGAGCTCCACCAAATAGTTCAACAATTGCTTTTGATTCATTAACATCTCCAACAGGAGTAGAAGTACCATGAGTATTAATATAATCAATTTTTACATCTTCACCTAAAACACTTTTTGCCATAGAAAATGCTGCTTTCATTGCTCTTAATGGTCCATCCATAACAGGAGATGTAATATGATTTGCATCTGCACTTTCTCCAAATCCAATAACTTCACAATAAATTTTTGCACCTCTTGCTAATGCATTTTCTAGTGTTTCAAGTACAAGTGCTCCTGCACCTTCACCCATTACAAATCCATCTCTATCTTTATCAAAAGGTCTTGAAGCTGTTTTTGGATCATCATTTCTTGTTGATAAAGCTTTCATTGCAGCAAAACCACCAACACCAGCACCACAAATTGCACTTTCTGCACCTACAACTAATACTCTATCAGCTCCATGTGTCATAATAGTTTTAACTGCATCATTTAAAGCATGTGTAGAAGCAGCACAAGCTGTTACATGTGATAAACCAGGACCTTTAAGACCATGTTCAATTGATATAAATCCACCAAGCATATTTACTAATGATGATGGAATAAAAAATGGAGAGATTCTTTTTGGTCCTCTATTTTCACAAACTACAGAGTTTTTTTCAATTGTAGATAATCCACCAATACCAGAAGCAGAAATTAATCCAAATCTCTCAGAGATAGAATCATCAACTTTTTTATTTTCATCTGAAATATATCCTGCATCTTTCATTGCTTCATTTGCAGCTTTAATACCAAGTTGAATAAATCTGTCTGCTTTTTTAACCTCTTTTTTATCCATAACAGTTGCAGGATCAAAATCTTTTACTTCTCCTGCAATTTGTACAGGGTATTCACTTGCATCAAAAAGTGTGATTTTATCAATCCCACATTCACCAGCAACAACTGCTTTAAAAGATTCTTCAACGTTATGTCCAACTGAATTAATTGTACCAAGACCAGTAATTACAACTCTTCTCATCAAAAATGCTCCACATTATATATAGTATATTTAGATAATTCAATTTTAAAAAATTAAAATTCAACAATCCAAATATTAAAAAAAGCCAGTATTAGTATACTGGCTTACAAGAAAAATTAGCGTATAAATTACGCGTTATCTTCGATGTATTTAATAGCATCAGCTACAGTTAAAATACCTTCAGCATCTTCATCAGGAATTTCGATATCAAATTTCTCTTCTAATGCCATAACTAATTCAACAACATCTAAAGAGTCAGCACCTAAATCTTCAATAAATTTAGAATCCTCTTTAACTTCAGCTGGATCACAATCTAATTGCTCAACTACTACTTCTTTTACATCATCAAATAATGCCATATTCATTTCCTTTAATAAATTTATCGCCAAATTATAACAAATTAAAAATTTAATTAAACTTTTTTAAACGTATAATCCACCATTTACTTTTAAAATTTCACCAGTTATATATGAAGAATGGTCGCTTAATAGGAACGCTACAGCCTCTGCAACTTCTGATGGTTTTCCAAATCTACTTAATGGAATATTTCTTTCATATTCTGCTTTTACTTCATCTTTTAACTCATCTGTCATATCTGTTTGAATAAATCCTGGAGTTATTGCATTGTATCTAATTCCACGTGCTGCTGCTTCTTTTGCAAATGATTTAGTCATTGCATTTAGCCCACCTTTTGAAGCACTGTAGTTTGTTTGACCTGGATTTCCCATCTCTCCAACAATTGATGATATGTTAACAATAGAACCAAATCTTTTTTTACCCATCACTTTTAAAGCACCTTTACAACCTATAAAAGCTGATGTTAAATTTGCAGTTATTACTGCATTGAAATCTTCTACAGACATTCTAAGTGCAAGTTTATCTCTAGTGATTCCTGCGTTGTTAACCAAATATGATAATTCACCATCACTATCAATAATTGTTTTTATAACAGCATTAAATTGATCTTCATCAGTTACATCTGCTTTTATTATTGCAGCTTGACCACCAGCAGCTTCAATTTCAGCTTTTACGGCTTCTGCAGCTTCAAGTCCACTTCTATAATTAATCCAAACTTTTAAACCAAATCCTGCTAAAGTTTTAGCTATTTCAGCTCCAATTCCTCTGCTAGCTCCAGTTACAAGTACATTAGTTCCTGAAAATTTCATCTAATAATCCTTTTTAAATTTTATATATTAAATTGATTTGGTGATTATATCTAAACACCTCTTTTATTGTCCCAAACCCTAATATGAAGTCTATCACAATATTTAAATCCATGTTCAATTGCCATATTGATTACAGCTTCACTGTTTTCATTTATTTGTTTTGCAGTATCTCCCATGGGCATAAGATAAACTTCAGTTTTAGGTATTTGTAATAATAAAAAATTTATCTCTTCAATTGCTTGATTTAAAAACTCTTTATCAACTACAAATTTAAGATATGAATCTTTTGTATTATTTAAAATTCTTGTTAAAGTTTCTATATTGATTCTTTTTTTTAAAGGTTCTAGAGAGTTAGAAAGTTTTACACTCATAGAAAAAAGAATCTTTTTTTGATAATTTTCTTTAAAATCTATATCTAATGAACCATTTGTTTCAATTGTAACTTTGTATCCATTTTCTACAAAATATTTTAATAATTTTTGAAACTCTGCATCTTTCCAGTAAAGTAAAGGTTCCCCACCAGTTATAACTATGTCAACTTTATACTTTGGCATAAGTTTAAAAACTTCTTCTAAAATTTCATCTTTTCCCATCACTTTCCATTGCTCTTTGAAAGCTGTATCAACAGCATGAAAGGAATCACATGAAAAATTTTTTATACCACTTGGTGTTTCATATTCAACATTAAAACCAACACACCTCATATTGCATTTTCCAACACGGATGAAGATAGAAGGTGTTCCTATGAGTTTTCCTTCTCCTTGTATAGTTGGTCCAAAAATCTCATTAATTTGGAGCATATACAGTACTTTTACTTTTTGGAGTTTCTAAAAATTCTACTTTAGATACTTTTATACCTAAATTTTCCATTTTTTGTGAGGCTATATGTAAAAACCAAGCAGAAAGATTTTCACTAGTTGGTACAAAATCTACTAATACATATCCCTCATACATCTCTTTAATATGAATTGGTTCATCTTTTATTTTTGTAATATCAGGTAGCAAATATCCTTCATCAAAACTTATCAAACTATTTTTATCATAATGGGGTAACAAAGTAGGAAATAGTGGATCGTTTAAATCAATAATAAACTTATGATCTAATACATCATCTAAAAAAGCTTTGAACCAGTTTAAATGTTTAAAATCAGTTACCATACCATTTTTCAAATTTGTTGCTTGCAAATAAATTACAACTTTCCCTTGATGTCCATGAAGATGTCTACATTTAAGACATGAATCTAGTGAATAATCTGGATTTAACTCTTGTGACCAAACTCTATGACCATAACAAAAATCAAAAGATTTAGATATTTCCCAAGTCACTTTTATCCTTTGTATGGTATTGGATCAATAGCATTTGCTTCTTTAAATCCATTTAATCTTAATCTACAAGAATCACAAACTCCACAAGCTTCTTTTTCCTCTTTATAACAAGACCAAGTATGTTCCAACGGAACATTTAACTCTAAAGCTTTTTTCACAATATCACTTTTCATCATATGAACTAAAGGTGTTTTTATTTCAAGTTTAGTAGATTCTTTTGTTCCTTGATTTATTGCACTAGTCATTTTATTTATAAAAGAATCTGTACAATCTGGATAACCACTACTATCCTCTTCTACAACGCCTATATATAAACATTGAGCTTCCTCTTTTTCAGCGATTGCAGTAGCAATTGATAAGAAAATCCCATTTCTAAAAGGAACATAAGTTATAGGAACACCAGGTTTCACACCCTCTGTTGGTACAGCAATGTTGTCATCTGTTAAAGCACTTGCTCCAATTTGTTTGAAAAAAGGTATATCAATCTCATATTTTTCTTTGATTTGCAAATCTTCACAAATATTTCTAAATGCTTCTAATTCTTTATTTTGTGTTCTTTGCCCATAATTAAAGTGTAGTGCAATTATTTCATATCCAGCTTCTTTAGCGATATATGATGCTAAAGTAGAGTCCATTCCACCACTTAGTATACATACTGCTCTTTTTTTTAAATTGCTACTCATTTGTTAAAAAATCCTTTTCTTCTTTACTAAAAAATTTCCAGTTGATTGGTATTATTTTTACTATGGAATCTTTTTTTAGAGATTCAACATCCTCATCAAATACTATAAAACTATTAGATCTACTAAGTGTTGATACCATTCCTGGACTTCTTTTCTTTTCTATATTAAAATATTCACCATCAAAAAAACCAGGAAGAATTGTAACTCTACCTTTTCTAGTAAAAAAATCTTCTTTAATTTTTCCCAATATAAATCCATGATAAATTTGATTAGAACCTAATAATTTTTGGATAATTAATCTTCCGAATAATTCAAAAATTGATGATGCAGCCAATGGGTTTCCAGGAAGATTTAAAATATATGTTTGATCTATTTTCCCTAATATTGTTGGTTTTCCTGGCTTTATTTTAATACCTTCAATTATTCTTTGACAATTCATTTGTTCAAAGGCATCTTTTGTAAAATCAGCATCACCTACTGAAACTCCACCTGAAGTGATTATTAAATCTGCATCAAGTGAATTTAAAACTAAACTTTTTATAGATTCAATTGAATCTTTTGCTTGACCTATAAAGGTTACATCACAACCTAACTCTTCACATCTAGTGATGAAAGTAGGGGTATTTGAATTGTATATTTGATACTCTTTTGCATTTTGGTAATGAAGTTTTAACTCTTCTCCACTTGCAAAAACATTTATTTTTGGTTTTTTATAAACTTTTATATGTGAAATTCCTTGGCTTGCAAGCAGAGTGATTTTTGAAAAATTAATCTCCTCTCCAATCTTAATCAAAATTTCATCAGAAGCGATATCTTCACCTATATATCTGATATGTTGGTTTTTTCTTACTTCTTTTAGAATTTTAATATTTAAATTATCAATATATTCACAATCTTCAATGGGAACAATGGCTGTACAATTATCAGGAATTTTTGCTCCTGTCATAATTTTTATACATTCATTATTTTTTATAAGTTTATTATTGTTATCTCCTGCAAAGATTGTATCTACAATATTTAATATTTCATTTTTATTTTCTTCTAAAATTGCAAATCCATCCATAGCAGAATTATTAAATCTTGGAAGTGGAATTTCTGATTTTATATCCTCTGCACATATTCTAAAATTAGCATTTTCAATTGGTACAATCTCATACTTTAAGTTTATTTCTAAATTTTTTATTATTTTAAGTGCTTCATTAATATCAATAGCCATAATTATATATTCCTTTAATAACTACTAATTATTGAGTAGTAATACCAAATAAATTATTTATTGTTTGTGTAATTAACTGTCAGTTTATCTTTTAACTTGGTATTAGATATAATAGCGAAATTTTTTAAAAGAGAGATTAACATGGACTTAATGAGCGATGCTATATCGACACATATTTTTACAATTTATATTTTTTTATCAATTATGATTTTTAATTTTTATAGTGTAAATACTATAAAAGAGTTTATACCTTTAGCGAAAAGATTAAAGTTTATGACACCTTTATATCATTTATCTAATGCTATTGTAATGTATACAGGTGCAATAGTTGCTGCATATGCACATGAGTTTTCTTTTACAGTGATACTTATGATTATTGCATCAATATTTTTATTAGTAATTGAGATAAAAAGATATAAAAAAATGAGAGTAATTCAAAGTGCAGATGTAAAACTTCAAAGTGAGTTTATAATTTATGCTAAGAAAATATATACTATAGAGATAGCTGTAATTGTAGCTGTTTATATATTATCAAAAGTATTTTAATGCAATTTACATATCATCCTGATGCTAAATCTCAATTCTTACAAATTGAAAATGAGATCTATAACTATTTATTTAAAGCAAGACGTCATAAAATAGATGACAAGATCTATTTTAGAAACCTAAAGGATAATTTTATCTATTTATATAAAGTAAATAGTATAGATAGAAAAAAAGCTGAATGTGAACTAATATCATCTGAAGAAAAAATTATAGAAAATAAAAGAAAACTGCATATAGGGTGGTGTATTGTTGACCCTAAAACTGTAGAAAAAACAATCTCCTCATTAAATGAATTAGGTGTAGATAAAATTACATTTATTCCATGTGAATATTCCCAAAAGAATTTCAAGATTAATTTTGAAAAATTAGAAAAGATTTTACTAAATTCATCTTCTCAATGTGGAAGAAGCTCTATAATTAAACTTGAAAAATCAAATAGTTTAGAAGATTTTATAAAAACTTATCCAAATTCTTTTATGTTAGATTTTAGTGAAAATTTAATTGAAACAAAAAAAGATGAGATTGAAAATATAATAATTGGTTGTGAAGGTGGGTTTTCTAAAAATGAGAGAAAATCTTTTGATTTATTTAAAATTGTTGGATTAGATTCAAATTTAATTTTAAGAAGTGAAACAGCTACAATAAGTGTAGCTTCAAAAATTTTAATTTAAGATAGACTTAGTAGTCTATCCTAAAAAATTACCAACTTCTAACAATAGAGTGGCATCTTGCACATGCATTTAAAATATCTGAATATGCATTTGCAGCATTGATATATGCTTTATCTTCAATGTTTAATTCTAAAACATTTACATCAAGTTCAATTCTTTTTGATGCATTTGCAGCAACGTTGATCATATGTTTTTTATCTTTTGGAAGATACTCTCCAATAACTTTTTTATCTGAGAATAGTTTATTTCCATTTTTTACAAGTTTTGTACCATCTTCAATAAGTTTGATATTATTATTTAAAAAACCTTGTTGAATTTGTGTCATACCTTGTTCCATGATAGACATAGATTGTTGCATGATATCTTGAGCAGAAGCTACTGAAATTGTTAATGTAGCTGCTGTTAATATATTTATTAATTTCATCTTATTTCCCTTATTTATTTTATCCAACTTATGGAGATGTTCTTAGTGAACATCTCTCCATTTACTAATTTTCCATAGCCATGCAAAAATAGCAAAAATAACTAGATAAATTAAGAATTTAGGTCCTAAAGCTTCTCTTTCAGCTTTTTTAGAATCACCAACTTCTTCCATATATGCTATAACTTGTTCTTCTGATGCTTTTGTTAAACCAACTCTAGGCATAGCTGTACCCTCTAAGTGTTTTTGTGGGTCATTAACAAACTCATGAAGATATTGAGCACCTCTTGATCTAATATATTGAGATAAATCTGGTGGGATTTTACCCATATAAGCTTTGATATTTTCAACAGGTGATTTTGCAGCCATTGTTCCTTTTTGCATATCTCCATATTTAATACCATGACATCTTTGACAAGCATCTTGGAACACTTCTTTATTTGTCATCTCTTTTGGAGCAATTGATTGTAAATATGCAACCATATCTGCAATCTCTTGAGGTTGCATCCAGTTATATTGAGGCATTGGATGAACTCTTCCATCTACAAACTTATGAGATACTTTTGATGCTGTTGCAGGGTCTTTTATAAAAGCAGCTAAGTAATCAGCATTGTATAATTTTCCAGCTGTACTTAAATCAGGTGGAACAACCCCGTATGCTGCCGCTGCACTTGCGTTATCCATTACTGGTGGGAAACCAGCTTTTTCAATTGAGTGACAAGCAGTACAATTAGCTTGAACTAATGCTTCTCCTACTTGTGCATTTCCTTGTAAAGTATTTAAACCATCAACATCTTTAAAAGTGTAATCAGGTGCTTCAACATGTGGGTGCATTTGAGAGTGAGCATATGGCTCAACACCAATATATGTAGCGATTGTGAATAATACAACTACTGCTAAAATCTTTAATTCTTTCATTATTCACCTCTCTTTTTTGCATCTATTTTTGTGATAATTGGAAGTAATATAAATAGTAATATAAATACTACAGCTGCAAAGAATCCAACCCAAGCATTTGTACCTGTTGGAGGAAGTTTACCATATACTGTTAATACTAATAAGTCTACCATTAAAATCCAGAACCATACAAAGAAACCTGGTCTTTTATGTGCTGGTAAGATTCTTGAATCTCTATCTAACCAAGGTAATAATAAGAAAATTGCATTTGCAAATCCAAATGCTGCTAATCCAATATCAAATGCTTTAACTCCAGCAATATCAAAGAAGAAACCTCTTAATACTTCATATGACCATAAGAAATACCACTCTGGATAAATATGAGCTGGCGTAACCATATTATTTGCTGGATCAAAGTTTACTGGGTCCATTGCAAAATTATAATGGAAGAATACTAAATAGAAATAGAACAATAAGAAAATTCCAAGAACTGCTAAATCTTTTGAGATAAATACAGGCCAAAAAGGGATAACTTGTGCTTCTTTTTTATTTCCAGATTTATATTTTTCAGCTTCCGCATCAAAATCAATCTCATCTGAATTTTGGTTATTTACGTGAGGAATTCTTAATGAATAAAAGTGTAAACCAATAATAGCCATAATTGTGATTGGTAATAAAAATACGTGTAACATAAAGAATCTAGTTAATGTAGCATCAGCAACGTTAAAGTCACCTCTAATCCATACAACTAAATCAGGACCAATAAATGGAATACCACCAAATAAGTTTGTAATAACCATAGCAGCCCAGTAAGACATTTGTCCCCATGGTAACATATATCCAGAGAATCCTGCAGCTGAGAATGTCATAAATAATAACATACCTGAAATCCAAATCATCTCTCTACCTTGTTTATAAGAACCATAATAGATACCTGTAAACATGTGAATATAAATGATTAAGAATACAACAGAAGCTGCAACACCATGTATATGTCTAAATAACCAACCATATGCAACCTCTTGCATAATTGTATAGTTAACAGAATCAAATGCTAAGTTTACATCTGGTTTGTAATACATCATTAAGAAAAGACCTGAAATAACTAAGATTTTAAAAGTTACTGCAAGTAAAACACCCATTGCCCATAAGAAGTTAATATTCTTTGGAATCCAATACTCAGTCATCATCACTTTTGTAAGAGCTGTAGTATTAAGTCTTTGATCTAACCACTCACCAACTGAGTTAGCTTTTTCAAATTTTGCCATTGACTACTCCTTATGCTTTCATCGCAGTTGCGATTTTTTGATATTCAGGACCCTCTTCACCTAAAACGATTGAAGTTCCTTTTACACTAAATGGAGGTAAATCTAATGGTCTTGGAGGAGGACCAAAAACTTGTTCAGCACTAGGGTTGAACTCACCACCATGACATGCACATTTCCATTTAGTTTTTTTCCATGCAGGAATACAACCAAGGTGTGTACATAAACCAATAGCAACAGTAAATCTATCATTACCAATTACCAAATCTCTTTTATTCTCTTTCATCTCAGCTGTTTTTTTAAGTACAAAAATTGGTTTACCTCTCCATGTGAATGTTTCAGGTTCCCCAGCTTTTATAGCGCTAAGATCGATCGTTGTAAAACCACCAGCTAATACACTTGGTAATGGATCCCAAACTTGTTTCATACCAACAAGAGAGGCCGCTCCACCAACTGCTGCAACAGCTGCAAATGTATAACCTAGAAAATCTCGTCTATTTGTTTCGTTAGACATTTAGCTTCCTTATTTTAAAATTAAATCTATAGATTATATGCTAAATTTACTTAAATGCTATTGAGATGCTATGAAATGTGAGAGAATTTGTAACAAGTATGTGGTTAATCTACACATTAACTACACAAAGAGGTGTATATTTTTTATCACTAGAGGATGTTTATCCTCTAATAAATTTAACGATTTCTTCTTCAATATCTTTTTTATCAATTACCATATCATGATTGATTGTGGCATTGAATAATTCTTTAATTGATTGTGGTAAGTTTGCATTGTATTTTTCAGAAATAATCTCTAAAGCCTCTTTGTCTGGGTAGTTTTTATCATCTTGATTTAATGCATTTAATACGGTAGGAGAGAATTTTGTCCATTCTGCTGTTGAATAAATAACAGTTTTTAAGTTTTCATCTTTTAGTTCTTCATATGCTTTTATACAAGTTGCCGTATGTGGATCCATTAAATAACCATCATCTAAAAAGCTTTTTATAATTTTAGCACCATATAAATCATCTGAATTTACTGCACTAAAATATTTTTTAAGTTTCTGTGTTTCTTTTTCACTCATTTTAAAGATTTTTTTATTATTTAAATCTTCCATAAACTCTTTTGTTCTATCTCCACCATATAAAGAGTATAAAACTCTTTCTATATTTGAAGATTTTAAAATATCCATTGCTGGAGATTTAGTTAATTTTAGTTCTTTATCTGTTATATCATAAACACCTGTATTAATCCATTCTGTTAAAATATTGTTTTCATTTGATGCAACAAGAAGTTTTTCTATTGGTACTCCCATATTCATAGCATAAAATCCACCTAAAACATTTCCAAAGTTTCCACTTGGAACTACTAAATAGATTTTTTCACCATATTTAATCTCTTCTTGTTTAAGCAGTTGAATATATGACCAGAAGTGATATATGATTTGAAAAATAATTCTTCCAAAATTTACTGAGTTAGCTGCACTTAGTTTTATACCATCTTTTTCAAGTTCATCTTTAAATGATTCAGAAGCTAACAGATTTTTTAATGCTGTTTGGGCATCATCAAAGTTTCCTTTTATTCCTAATACTTTAAGATTTTTCCCATCTTCACATACCATTTGAAGTCTTTGTACATCAGATGTTCCGCCATCAGGATAAAGGCAAGCTACTTGGATATTGTCTTTATTTTTAAAAGTATTAAGTGCAGCAGGCCCTGTATCTCCAGATGTTGCAGCCAATATTAAATAGTGTTCATCTCTTTTTTTTGCAATTGAACTTAGAATCGAACCAAATGGTTGTAAAGCCATATCTTTAAAAGCACGTGTAGGTCCATGATATTGTTCATGAACAAATAAATCATCTTTTACTTTTACTACAGGACAAGGATTTGCTGGATTATCAAATTTATCATAAAGATTTAGTGCTTTTTCTATTTCACTCTCTTCAATATCTATTTCAAATGCTTTTAAAATATCGTATGCTAATTCTTTATAGCTTTTATCTATATGGTTTAAAATAAAGTTTTCTTCAAGTTCTGGTAGTTGTTTTGGTACATATAAACCACCAAATGAAGCACTTGGATTTAATATAGCTTCACTAAATGACACCTCTAAAGGTTTTTTACCATCATTTCCTCTTGTTTCAATAAAATTCATTAAATATCCTTAAAATAGTCTCTATAATTTTGAGCTATTGTTTTATTATTTTTATTAATCTTTTAATAGTTTTTCTAAATCTATTCCATTATTTGGATTATCTTTTCTTAAAAATTGTGTGCCAACCCCATCACTAGTAAATAATTCTAATAAAATAGAGTGTTCTACTCTTCCATCAATTATATGTGCTTTATTTACACCATTGTAAATAGCATCAATACATGAATCAACTTTTGGTATCATTCCTCCTGCAATTGTGCCATCTTTTTTATAATTTTCAACATCTGTTTTATCTAAAGAGTTTAATAGATTTCCCTCTTTATCTAAAACGCCAACAGTGTCAGTTAAGAATAAAACTTTTTGAGCTCCAACAGCTTGAGCAATTTTACTTGCTGCAACATCTGCATTTATGTTAAATCCAGGATGATTTGGTTCAGCACTATCTGCAATTGGTGCAATAACTGGGATAAACCCTTCTTTAATTAGATTATGAATCATAGGTCCATTTACTTCTGTAATTACACCAGTGTAACCAAACTTTCCATTATCTTTTGGAACAGCTTTTATAATAGCTGAATCTTTTCCAGAAATACCAATAGCTTTTGCTCCATGATGATTTAATAAAGATGTAATATTTTTATTAATCTCACCACTTAAAACCATCTCTACTACTCTCATACTATCTTCACAAGTAACTCTATGTCCATCAATAAATTCTGAATGAATCTCCAGCTTATTTAATAATTCAGTAATTCTTGAGCCACCACCATGGACAATCACAGGTTTAATACCAATAAGCGACAATAAAACAATATCTTGTGCAAATTTTTCTTTTAATTCTGGACTAGTTTGTGCAGAACCACCATATTTAATAACTATAGTTTTTCCATAAAACTTTTTAATATATGGAATGGCATCAAGAAGAGTTTGGACTTTATGAGCTTTTTTTTGCATAGGTTTAATCACCTTTTTCAAGTATAAATTTGTATTAAGTTGGGCATTATACTCAAAATTAGCTTATTTGTTAAATAGTAAGTGCAGTCAAAGAGTAACTTAGTACTCTTCGCCTAATTCTCCATCTTTTAGAATATCTTTTGAGAATACTACACATTTATTTCTTCCTGTTTCTTTTGCATGATATAAAGCTAAATCTGCAAATTTTAGGCATTGCCAAAAATTATCTGTATGTGTTGGGAAGATTGAAGCTCCTATACTGATAGTTTTATTAAATGTAATATTTCCAGCAGGAATCTCTTTTTTTGAAAAAGCTATTCTTATTTTTTCTGCTATATCAAAAACATAGTTCTCATCACAGTTATATAATAGTGCAATAAATTCTTCTCCACCAAATCGTACTACAATATCAGATTCTCTTACATTTTCAATTAATGTATTAGCAATAATTTTAATTGCTTCATCACCTACATCATGACCATAAGTGTCATTAATCATTTTAAAGAAATCTATATCTGCCATCAAAATTCCATAAGGTGTATTTGTTCTTTTTGCTTGTGATACAATAGTTTTAACTGATTCTTCTAAATATTTTCTATTGTATAATCCTGTTAGAGGATCAGTTCTTGCCGTAAGTTCAAGCATATGCATAAGCTTTTTACTTACTATCTCAGGCTTTGCAGTATCGATATAATCTTGAACTGATGGCAATAACTCTCTTATTCTATCATGCTCTTCTTTTGTTTCAGTGATAATTGAAACGATAAAATCTAAATCATTTGAAATAGAATAAGGAATACATACATAATATTTACCTATATCATGATTAAATTTATCACACATTTTATGAAATTGACAAGAATCAACTACAGTATTTGTTCTATCTGCACGACATCCATCTTGAGCTTTACAATGAATCTCTTTTTCAACATAAACAATTTTTACATTTTTATGTGTTGTATCTGCTTCTATAAAATTAAAGTCTGTTAATTCAAATTTTTCTCTAAGGATATGAGCTAATCTATCATATACTTCATTTATATGTTCATCGTGTTCTATGGTTTTTCTAAATCTATAAATATCAGCCAATCGATTAACTGTAGATTTTACATCTATAAGTGGATCAATTTTTTTTCTTTTTTGATGTACTAAAAATACGCTAATTTTTTGTTCAATATCATCAAGTGTTGTTTGAAGTTTTTCTAATAAACCATCAATCCATCCAGCAACTGTGTCACTCTCTTTTCCATTTGTTGAACCAATTCTATCTGAGTAATCACCTTGTTGTGCTTTTTGCATTACTCTATTAATAGATTCAAAAAGAGTTAAAAATGGAGAGATTAATTTATTTACAAAGATTAATATAACAATGATTAAAATTAAAGCGATGATAATAGTATTACCCACAGTTCTCATTCCTACTTCTTTTATATCATCAACTGACATAGTAATAGTAATTGCTCCTAGGGTATCTCCAGATTTTGCTGTAGTATGACATGATAAACAATCTATTGAACCTTCAGAAGAACCTATATATGGAATGGTGATTCTATATGAGCTTTTTCCAAATATTTTTTCTTCAACAACTGCTTTTTCAATGCCAGATTTTAAAACTTCTTCATCAATCTCATCTCTTGCAATTTCATTATTGAAGCCTTTTCCAAATTGTTCTATAACAGCAGCACCTCTTGATAACCATATCTCATCTATATTTTCAAGTTTGGATATTTGTTCTAAAAATAATTCTCTATTATCAATAACTCCATTAACCATATGGGAAGTTAAACTATGTTTTACAGTTTGTGCAATTGATTTTGCTTTGTTTTCAACACTTTGTAAACCATAATCTCTAAAATTCATCAAAATATTAGCTATCAAAGTTATAAACATAGCTGACATAATCAAAAATAAAGAGAGTGAAATCTTTTGTTTAGAACCCATCTTTTAACCTTTGGAAAAAATAAATAATGATTTTATCATTTTAAAACTTAATTTCATAAGTAGTTTATTTTTATAAAGTACAATTAAGAATATGCCTATTTATATTCCTTAAAAATAGTTATTGTACAATTCGCTTATGAAAAATTATCTTGCATTAAAAGCTAGTGCTGGAAGTGGTAAAACTTTTGCACTTACAGTACGTTATATATCATTACTTCTT
Organism: Arcobacter sp.; assembly: GCA_003252105.1. Lineage (GTDB taxonomy): Bacteria > Campylobacterota > Campylobacteria > Campylobacterales > Arcobacteraceae > Halarcobacter. The sequence continues at coordinate 20,386 of QKDL01000001.1, forward strand.
CTAGGTGCAAAGCCTAAAGAGATATTAACTCTTACATTTACAAATAAAGCTGCAAATGAAATGAGTGAAAGGATTCATAACACTTTATTAAATTTAGGAAATGATGAAATATATATAAATGAGATTTCAAAAGTCACAAAATTTAGTAAAGAATTAATTCTTAAAAGAAAAGAGTTCTTAGTAAATCAATTTATTGATTCCCATTTGAGTATATATACTATTGATAAATTTGTAAATAAAATTTTACGAGAGTTTTGTGGTTATTTAGGTTTATCTGATGATTTTGAAATTAAAAATGATGATTTAGAAAAATTAAGTTCAAAATTTTTGGATTCTTTAGATGAAAATAGTTTTGATAAGTTATTAGAATTTTCAATTCATGAAAATAAAAAATACAATAGTATTTTTGATATTTTTACAAATCTTTATGAAAAATATGAAGATATAAAATTAAAAAATATTGATGGTAGTTTAATAAATATTCAAAAAGAACAAGTCTTAGTATCTGCTTTTAAAATAAAGGAGTTAATTAAAACTTCAAGTCAAGCTTCAGATACAGCAAAAAGTTCTGTGGATTTTGAAACTTTTGAAACTCTTTTGCACAAAGGAAAAACTTGGCTAAGTAAAGATTGTTTAGCAGATTTTAGAAGTTTTAAAAAATGTTCTACTGATATTTTAGAAAATCATTTTACAGAGTTAAAAGAGCAATTAACTATATATTATAAGTTAAGGGAAGGTTTCTCTTTAAGCAGGTTAAATGAATTATATAGTTTATTCAAAGATTTCAAACTTAACTATAGTAAAATGAAAAACTATCTAACATTTAATGATATATCAAATCTTACTTATGAGTTATTATCTTCAAAAATTGATAAAGAATTTTTGTACTTTAGATTAGATACTCAATATTCACATATTTTAATTGATGAATTTCAAGATACATCATTGTTACAGTATAAAATTTTAGAGCCTTTGATAAAAGAGATTGTATCAAGTAAAAATGAAAGATTTCAAACATTTTTTTATGTGGGCGATACAAAACAATCAATTTATAGATTCAGAGGTGGGAAAAGAGAACTATTTGATTATCTTTCAAATAGTTATGAACAAATAGTTGTAGAGATATTAAATACAAATTATAGATCATGTGAAAATATAATAAAATTCGTAAACGAAGCCTTTACTAAACTTACAAACTATGAATATCATGATCAATTAACAATAAAAAAAGGTGGTTATGTTGAGGTTTTTGAAGATGAATCTTTAATAAATGGTGAAGAAAAATTTGAAAATCTAGCAAAAAAAATTGCATTTTTATTAAAAAATGGAGTAGATAGCAATGATATCTCAATATTAACATATACAAATGATGATGTTTTAGATATTTATTCATATTTAAAAGTGATGTTTCCAGCTTTAAAAATTACTACAGAGATGACTTCAAAACTTATTAATCAAGAAAATGTAAAAGCAGTAATAAATGCTATAAAATATCTTTATTTTGATGAAGAGATTTACAAAGAAAATCTAAATGCTTTGTTAGGAAAAGCACCTACAAATGAGTTAAATCTTATTGTAGATATAAAGAAGTTATCATTAAGTGAAGTGGTTTTAAAAATATCTAAGCAACTTAATATATTAGATGATAATGTTATTAAATTAATAGAAAATCTAAATGGTTTTAAAAATATTGTAGATTTTGTTTATGAGATTGATAAATTAGATGTCTCTATGCAAAACCAAGAGCAACATGGACTTCAAATACTTACAGTGTTTAAATCAAAAGGATTAGAGTTTCATACAGTAATTTTAATGGACAGAATAAAACAAAAAATGGCAAATAGAGATTCTTTATTGTTTGATTATGAGGAAGTGGAACTTAAAAATATATATTATAAAATTTCAAATCTTGATAATTATGACATTGGATATAAACAAGCTTTGGAAAAAGAGAAAAAGCTTACTTTAGATGATGAATTAAATATTTTATATGTAGGTTTAACTAGAGCAAAAAATAATATGATTATTTTTAAAAAACAAGAAAAATCTGTATTTGATTTACTTGAATTTAAATCATCTACAAATGGTGAATTAGTAAAAAGTGAAAAAAGTACAAAAGTATATGAAAAGGTTCAAAAGGTTATTTATAAACCCTTAGACTTAGGTAAACAAGATAAACCTATCCAAGATGATAAAGAGGAAAACTCTTATTCTCTACATTCAAAATATTATGGTATAGCAACACACTATTGTTTAGAAATGATGGCAAGGTTTGATGAAGAATCTTTAGCTAAATCACTTAATTTTGTAGAAAATAGATATTTAAACTATCTAAATCATGAGGATTTAATTTCTATAAAAAACTCAATCTTAAAGCTTATTAAAAATGAAAAATTTCAATCAATTGTAAATGGTGCAATATTAAAAAAAGAGCAAGCTATGATTTTTGATGGGGAATTAAAGATTATAGATTTATTAGTAGAAAAAGAGGATAGATTATATATTTTTGATTATAAAACTACTAAAGAACAATTAGAAGAGCATGAAAAACAAGTAAATTATTATAATAAAGCGATAAAAGATATTTATAAAACTGATGATGTAAGCTCTTGCATAATATATCTAAAAACTGATGATGTACAATTAAAGTTTATATAAAGTATCTAATAGAAGCGAAGCCATAAGCTTTGGTGGGCTTTATTTGATTAACTTCATTCTTATCAATAATTCCACCAAGAGCAATAATATCTATTTGATTATATTTTAAAACCATATTTTTGAGATTTTCTACACCTTTTGATTCACCTTTATTTGGAGTAAAGAATATTGGTGAATATGTTACTGCATCGGCTTTTTTTTCAATAGCTTTTTTTATCTCTTCTTCATTATGACATGAGATTATTACATATAAGCCTAAATCTTTTGCTTTACTTATTTCGTCAAATTGTGTTGAGTTTAGATGTACTCCAGTGGCATTTAATTTTTTTGCTAAAGAGATATTTGTATTAATTAAATATTTATCTATTTTTTCTTTCTTACAAGTAGAAATAAAAACTTTAGCTAATTCTTCAAAGTTTATAGAAGTTTTGTCTCTAAAACAAGCTATATCAATTTTTTGTTTTAGACAAGTTGTTAATTTTTTTTCAAAAAGATTCTTATCATTTGTATAGTATTTTGGATCAGTTATTAAATATTTAATCAAATCTACCTCTTTTTTTACAAAAAAAAAGGAAGAGGTAAAAACCTCTTCCTTTTAAATTTATCGAAGAATAAGTTTAGTGTTCTTCGTGTTCCATCATAATAGAACCAGCAATATAAACATAAGTTAATATACTGAAAATAAATGCTTGTAAGAATCCAAATGCAAATAACATAAAGAAACCAGTAATAGGTAATAACCATGGTACTAACATTAAAAGTACAAGCGTAAACATATCATCACCTTTGATTGAACCAAAAAGTCTGAATGATAATGAAATGATTCTTGAGATATGTGAAATAATCTCAATTGGGAACATTAATGGCGCAAGTATAGGCATAGGACCCATAAAGTGTTTGAAATATGGTACAAAACCATTTTTCTTAATACCTAAATAGTTGTAATATACAAAAACTATTAAAGCTAAAGATAAAGTAAAGTTGATGTTTGCTGTTGGAGATTCAAATCCAGGAACAATACCCATCATATTACTAAAAAAGATAACTAACGCTAAAGAACCAATTAATGGTAAATATCTTCTAGCATTTTCTTCACCCATAGTATCTGCACCCATTGAGATAATCCCACCAATGAATGTTTCCATAAGGTTTTGAGTTCCAGTAGGAACTAATTGCATTTTTCTAGTAGCAGCTCTTGAAATTAGAATAATAATTCCAACTACTAATACATAATGCGATAAAATAAGCCATTCTTGACCGTGACCACCAATCGCACCGAAGAATGTAAATACTCTTTCTGCCATTTTCTTCCTTTTGTGTGTTTATTACTTTGACTAAAATATAGGGGCATTATATATTTTGTTTACTAAATTTTTTCTAAATGTATTAAATTGTTTTTATATTTGTTTAAATCTGTAACCATTTTGTTTCAATTTTTCCCTTATGATTTTTTGATGCTCTTCACCTTTTGTTTCTAAAGCAATTGTTACATGAGCCTCACCAAACTCCAGTTTTATCGAGTCTCTATCATAATCTATTTGTACAATATTTGTCGAGCATTCAGTGAAAATTTCTGTTAATCTCATAAGCGAACCAGGTTTATCCATAAGTGTTACGATTAGATTCATTTTTCTATTTGATTTAACTAAACCTTTTTCGATAATTTGAGAAAGCATTGTTACATCAATATTACCACCACTAACAATTGCACATACTTTAGAATCCTCTATTTCAACTTTTTCATGCATAATTGCAGCAGTTGCAACAGCACCTGCTCCTTCAACCACAAGTTTATGTTTTTCTAATAAAAATAAAATTGCATTTGCTATTTCATTGTCATTTACATCAACTATATGATCTACATAATCAATTATGATATTTAGCAGTTTTGGATTTACATCACGTACAGCAATACCATCTGCAATTGTTCTAACAGAAGCTGAATCTATAGGCATTTGAGCTTTATATGATTCTTTCATTCCAATAGCACCACTTGCAACTACACCAATTATTTTGATATCAGGATTTATACTTTTGGCAGCTATTGCAATTCCTGCAATTAAGCCACCACCACCAATTGGTACAATGATTTGTTTTAAATCAGGGAACTCTTCTAATAATTCTAATGCAATTGTACCTTGACCTGCAATTACATCATCATCTGCAAATGGATGGATAAACTCTTTATTATTTTCTTGAGTAAATTTCATTGCAGCTTCATATGCTTCATCAAAATTTTCGCCAGTTAAAACAACATTTGCACCATATGATTTTACACCACTAACTTTAGTAAGTGGAGTTGCTTCTGGCATAAATATTGTTGCTTCACACCCAAAATATTGTGCAGCAAAAGCTAAACCTTGTGCATGATTTCCAGCACTAGCAGCAACTACACCTTTATCTTTTTTCTCTTGTGATAATTTAGCCACTCTATTAAAAGCACCTCTTAGTTTAAAACTTCCTGTTAGTTGAAGATTCTCTTTTTTTAAATAGATTTCACTATTAAAAGTTTTACTTAAAATTGGAGCTTTAGTACAAGGAGTTAATTCTGCGATGTTTTCTAAATTTATTTTTGCTTGTTTTATATCATTTAACGTTATCATTTCTTTTCTTTTCATATTTATTGCCTCGTATATTATCTAAAAATGGTTTTCATTCCGATAAATAAAAACCATTTTTTTAATAGGGGATAAATTCCCCTATTTATAATCCTTTCTTATGATTTTTACAGCTTCAACCATATTTTTTAAACTTGGTTTAACCTCTTCGTATTTTCTTGTTTTTAATCCACAATCAGGATTTATCCATAATTGTTCCTTTGGAAGTACTTCAAGAAGTAATTTGATTTGTTTAATTATCTCTTCTACACTTGGAACTCTTGGAGAGTGTATATCATAAACTCCAGGACCGATCTCTTGTTTATAACCAACTTGTTTAAATATTTTTAGTAGTTCATTCCCACTTTTTGCTGTTTCTATTGAGATTACATCCGCATCCATATCTTCAATAGTTTTAATAATATCATTAAACTGGCTATAACACATATGTGTATGGATTTGAGTTTGTTTTTTTGCACTGCTCACAGCAATTTTAAAATCTCTTACAGCCCAAATTTCATACTCTTTTATATTCTCTTTTCTTAAAGGATAGCCTTCTTTGAAAGCTGCTTCATCTACTTGAATGATTTTTATGCCAGCATTTTGTAAATCATCTATTTCATCACTTAAAGCAACTGCAATTTGTTTTGAAACTTCACTTCTAGGAAGGTCATCTCTTACAAATGACCAATTTAAAATTGTTACAGGTCCAGTTAACATCCCTTTCATGATTTTTGAAGTTTTACTTTGTGCATATGTAATCCAATCTACTGTCATAGGTTTTTCTCTTGAAATATCTCCAAATATAATTGGAGGTTTAACACATCTACTTCCATAACTTTGAACCCAACCATTTAGAGAAAAAACAAATCCATTTAGTTGTTCACCAAAATACTCAACCATGTCATTTCTTTCTGGTTCTCCATGAACTAGCACTTCAAGACCACACTCTTCTTGAAAAGCTATACAATCATCAATATATACTTTCATATCTTTTTCATATGTTTCATATGAGATTTCACCTTTTTTGAAATCTTGTCTTGATTTTCTAACTTCTGGTGTTTGAGGGAAAGAACCTATTGTAGTAGTTGCCAAGTCTTTGTATTTTAGAAGCTCTTTTTGAATTTTTATCCTTTCTTCAAAATCACCATCTCTTTTTAATTTAGCAAAATTTTTAACTCTGTTTTGAATCTTTTTATTATGAATTAGTTCAGAAGTTTTTCTATTTTCATTTGATTTAATATTTTCAATAAATGCTTTTTGTTCATCTATTGTTAATTTTTCTAACCCTTTAAAAAATATTTTTGAGATTAGATTTATTTCATCTAGTTTCTCTATAGCAAAACTTAGCCAACTTTTGATATTTTTATCTAAATCTTTTTCATACTTAAGAGAATAGGGGATATGTAAAAGTGAACAAGATGAAGATATATAGATATCTTCTTTTGGAACAATTATTGATATCTCTTCTAAAAGTTTTAAACTGTTTTTAATATCATTTTTCCAGATATTTCTTCCATCAACTACACCAGCAATCAGTTTTTTGTTGTTATTTGCAATCTCTTTTAATGTTTGTAAATTTTTTTCTCCATATAAAAAATCTAATCCAATTCCCCAAATAGGTGTATTTACTAAAAGTTTTGTAGCTTCATTTGAATGTTCAAAGTATGTAGTTACAATCAGTTTTATATTATTTGTAATTGTTCCTAAATCATTATATGTTGGTTTTATTAAGTCCAATATTTTTGTTTCATTATCTTTTGATAATAAAGGTTCATCTATTTGTACAGTTACAACTTCATTTAGTTTTGAAATCTCTTTGAAAAGTTCAATATATATAGGAAGAATTTTTGATAATAGTTCAAAAGTATCACCATCATCAACTCTTTTTGATAAACCTAAAAATGTTATAGGACCTATTAAATTGATTTTTGTTTTGATACCATTTTGTTTTGCTTCATTGTATTCATTGATTATTTTTGAAGCATTTAATTTATATGTGTCTTCTAAACTTAATTCAGGAACAATATAATGATAGTTTGTATTAAACCATTTTGTCATCTCCATCGCTACACAATTTTTATTTCCTCTTGCCATAGAAAAATATAACTCTTCACCCTTTAACTCTTTGAATCTTTTTGGTATAGCATTTAACATAATACAAGTATCTAAAATATTATCATATAGTGAAAAATCATTTGAACTTATATATTCAATTCCTGCTTTTTTTTGATACTCCCAATGTCTTTTTTTTAAATTACTTGCCAGTTCTTCAACTTTGTTAAAGGGAGATTTTTTTGCCCAAAACTCTTCTAATACTTTTTTTAATTCTCTTTGTTCACCAATTCTTGGAAAACCTATTACATAACTTTTTGTTGACATTATTATCCTTTAATTTTTTATAGTTTTATATGTGAATTAAAGAATAAAAAGGAGGGTGAATACCACTTCTTCTAAAGGCAAAATAGGTTGTATAAAAGGGACATCTAGGGATAAATTTAAAGTTTAGTATGGCAAGTTTTGTTTTTTGTTTAAATACGCAATCACAGTGACATGGTTTATTGTTTAATACTAAACAAGTTGTTTGAAGTAAGAGTGATTCTTCATCAGGGGGAGATTCCTCCTCCGCTTCATTATAAAGGTGTGAACAGTAATTGATATTTTTATAATGCACTTCTTTATCTTGCAAAGTTTTTGCAGTTGAATATGCAATAATAGCAGATAATGAAAAGTAGCTTTTTTTAAAACCTTTTAAAAACTTCAATAATACACCTTGTGAAAAAAATGAAATATAAATCAACTAAGCTTAATATTAAATAAAATGGATTATGGTAAACTTTCAAAAAATAAATTAGGTAGAACATTGAAATTTACTTTTGTAACATTATTTCAAAATTTAATTGAACCATACTTTTATGATTCTATATTAAAAAGAGCAGTTGAGGCTAATTTTATAGAGTATGAGTTTTATAATCCAAGAGATTTTACAAAAAATAAACATCTAAAAGTTGATGCCCCTATGATAGGTGGGGGTGCTGGCATGTTAATGACTCCTCAACCTTTGTTTGATTGTTTAGATGAGATAAAAAAGAAAAATTCTGAAGCATATATCATTTTTCCACTAGCTGCTGCTAAACCATTTAAACAAAATGATGCAAAAAGACTTGCAAAGAAAAAAAACATAGTTTTTGTTAGTGGTAGATATGAAGGTATTGATGAAAGAGTTATTGAAAAATATGCTAATGAAGTGTTTAGTATAGGTGAATTTATACTTACAGGTGGAGAATTAGCATCTTTAGTTATGGCAGATGCAATTTCAAGAAATGTAGATGGCGTACTTGGAAATGCAGATTCTTTAGTGATGGAAAGTTATGAAAACAATCTTTTAGAAGCGCCTTCTTTTTCAAAGCCTGAAAAATTCCAAAATTTAAGTGTAATTAAAGAATTCTTAAAGGGAAATCATAGTAAAATTGCCGACTTAAAAAATAATCTGGCTATTTGCAAAACAAAATATTATAGACCAGATTTAGTTTCAAATAAAAAAACAAAATAGAAGTGTGATACCCCGCAACTTGCAAATGCGGGCACTTTCACCAAAGGGAAATACAATGAAAAATAGATACATTGCGAGCTTTGAAGCAGCGCAAATTGCAGAAAAAGAGATTCCACAGTTTAGAGCAGGTGATACTGTTAAACTTGGTGTTGAGATTAAAGAGGGTGAGAAAAAAAGAGTTCAAACTTTCGAAGGTGTAGTTATTGCTAGAAGTGGAAATGGGATTGATGCTACTTTCACAGTAAGAAAAATCGGAGCTAACTCTGTTGGTGTAGAAAGAATTTTCCCACTATATTCTGAGTCTTTAAAGTCTTTTGATGTAGTTAGACGTGGTAAAGTAAGAAGAGCTAAACTTCACTACCTTAGAGGTCTTACAGGAAAAGCTGCTAAAATTAAAGAGCTTAGAAAATAATAAAAGCTTAAAAACTAAGACTTTGGTCTTAGTTTTACTCTCATGTCTAAGACATTTATTCACACTGCATTACTTTCAGAAGCACAACCTTTAATAAACTTTTTAAAATTAAAACAAGACAATAGTGTTCAAAATTTACCAAAAAACTCTAAACTTTTTAGAAGTGAAAATGAAGAGTATTTACTTATAGTATCTAGTATAGGAAAAGAAAATTGTCAAAAATCTTTAGAATATATTTTTGATAACTATAAAATTGATAAAGCCATAAATATTGGCATTGCTGGTTGTTGTGATAGTTCTATAAAAATAGGTACTTTCTTTTGCACAAATAGATTACTTCCAAATATAAACTTTGCACCCTTAACAACTGTTGATAAACCACTTGATAGTGATGAAAATTTAGAAACTCTTTTAGTGGATATGGAAGCAAAATATTTTTTAGAAGTTTCAAAAAACTATTGTAAAGATATTTATGTATTTAAAGTTGTATCTGATTATTTGGACTTACAAATTCCTAAAAAAAGTTTTGTTATTGAACTTATAGAAAACTCAAAAGATAAATGGAAAAAATACTTATGAGTTACAAAGAAAAGTTTGAACAATCACTTCCTAAAACAAATTTTAAAAATCTATCTCAAGAGAATCAAGAGTTTATAACAAAAAAAGCTTTTGAGTATGAGTTTTCTTTTCAAGAATTAAAACAAATAATAGATTTTGCAATAGATTTTAGAATGTGGCATGAAGAAGATATTTCAAAACTTTTCAAAGAAGAGTATCCAAATAGAAAGAATGCTTTTAATGATATAAGAAAAAAGTGGGAAAACTTTAAATCTAAGCCGAATTCATATAAAAATTTTTCAAAAGAGTTATATAAAGATGATATAAGAAAGTTTTCTTTTACTAAATTTGAAGGGGAAAAAACAGCTCTTGGTTCTTGTCCTGTAGCAAGTCCTAACACTAGATGTTGCAATCTTTTAACTTTGGATGCAGTTCAGTCTTGTGGTTTTGATTGTTCTTATTGTTCTATACAATCTTTTTACAATCAAGATAAAATAGGTTTTGATGTAAATTTTAAAAAGAATTTGGAAAATTTAGAACTTGACCCAAATGAGATATATCATATAGGAACAGGACAAAGCTCTGATTCTCTTATGTGGGGAAATAAAGAGGGGATTTTAGATGCTCTTTTTGAATTTGCAAGAAAAAATCCCAATGTTATTTTAGAATTTAAAACAAAATCAAATAATATAAACTATTTTTTAGAAAATGAAGTTCCTAAAAATATAATCTGTACTTGGTCTTTAAATACTCAAACTATAATAGATAATGAAGAACACCTAGCTGCCTCTTTAAATCAAAGAATTGAAGCAGCAAAAAAAGTAAGTAAAAAAGGTGTCCTAGTTGGATTTCACTTTCATCCAATTGTACATTATGAAAACTATTTAAGTGAATATGAAGAGGTTTATAAAACGTTAATAGATACTTTTGATTCAAAAAAAGTTGCTCTTATATCTTTTGGAACTTTAACTTTTATAAAACCAGTAATAAATAAAATTAGAAGTAGAAATTTCAAATCAAAAATTCTTCAAATGCCTTTTACTGATGCAAATGGAAAACAATCATATCCTTTAGAAATAAAAAAAGAGATGTTTAAACATGCTTATGATACATTTAAACCTTGGCATAAAGATGTATATTTTTATCTTTGTATGGAAGATGAGTCTTTATGGAAAGAGATATTTGGTTATGAATACGCTTCTAATAATCAAATGGAAGAGTTTATGAAAATGTCATATATGGAAAAAATTAGGTTAAATTCTTCTAAATTAACTCATCTATAATAAGATCTATAAACAAAAATAAAAAGTTTATTTTTACCAGAGTAGCTAAAACTTTTTTATTTACAATTTAATTATATTTATTTTATAATTTATCTAAGCAATTGTTTGCTATTAATATAAAAAACAAAGTATTTGTAATTACTATAGTAAAAATATACTATTCTATTTATATATTCAAGTTATTTTTAGAGAATATGGAAAACATTCAAACGTAGGTAACTTTATATCTAAGGTTCTTTTGAATAGCTTATGTAAAAATTAAAAGGATTTTTAAATGTTAACAAAAACAAAGTTACTTCTAGCCCTTGGAGTTTTAATTGTAGGTGTTTTAATATATTTTTTGTTAATTTCAAAAAATGGTGTAGATGAGCTAGATGGGCTTGCATCAGGAAATGGTAGAATTGAAACTACTCAGGTAGATATTACATCAAAATTATCAGGTAGGCTATTGAATATTGAAGTTGAAGAGGGAGATATTGTTCAAAAGGGGCAACTTTTAGCTACTTTAGATACAAAAGAATTAGATGCAAAACTTCATGAGGCTTTAGCATATCTAGATCAAGCAAAACAAAATAAAAAGTATGCATTAGCAATTGTTGCACAAAGAGAAAGTGAACTAGACCTTGCACAAAAAAATTATGAAAGAACATCAATTTTATTAAGTAAAAATAGCATACCACTTGTAGAGTTTCAAAAAGATGAAACAGCTTTGAAAACGGCAAGGGCAGCTTTGATTGCTTCAAAAAGTCAAGTAGTTAGTTCTGATGCAAGTATAAAAGCAGCTAAGGCAAAAATAGAAACAATCAAAATAAATATTGAAGACTCTAAGCTTTATTCTCCTGTTAAAGGAAGAGTATTATATAAACTTGTAGAAAATGGGGAAATGGTTGCAAGTGGAGGTAAAGTATTGGTAGTACTTGATCTTATAAATACATATATGAGTATTTTTCTTCCTACATCACAAGCAGGTCGTGTTTATATAGGTTCAGAAGCAAGAATAGTTCTTGATGCAGTTCCAAATATTGCTATACCAGCAAAAGTTACATTTGTTTCACCTCTTGCTCAATTTACTCCAAAAGAGATAGAAACAAAAACTGAACGAGAAAAACTTATGTTTAGAATAAAAGTTAAAATTGAGCCTAAACTACTTGAAAAATATTTTGAGAGAATTAAAACTGGATTGCCTGGAATTACATATATCAAACTTGATAAAGATGCAATATGGCCTATTAATTTAAATACTATTCCAATAGAAACGAAAAAATAATATGCAACAGTTTGTAGCCATTATAAATGATCTTAGTCATAAATATGGAGATATAACTGCAATTAATAATATAAATATTAATATACCTTCTGGCAAATTAGTTGGATTTATAGGTCCTGATGGGGTAGGTAAATCTACTTTATTAGGACTTATTGCAGGGGCAAAAAAGCTTCAGAGTGGTTGTATTGAAGTTTTAGATGGTGATATAAAACAACAAAGTCACAGAAACAAAATAGGATCACGAATAGCTTTTATGTCTCAAGGCTTAGGCAAAAATCTTTATATGTCTTTATCTGTATGGGAAAATATAGAGTTTTTTGGAAAACTTTATGGACAAAGAAAAGTAGAAAGAGATGCTAGGATTAATGAGCTTCTAAAAAGCACTGGACTCAGCCCTTTTAAAGATCGCCCTGCAGGAAAACTTTCAGGTGGTATGAAACAAAAACTTGGACTTTGTTGTGCCCTAATTCATGATCCCGATCTTTTAATATTGGATGAACCAACAACAGGTATAGATCCTCTTTCTCGTAAACAGTTTTGGAATTTAGTTAAGCGTATAAAAAATCGTCAAAAACAGATGAGCGTGATAATAGCAACAGCATATATGGAAGAAGCTGAACAATTTGATTGGTTAATTGCAATGGACGAAGGAGAGATTCTAGCAACTGGTAGTCCAGATTCTATTTTAGAACAGACCAACTCCCATAATCTTGATTTAGCATTTATAGCTTTATTACCTGAATCTAAACGTAAAGGGCATAAAGAATTAGTAATAACACCTCGAATTAAAAAAGAGGAAAATGAAAGTGCAATTATTGCAAAAGATTTAACTATGCAGTTTGGTGATTTTACAGCAGTTAATCATGTAAGTTTTAATATTGAACAAGGTGAGATATTTGGTTTTTTAGGATCTAATGGTTGTGGTAAAACAACTACTATGAAAATGCTTACAGGGCTTCTTACTCCAACATTTGGTGAATCATGGCTTTTTAATAAATCTATAAAAGAACAAGATATTGATATGCGTTCCCAAGTTGGATATATGACTCAATCTTTTTCTTTATATTCTGAACTTACTGTTCAACAAAACTTATTGCTTCATGCACGTCTTTTTCATATCCCAAAAGAGGAAATAAATTTTAGGATTAAAGAATTAATAGAACGTTTTAAATTAGATTCATATATCAATAGTTTGACATCTAACCTTCCTCTTGGAATAAGACAGCGACTCTCTTTGGCTGTAGCAGTAGTACATAAACCTAAAATACTTATTCTTGATGAACCTACATCCGGTGTTGACCCTATCTCAAGAGATCAATTCTGGGAATTACTTATAGATTTATCTAGAAATGATTGTGTAACAATATTTATATCAACCCATTTTATGAATGAAGGTGAAAGATGTGATAGAATCTCTTTGATGCATAAAGGTAATGTTTTAGCAAGTGATACTCCTAAAAGATTAATGGAATCTAAGGATAAAGAAACATTAGAAGATGCTTTTATTAGTTATCTACAAGAGGTATCTGATGATGAAATTGTTGATGAAACTGATATTAAAAAAATACAAAAATCACCAAAACCAAACTCTTATTTTAGTCCTTTACGACTCTTTGGATATAGTTATAGAGAATCATTGGAAATAGCAAGAGACCCAATTAGACTTATGTTCGCTTTATTTGGTACGATTTTTTTAATGTTTGCTTTAGGATATGGAATAAGTATGGATGTTAAAGACTTACGGTTTGCTGTATTTGATCAGGATAAAACACCTCAAAGTTTTAACTATATACAAAATCTATCCGGTTCGAGATACTTTTTGGAACAAGATGCTATAAATTCCCAAGAGGAACTTGATAAAAGAATGAATAGTAGTGATATATCAGTTGCACTGGTTATCCCTTCAGGATTTGGTAAAGAGCTTAAAAAAGGAAACCAAGTAGAGATAGCAGTTTGGATAGATGGTGCAATGCCTTTTAGAGCAGAAACGATTTTAGGATATATAAAAGGTATGCATAATAATTATGTATCAGAACATATTTTTAGACCTTTAGGTTATACAATAGATTCACTAATTCCTATAAATATTGAGATGAGATATAGATATAATCAAGATTTTAAAAGTATTTATTCAATGGTACCTGCTGTTATACCGATTTTACTGGTTTTTATTCCTTCTATTCTTATGGCATTAAGTGTTGTAAGGGAAAAAGAGTTGGGGTCTATTACAAATTTTTATGTAGCTCCTGTAACAAAAATTGAGTTTTTAATAGGAAAACAGTTACCTTATATTTTTATTAGTATGTTAAGTTTTTTAGGTTTAAGCTTATTAGCTGTTTTTCTTTTTGAAGTTCCTTTGAAGGGAAGTTTTTGGGCACTTTGTTTAGGAGCGTTACTTTTTGTTATAACTACTACTGGGCTTGGGATGCTAATGTCAGCATTTGCTAAAACACAAATAGCAGCACTTGCTGGTACAGCTATATTTACTATGCTTCCTACTGTAAGTTTTTCTGGACTTAAAGACCCTGTAAGTTCTCTTGAAGGTGTAGCAGCATTTATGGGAAATATATTCCCAGCAACATATTTTATAAATATTTGCCGTGGTGTTTTTAGTAAAGCATTAGGCTTTAAAGAGTTGCAGTTTGATTTTATTGCTTTGATGTTAGCAATTATAGTAATAACAATACTTAGTATGTTAGTACTGAAAAAACAGGAAGCATAATGAAAAAAAGAGTAAAAAATATATATTACCTTGGAATAAAAGAGTTACAAAGTCTTTGTCGTGATAAAATAATGCTTATTTTGATTATATACTCTTTTACATTTGCCATATATATTAAAGCTACTGCAGCATCTTCTGAATTAAATAAAGTTCCTATCGCTTTTATTGATGAAGATCGTTCGATACTTTCTGCACGTATAATAGATACATTCTATGAACCAAGATTTTTAAAACCTATAATAATACAACATGATAAACTTGATGATGGTATGGATTCTGGTAAATATACATTTGTTATTAATATTCCATCTTCATTTGAAAAAAATGTTATAAAAAATGCAAATCCCTCTATACAAGTCAATATAGATGCAACTAGAATGTCCCAAGCAGGAATTGGTGCTGGATATATAGGACAGATGATTAATGATGAAGTAAATCTATTTTTAAAAGGGTTTAAATCCGAAACTCAAATGCCAGTAGAGTTAGTGACTCGAATGAAGTTTAATCCAACTCTTGATAGCATATGGTTTGGAGGGATAATGGAAATTATTAGCCAAATATCTATGTTATCTATTATCTTGTCAGGTGCGGCCTTGATTAGAGAAAGAGAACATGGAACAATAGAGCATCTTTTAGTAATGCCTTTAACACCATTTCAAATAATGCTTTCAAAAATATGGTCTATGGGGCTTGTAGTTCTTATTGCAACAGCTTTTTCATTGCAAATTGTTATTGAGGAAATATTATCAGTCCCTATTGCTGGTTCAAAAACACTTTTTTTATTTGGAACTATGTTAACACTATTTTCCACAACATCTATGGGGATATTTATGGGGACAATAGCTAGAACTATGCCTCAGCTTGGATTATTGATTATATTAACTATTCTTCCATTGCAAATACTTTCTGGTGCAATTACACCATTTGAAAGTATGCCTGACTTTATTCAATATATGATGCGTTTAATGCCAACAAGTCATTTTGTAGAAATGGCACAAGCAATATTATATAGAGGTGCAGGTTTAGAAGTAGTATGGGGTAATCTTGTAGCAATAACTTTAATAGGTTTGTCTTTTTTTCTTATATCTTTAATTATGTTCCGTAAAAGTTTAGGAACCTCTTCTTAATATAAAAATTTAGTCTTAGAAACTAAACAAAATCTTGATAAATAGAATAAAAGGATATTTTTAGTTATAAGAAAAATATGGATTTATATCCTCTTATTCTAAATTTTATAGAAGAACAATTGTAATTTGGAAATGCAAGATTTGTACCATAGAGAATATTAATAAAAAAGAGGAGAAATGAGGGGGAACTCCTCTTTTTTTATTTGTGTGAATTAGCTTGTTGAGTATAAACTCTTTGTAATTGTATTTAATGATGTTAACAATATAGTTACAATTTATTTTAAAAAAAGTTTTAATATGTATAAAATGTGACATAAATGTGACGCAATATTGATAGTATTTTGAAATAAAAATAAAAGGAAATATTATGTCAAAAGCAAAAGTGTTAATTGTTGAAGATGAAGCTATTGTCGCACTTGATATGAAAAAAACTTTAGAAGAGTTTAATTTTGATGTTACTGATATTGCAAGTAGTTCAAAAACAGTATTAAATAGTATAAATTCTCAACGACCAGATATAATCCTAATGGATATAAATTTAAAAGGTGAACAAGATGGTATACAGATTGTAGAGCAGATGCAATATAAAGATAATATTCCAGTTATATATTTAACATCATATTCTGATGAAAATACAATTGCACGAGCAATACATACAAATCCTGTAACTTATTTATTAAAACCTTTTAAAGATGAGGATTTAAAATCAAATATATTATTAGGATTATATAAAAGTAAGTGTGAAGAAAAGTTTATGATAAATGATAATCTTCTTAATCTAGGTAATAACTACTATTATGATTATGAAAACTCAAAACTTTTTCTAAAAAATGAACCAGTAAAGTTGAGTAAAAAAGAGTCTTTGCTTCTTAAACTTTTGATTGAATCAAAAGGAAAAACAATAAAGTTTGAAGACTTAGAAAATAAAATTTGGCCTAATATTAATGTTTCTAATAGTACTTTAAGAACATTAATTTACAGGCTAAGGATGAGATTAAATAATAAGTTAATAGAATCTATTCCTTTACTTGGTTGTAGGTTAAATTAAACAATTAACTTACAACCAATGGTTGGTAAAGTCTCAATTACTTTATAATCAAGTTTTGTTCTAAGTCTGTAGATTAATGTTCTTAAAGTACTATCTGATACAACTTTATCATACCAAATATAATGTTCTATAGATGAAAATGAAACTATTTGTCCATTTGCTTGAATAAGAATCTCCATTAACATTCTCTCTTTTTGAGTTAAAGATATCTCTTTTTGTTTATAATATACTTTTAGATGAGGCTCTTTGGTATAAAAATAATCACTAGAGAGTTTTATTAGTTTTAACTCTTTTTCTTCAATATTTTCATTGTTAAATTTATAAAAACCTAACATAATAGTTGATTTTAATTCTTCTGTATTAAAAGGTTTTATTAAATACCCTACAGGATCAGTTTTTATAGCTCTTGAAATAGTTTCATCATCACTAAATGCAGTTAAAAAGATTATTGGAATATTTATAAATTTTTTTATATCTGTAGCTGTGTCTATACCATCTTTTTCACTATTTAAATTTATATCCATTAGGATTATAGATGGAGTATTTGATTGTACAGATTTAATTGCATCTTTATATTTAGTTACAACATTAGTAACTTTAAATCCTAACTTTAATAAAGTACTTTTTAGGTCAAGTGCAACTATAGCTTCATCTTCAACAATCAATACTTTTATATCCATATAAATCTCCATTATTTTTTTAATTAGGTATGATTACTTTATTTTTAATAAAAAATTTCAATATATCAAGAAATTTTTTTGTTTGATTTAGTATACTCTTTTTTTTTAAACTATTTGAAAATAGATTTTGTAAGAGAATAAGTTAAATAAAATATTTAAAATTGATTGCTTAAAGTGCAAATAGTTTAAAATACCTTTTTGAGGCGTATTATATTAAATATATATTTAAATTATTTAACAAATAGTAGAAAATATTAAGGAATTAAACATATGTTGAAAGATATTATTGATTTTATAGTAAATACAGTTGCTGATTTAGGTTATATTGGAATTTTTATAATGATGTTTTTAGAAAGTTCTTTTTTCCCTTTCCCTAGTGAAATAGTGATGGTTCCAGCAGGATATCTAGCATATAAAGGTGAGATGAATCTTTTTATAGCAATATTTTGTGGAATATTAGGAAGCTTAGCAGGTGCTGTTTTTAATTATTATCTTGCCTTAAAATTTGGGAGGGCTTTTTTTAGTAAATATGGGAAATATATTTTAGTAAAAGAGGAAACTTTAGAGAAAATGGAAGATTTTTTTGCTAAACATGGACATATATCTACTTTTTCAGGAAGACTTATTCCTGCTGTTAGACAATATATCTCACTACCAGCTGGACTTGCGAAAATGAATCTTTGGAAGTTTTCTTTATATACTAGTTTAGGTGCTGGTATTTGGGTAATGATATTAGCATTGTTAGGGTATTTTATTGGTTCAAATCAAAATATGATTGATGAATATTTAAAACTTATTATTATAGGAATTTTAATATTATTAGCAGTTTTTATATTTTTTTATATAAGAATTAAAATGAA